>JBJOOU010000228.1:0-43953 GCA_046051105.1 Bacteroidota bacterium
CTCGACCGCATACTTTCGAATAAAAGAAGGGTTTTCTTTTTCTTCGACCGCATACTTTCGAACAAAAGAAGGGTTTTCTTTTTCCTCGACCGCATACTTTCAAAAGAAAGATGCATCCCTCTTCCGGGATTCACCCCATAATTTTGTATTTCACCCCATTTTTACGACGGATTATAATCCGTTATAGATTTCAATCGCAAAAACTTGGTCGTATTTGAGAGCCTTCCTACATTTGCCAGCATCAACCCATAAAATTTTTGAGATATGAGAAATTACGAAGCAGTTTTGCATTTAAAATCGAAAGATCCGTTAAAGATCAACCAGTTATGTACACGTACCACTACGTCTATCGCTGGTCAGAAAACCATTTTCGCGACTCCTGATCCTGCTTTGGATAAGGTGATTGCCGAAAATCTGAAACTTACGAACCTGATCAATGCCGACGATGGCACGAAACTAAACCGGGAAGCCATACAGGCACAAGCCAATGTGGTACTTGCTCTACTTAAACAGCTGGTTTTCTACGTGAACAAAGTAGCCGACGGCGATAAAGTGATTATTCTGTCGTCGGGCTTCGATTGCAGCAACGACCCGGTGTCCATCACCACCCCTCCCGGTCGGCCCGTGATCCGCAAAGTGACCGACAGCAACAGCGCATGCAGCCTGAAGGTATATATAGATGCTGTAGCCGATGCCGATCGGTACAAACTGGAGATCGCCGATTCGCTGACCAATCCTACCTGGGTATCGTATATCGATTATGCCACCCTCAGCAAACTGGAGGCCAAAGACCTCACCCGCGGCAAAGAAGTGTTTGTGCGCATCACCGCCGGCAATTCCTGCGGATGGGGCGAACCCAGCGAACCGGCCAGCTTTATTCCGAGGTAAGGTATGATATCCTGACCTACCCTGGCATTTAGACCTCCCCTAACCCCTCCTCAAGGAGGGGAACTCCGCGCAAAACAGATGACTAGAAAATAGAACTGACCATTAATACATCCGCACAAATACAAAACCTATTCTACGAGTAAAACCCCGAACCGAGCACTCCCTCTCCTTGAGGAGAGGGCTGGGGAGAGGTCTGACACAGGAGAATTGTGGGTAATTCGAAGATTTGTAGAACCACTAAGGCAACCAGACCTCCCCTAACCCCTCCACAGGAGGGGAACTGCTAAAGCATCAAGCTGGCAGAAATAAAGGAAGTAACAATTTATCCAATCGCACAAATACAAAACCTAATAAAACCAGCAAACTCTCGAACTCAGCGCTCCCTCTCCTCGAGGAGAGGGCTGGGGAGAGGTCTGAAGATAAAAGGACGCAAGAAATTGTCATCCTTTATTTGTTTCGCAAATGACTCACTTGCAACAATTGCTATCTTTGTAAAATCAAAATTCCGTTATGGTGTACACACTATGGAAAACGAAAAACCCAAATACACTACGGCCGATCCTTTTGTGTATTCACACATAAAGGATGTACGCAAAGACATGATGGATAATCCTACATGTGCCGAGCAGATCATTTGGGAATATCTGCGAAACAAAAAAACTGGTTACAAGATAAGACGACAACAAGTAATCGATAAATATATGGTTGATTTTGTGTGTCTATCCAATGGTCTTGTCATTGAAATTGACGGAGGCATCCATTTGCAACAAAAAGAGCAGGACGCACTACGCACTCAGGAGTTGAACAAATTAGGCTACAGGGTGATACGCTTCACGAATGAAGAAGTGTATGAAAATGCCGCAAAAGTAGCGATGAAAATAAAAGAGGTGCTTGATGGGATGTGAACCATTTGGCACTTAGACCTCCCCTAACCCCTCCTCAAGGAGGGGAACTCCGCGCAAAAAAGATGACTAGAAAATAGAACTGACCATTAATACATCCGCACAAATACAAAACCTATTCTACGAGTAAAACCCCGAACCGAGCACTCCCTCTCCTTGAGGAGAGGGTTGGGGAGAGGTCTGACACAGGAGAATTGTGGGTAATTCGAAGATTTGTAGAACCACTAAGGCAACCAGACCTCCCCTAACCCCTCCACAGGAGGGGAACTCCGCGCAAAACAGATGACTAGAAAATAGAACTGACAATTAATACATTCGCACAAATACAAAACCTATTCTACGAGTAAAACCCCGAACCGAGCACTCCCTCTCCTTGAGGAGAGGGCTGGGGAGAGGTCTGACACAGGAGAATTGTATGGTAATTCGAAGATTTGTAGAACCTCTAAGGCAACCAGACCTCCCCTAACCCCTCCTCAAGGAGGGGAACTCCGCGCAAAAAAGATGACTAGAAAATAGAACTGACCATTAATACATCCACACAAATACAAAACCTATTCTACGAGTAAAACCCCGAACCGAGTGCTCCCTCTCCTCGAGGAGAGGGTTGGGGAGAGGTCTGAACCAGGAGAATTGTAGGAGATGCTCTGGTTGTGCGACAGCCATGATGACACATGGCCGAACTTGAGGTCTGAAGATGGTCTGGAGATATCCAGAGCTCAAATTTCTCTTCCGTCCCCTAAACACTCAACGCATTTTCTTGTTTATATAATTGTACATTTTGTTCGGCTATCGGGAAAATCAACAAACTATAAATCATATACAAAAACAAAAATTGCATGGAGACAGAGAAAAAAGGGCTAATTGCTTACTTTTCGCAAAGTGGCGAGAACTATGTAAACGGAAAAATCATCAGTTTACCCATTGGGAATACTGAAATAATAGCGGGGAAAATCAACGAGCTGACGGGCTTTGATCTATTCAAAATTGAATCGCTCGACCCCTACCCTTCTGATTACAAAGAAACCACCCGAATCGCTAAGATCGAACACAACGAAGACATTTATCCTAAAATGAAAACCGTAGCACCGGATCTGTCCGGTTACGAAATCATTTACCTGGGTTATCCCAACTGGTGGAGCTGTTTTCCGATGGTAGTTGGCACTTTTTTGCGCGATGTTGATTGGAATGGAAAAACCATCGTTCCCTTCTGCACCCACGAAGGCAGTGGAATGTGTGGTCTTCCCGAAATAGCCGAACTCTGTCCCGGCGTCACCATTGCTCCCGAATTGCTGATCAAAGGCAGCAAAGTCAGCGAAGCCGATGAATTGATTCGCAATTGGGTGAAGTCAAACAATTGAGCTTTTCAATAAAGGTATTTGAGCCGTAGCGAAAACCATTCGCTGCGGCTTTGTTTTTAATTTTGCAGTCGGTTATTTATCAAACTGATTCGTAAAATGAAACAAGCAATCCTTCAACTTACCGAAGCGGCCATCCGCCATCACGAAGAACTGTGGCCCGATTATAGCTCCACCGCCAAAGAAACTGACCCCGAACTGATACAGATTTTCGACAACTGGGCATTCGACGAAGTGATCGCTCACGACACACTGGATGTAAAAACCCGGGTACTGGTCATTCTGGCCTCCAACATTGCCTGCCAGGCCCTCACCGAATATAAACGATTTCTCATCGCCGCCCTCAACGCGGGCATTACACCCGTCGAAATCAAAGAAATAGTCTATCAGGCGGTGCCTTATGTGGGCATAGCCAAAGTCATCGATTTTCTACAAGCCACCAATGCATTCTTTCGCGAAAAAGGAATTCAACTTCCGTTGGAAGCACAGGGAACGACTACTGCCGAAAATCGGCACGAAAAAGGGCTGGCTGTACAAAAAGAAATTTTTGGCGATGTCATTGATCAACTTTATGCCAACTCACCAATTAATCAGTTGCACATTCAGGAGTATTTATCAGCCAATTGCTTTGGCGACTACCTCACCCGCAACGGACTGGATGTGAAAACCCGCGAACTACTCACCTACTCCATGCTCATCAGTATGGGCGGTGCCGATGCACAGGTGAAAGGTCATATTCGTGGCAATGCCAATATGGGTAACGACAAACAAACGCTGATCAACATCACCACACAACTGCTGCCCTACATCGGCTACCCACGTACTATCAACGCATTGGCTTGCCTCAACGAGGTACTGCCCGAATAATAATTTAATTACTCACACAATGAATACCACAAAAAAAGGACTGATCGCCTACTATTCCCGCAAGGGCGAAAATTACCTTAGCGGACAAATCGTCGATCTGGAAAAAGGCAATACCGCCATCGTGGCCGAAAAGATTCAGGCACTCACAGGTTATGATCTTTTTGAAATAGATACGGTAGAATCCTATCCTGTCGACTACCACGAAACCACCCGCGTGGCACAACGGGAACTCAGGGCACAGGCTCGCCCGGCTCTTACCGCCACTGTAGACCGCATGGATGATTACGATGTGATTTACCTCGGTTACCCCAACTGGTGGAGCACTTTCCCGATGGCGGTGGCTACTTTTCTGGAATCGTACGACTTCAGCGACAAAACCATTATTCCTTTCTGCACCCACGAAGGCAGCGGCATGGGTGGTGAGCGCGACATCCACAAACTATGCCCCACGGCTCAGGTGGAAAAAGGTTTGGCCATTGCAGGCAGTCGGGTAAAAGAAACAGATGCTTCCATCAAAGCCTGGATAGGTAATCAGAAGTAAAATTTGAGCTTTTCAGAAAAACATTTTGAGCCGCAGGGAAAACCATTCTCTGCGGTTTCTGTTTTAATTTTGCATCGTGATTCAAAACAAGCACACAGAACACACTGCTTCTACAGAAACACCGATAAATAGAATGATCGACCATTTATTTTTCCGTAAATTCAATGTTCTCCGTGTGCTAACTAAAAACAGAAACAATGCAAACAAGAAAATTAGGAATAAACGGCCCTGAAGTTTCCATGATGGGATTGGGCTGCATGGGTATGAGTTTCGGCTACGGAACACCCGGTGATAAAACAGAAATGATCGCGCTTATCCGCAAAGCGGTGGAAAGCGGCATCACCTTTTTCGATACGGCTGAAGTGTACGGCCCGTTTACCAACGAAGAACTGGTGGGCGAAGCACTCGAGCCGTTTAAAAACGAAGTGGTGATTGCTACCAAATTTGGTTTTAATGTGGGCGGTATTGCAGGTGGCCTCAACAGTCGCCCGGAACATATCCGCGAAGTAGTGGAAGCATCGTTGAAACGCCTGCGCGTGGAAGCCATCGATCTGCTGTATCAGCACCGCATCGACCCGAATGTACCCATTGAAGATGTGGCTGGGGCTGTAAAAGACCTTATTCAGGCCGGGAAAGTGAAATACTTTGGGATGTCCGAAGCAGGTGTAAAAAACATTCGTCGGGCACATGCCGTACAGCCGGTCACTGCTCTCCAAAGCGAGTATTCTATGTTCTGGCGCGAACCGGAAGATGAAATCATGCCCGTATTGGAAGAACTCGGCATCGGCTTTGTGCCATTCAGTCCGCTGGGCAAAGGTTTTCTCACCGGAAAAATGGATGCCAACACACAATTTGAAGCCAATGATTTCCGTAACAGCGTTCCCCGCTTTAGTGCAGAGAATCGTGCAGCCAATATGGCTTTGGTGGAATTGGTGACTAAAATTGCAACTGAAAAAGAGGCAACACCCGCACAAATTGCTTTAAGCTGGGTCATGGCGCAAAAACCGTGGATCGTCCCCATTCCCGGCACCACAAAAATGCATCGATTGGACGAAAATATCGGCGCAGTCAATGTATCTTTGTCAGCGGATGATTTGGCACAAATAGCTACCGCCCTGAACGACATTCAGCTCATCGGCGAACGATATGCACCCGCCAATGCGAAGATGATTGATCGGTAGACGGACCCCCAACCCCTAAAGGGGAGTAAATAATATCGCCATAGGCAAATATCACGAAGGCAAATAACTATTAATATCGTCCGAAGGACAAATAACCATAAAGAATATGTTCAATTTCAACTTTTATAACCCAACAACTATTTTGTTCGGGAAAGATCAGATAAAGAAAATCGATCAGTTGGTACCAGCTGATGCGAAAGTATTAATCACCTACGGTGGTGGCAGTGCCAAACGCAACGGCGTCATCGACCGTGTAAAAGCCGCTTTGGGCAATCGCGAAGTGCTGGAATTTGCCGGTATCGAACCCAATCCCCATTACGAAACGCTGATGAAAGCTGTAGAAGTGGTGCGTGCCGAAGGCATTACTTTCCTGATGGCCGTAGGTGGCGGTTCGGTCATCGACGGCACCAAGTTTATCTCACTGGCCAGTTTTTACCCAAAAGAGGCGACTGATTTGTTGTACTATGGCTTCCGCGACATTACTCCGGATGTAGTGCCACAGGTATTGCCCATCGGCACCGTGCTCACTTTGCCGGCTACCGGTTCGGAAATGAACAACGGTGCAGTGATCAGCTACGGCGATGGAAAATTCCCGGTGATGAGCCAACGTGTTTTCCCGCAATTCTCGGTACTGGAACCGGAAATCACCTTTACATTGCCAACTACTCAGGTGGCCAACGGTATTGCGGATGCTTTTGTACATACTGTGGAACAATACATCACTTTTCCGGTAGATGCGCGCGTGCAGGATCGTTGGGCAGAAGGTATTCTGCAGACATTGATTGAAGTAGGCAAAACCAATATTGAAGAACCAACTAATTACGATGCACGTGCCAACATGGTGTGGGCTGCCACCATGGCACTCAACGGCATTATCGGTGTAGGTGTTCCGCAGGACTGGGCTACACACATGATTGGCCACGAGCTGACAGCCAAATTCGGTATCGATCATGGCAAAACACTGTCTATCGTGTATCCTTCGCTATTAGAAGTGGTGAAAGAACAGAAATTCGCCAAACTGCTGCAATACGCCGAACGCGTTTGGGGCATCACCGAAGGAACAGATGCTGAGAAAGTGGACGCAGCCATTGCCAAAACCCGCGACTTCTTCGAAAGCCTGGGCATCAAAACCCGCTTGTCGGACTACGGTGTGGAAGCTTCGGGTATCAACGATATCGTGGCTCAACTCGAAGCACACGGTATGCTGAAACTCTCGGAAACCGGCGCCATCACTCCGGACGTGGCCCGCACCATTCTCGAAAAAGCCTA
This sequence comes from Bacteroidota bacterium, assembly GCA_046051105.1. GTDB lineage: Bacteria > Bacteroidota > Bacteroidia > Bacteroidales > Paludibacteraceae > Paludibacter. Next base: position 7,004 of record JBJOOU010000228.1, read on the forward strand.
TTAATTAAAACCAACCTTTTCCAAAGTTTAAAACTTTGGAAAAGGTGAATAACATTCATCCCATGAACACCTGCCCTACCGAATCACGCCGCTTCAATTACGAAGACGTATTTTTCAGCTATTATTCTAAAAACGACACTGTTTGTACCAAAATGGTGCACGATCATATGCTGGTGTATGTATATTCGGGCGAGTATCTGGTAGAAGAAGGCAATACCAAACTATCGGTACGCAAAGGCGAATGTGTATTCCTGCGCAAGGACAACCGCGTACAAATGAGTAAACTGCCTTACGGCAACGAACCGTTTCAGGCGGTGTTTATGATATACAAACGTAACTTTTTACGCACTTTCTTTCAGTCGCTCAACAAACAGCAACTCCCGCTCCACACACAGCGCCATCAACCATCTGCTATTAAGTTGCCACATTCTGCCGATATCGACAGCCTGTTTCAATCGCTCGTGCCCTATTTCGACAGCGAAAAGGTGCCATCAGCAGGTTTGATGCAACTAAAATTGCAGGAAGGGATTCTGTCGCTACTGGAAATTGATGAGCAGTTTTATCCAGCGCTGTTTAACTTCACAGCACCCTGGAAAATCGATATTCTGGATTATCTGGAAGACAATTACATGTACGACCTGTCAATGGAAGACATTGCAGGTTTTACCGGGCGTAGTCTGGCCAGTTTCAAACGCGACTTTAGCAAAATCAGTGACCTTTCGCCACAACGCTGGATCATGGAAAAGCGCCTGAACGTAGCGCACGAGAAAATTAGAAACGAGCACCGCAAAGTATCCGACGTATACCTGGAAGTGGGCTTCAAAAACTTATCGCATTTTTCCACCGCCTACAAAAAGCAGTTTGGCGTAGCACCAACGGTTGCTGACTAAGGTACCATTCACCGCTTTTTCTTATTTCCGCACAACCAGTGCCAGTGCATCAAACCGGCACACTTCCAGGCATTTGCCACAGCCGGTGCACTGATCGGGACGGAGTATCATCACCCGCTGTCCCTGCTCGTTGCGCACCATATCCAACACATCGTGTTTGCATTTGCTCACACAGCTGCGACAACGCGAACAGTTATCGTGATTCACTTCGATGATATTTTCGGAACGACGCTCCCGCTGTTGCTTTTTTCGGGCAACTGCCAATAAGAGTAGCACAGCAATGACGACAGAGAGGTAAACCATAGTAGTGTTCAATTTGAATTGAATAAACAAAGACCCACTGAAAACGCAAATCTACAGATAATTTCTGTAGGAAAAGCAGCTCCTGCCTTTAAACATCCTTTCTGCTCATCATAAATGACTATTCACTGCTGACAAAATAACCATAAATAGTGATTGAAACACGAAGCTGGAATGATGAAATTTGCAGCAAAATTTGATTCCCCGTATTGAATCACTCATTTATTCCCATTTTCTCAACTATCAAACATGAAGAAAACTTTAACCGCACTGTGTTTATTGGGCGTATTAACCCTACAGGCACAGCAAAATAACAGCCTTCTTTCGCAGGATTTCTGGCGAAACAACCCTACTATCGAAGAGCTTAAAATGGCCATCGACAAAGGCAATAGTCCTACCGAAACGAATGCCATGCATATGGATCCGGCTACGCTGGCCATCAACAGCAATGCATCTGCGGATATTATCAAATTGTTGCTTAGTCAGAAAGGCATTGATATCAATCGCCCACTCCACGAGCAACGCACCTACCTGCATTGGGCTACGATGCGTGGCAACACCGAAGTCATTTCCTACCTTATCAGCAAAGGAGCCAACATTCATCAAAAAGACGATCATGAGCTTACTCCCTTGGCATTGGCACTTAATGCCGGAACCTGCAAAAAAGAGATCATCGAATTGTACTTCAAAGCAGGACTGAATCCGCAAACAAGCTATGCCGATGGAGCTAACCTGCTACTGATGGTGGCTCCCTACGACAAGGATATGGAATTGACCAATTACCTGCTGTCCAAAGGTATTTCGCTGCAGAGCAAAGATACCAACGGAGCCACCGCTGCCGACTATGCAGCCCGCAAGGGAAATATTGGAATGATACAAGCATTGCAGCAAAAAGGTGTGAAGCTAACGAACAACGCTTTACTGATGGCAGCGCAAGGTACCCGCCGGGATGCAAACACAGTAGACGTATTCAATTACCTGATTGACGGGCAAAAGCTGAGTCCTGCGGTGAAAGACAAAGAAGGCAATACACTGCTGCAACTGGTAGCAAAGAAACAGAAACAAGAAGAAGTGGCAGCTTATCTGATTAGCAAAGGAGTGCCTGTAAATGCAGCAACCGCCAATGGCGAAACAGCCCTGACGATGGCAATGGCTTACGGAAGCAGCAGCATGGTGGCTTTACTACTCGACAACAAGGCAGATATCAACGTGGTGGACAAAAAAGGCTATAACCTGACACACTACCTGATGCAATCGTTTCGAGCAGCCGGCAGCCGCGGTGGCATGAGAGGAGGACCGGGAGCACCACCGGCAGGAATGGCACCCAACAACGGCTCACCAGCCAAAGACGAATTTGCCGAAAAGATGAAGCTTCTTCAGGATCGCCACTTCAACCTGATCGCCCCCCAGAAAGACGGTAGCACCATCCTCCACTACGCAGCCACAGCGGGTGATCTGGCACTGGTAAAAAAAGTAGTGGCCATGGGCGTAAACCTCAATGCACAAAATGATGATGGCATGACGGCCTTGGTCAAAGCAGCATCTACAGCCAAAGACGACAAAGTACTGCGCTACCTGGTAGAAGCCGGTGCCGACAAAACACTGAAAACTTCTTTCGACGAATCGGCCTACGATCTGGTAAAAAACAACGAAAACTTTAAAAAGAACAACATCGATATTGAGTTTTTGAAATAATATCATTCAGTATAAAACAACCCAACAACAATGATCATATCAACATCTAAAAGCTGGCTGCTGACAGCCCTGCTCTGCATCTCGCTGATGGCCGGGGCACAACAACGTGCCAATGCCGTTTTCCACGAAGTAAAAAACAAAGAAGTGGTACAAAGCCTGTTTCCGAAGGCCGAAAAAATTGAAAAAGAAAACAACTACTGGTTCCGCATTCTGGATGGAAGCAAAAACCTGCTGGGCTACGCCATGTCCAGTATGCCGTTTTGCAAGGAAGTAACCGGCTACAACGACAACACCCCGGTGATGATTATCACCGATGCCAAACTAAAAATCATGAAGATAGCACTCCTCTCCAACTGGGAGACGGCCAGTTATGTGCAAAAGCTGGAAACCAAAGGCTTCTTTAAATTGTGGGACAATAAAAACGTGAAGCAGGCGCAGAAAGTACAGATTGATGGCTACACAGGAGCCACAATGACGGCGAAAGCGGTGGATAAAAATGTGCAGTTCCTGCTGGACAATGGTTTGAAGAATTTACCAGAAAAGAAATAGCATGATGCGGAATTCATTGATAAAGGCACTCTTTAGAGTGCTTTTTGTGCTTGTATTGCAAGTACCGGCAAGCTCAATGGCGGCTCCTGCTGCCGAAAGTGATGGTTTTGAAGAGATGAACGGTTCATCAAAAGACAAAGACACGGTGTCTAAAAGCAGTGAGGACGATTGGTTTGCAGAAGATAGTACGAAAAGTGAACAGGCAACTCAATCCACGAAGAGTGAAAAACATGCTCCGGTATATCCGCTGGTTGAGATTGGGGGTACGACTTTGTTGCTGTATTTTGTGAGTTGGTTGCTCGCGCGACTGAAAGTGATAAAGACAGCCACACACCGAAAAATATGGAATGTGATTCTACTGATTGCGTTTCTGGTGTCGGGTGTGCTGGGACTGATGCTGGTGGTACAGATCAATTACGATATCTGGGGTAGCTGGTTTGCCACCTTTATGTGGCTGCATGTGGACTTTGGTATCGTGATGGGTATTGTTTCGATCTTCCACATCTTGTGGCATACCAAGTACTTTGGGACTTTGTTCAAAAGAAAAGATAGGGGATAGTTGATAGTTGATAATTCATAGTTTATAAATTTGATGAGTCAATAGATCGTGAAAAAGATAGAGCGGGTGATGGGTAACTGTCAGCCGCTCTTTCTGTTGATGGAGGTTGTAAAGCTTGTAGAATTGAGAGTTTTGAAAGTATTGAAAAAGTTTCACAAAAGGGAGATGCACCTTAAATCAGACAAAAATTCTGAATAGCGGAAGTATGCATGCATCATTCGGGAGTAATCCAGAACGATGTTTTGCTTTGAAGGCTATGGGCTTAGTAAAAATACAGGACAACGTTTTTAAAAGAATATGGTTAAGGTATTGAATTTTGGTGTATATTTGCAAAGTTAGATTTACAGACTACCTATATACAAAAAAGCAAATGAAAAATACAATGATCGTTCTACTCCTACTGACGATGGTAGGATGTTGTAGAAATAAAAATAATGACGTTCAAAAATTGCAGGACAAATCCTGGTTTCCTTATAAAACCGATAGCAGCGTTATTTATCGCAATCATTCCGGTGCAATAGATTCGTTGAAATTTATGGCATTTGATACCTTGAACTTTCACGGTGGAGAATGGGGATGTAGCTGGGCATGGGAACAAAGAAAATGTGTTCTTCAATCTACTACCTACAAAGACTTTTCATTAGAAGTTCACTTATCACCCGAAGACCTCTACTTCGAGGTATTCCATTCCGGCAAAAGTAAAGCACTGTGGTATGAAGTTGCTGCAAGCAAAACATCGGTGGATTCAACCAACCTACAACTTGTTGATTCGCTTAGCCTGAGCAATAAAATATATCATGACGTGTTAATTCTTACGGATACTACCAACGATTTCAAAATTTACTACAATCGGACGGGTATTCCCAGGTACATTATCCACAAAGATACTTTTGATTTGAAGAAGTAGTCTTTAATCATAATGACATTGAGTGGCAATCATCAAGTTTATACCAAATCTGTTTTGTACCGGAAAAATAAAATTGTAGCTCAGCCTTTGACCATTTTCTTTAATGAACAACTTAAAAAAAGATATCAACCATGAAAAAGAAACATCTAATCCTCCTGATAGTGATGCTGGTGGTAGCAGGCACTCAACTTCTGTTTGCACGGGCCGGAGGTGGTGGTGGTTTCGGGGGAGGTTTCAGTGGTGGATTTCATAGCACACCTACTTATGGATATCATAGTGGCAACGGCCATGTAATTCCGTGGGGAGTTTGGGATTACATTCTCTTCTATGGTTTCTTTATCTCCATGATTGTCATTTTCTTTTTGATGCACATTGTGTTTTGGAAAGCCAACCTGTTTACATGGCTTACCTGGATGAAAATATCCCGTAAAGATCTTTTCTGGGACATGGAAGCGATGAAAAGAAATGCCACAAAAACGTTCAGCCACATGCAGCAGGCCTGGCAAACGCAGAACATGGATAAGGTAAAACACCTGGTTACGCCAGAGCTTTATCAGAACTATCAACTGATGCTGACAGAAATGAAAAAGAAAGGAGAGCGAAATTTCATCAAAGACATTGAGTTTACTGACATCAATATCATCAGTTGCGAAGATTTCAAAGACAACTCAAAAGACAGGTATGTGGCTCATATCAAAGGTAACCTACTGGACTACACCGTTCATGAGCCGACGAAAAAGATCATCAAAAATACGGATCAAACCAGAGAGAATTTCACCGACACCTATCATTTTGTACGTTCCAACAATAGCTGGATATTGGAACATATTGATAATTCGGTGAGTTTGTGGGATATCATCCGGCTGAAGAATTATACAGAAAAGTAAGCTGTTCCAAAATTCAAACATTCAGACAAAGTCTTATCAGTAGGATTCACTGAGAGTCGACAAATAAAACAGGGACAGACCGAAAAGCTGTCCCTGCCAGATGGCTGCCTTTATTCGAAAGTGTTCACTAACTCAATATTCACGCAGCTGATCTGTGCTTATTTCCATTTCCACAGCACGCCGTTTTTGATCGTTAGCGGACTGATCAGTTTTGCTTCGTGCAAGTGATCGAGGTCTTTTTGCGCATCTGCCATCGCTTGCTGACTTAGTTCGGCATATTCCCGTAGTGTCAGTGTAGGAAAACGGCTAAACAAAGTTCTAGCACTTTTGTCATAGCTCTGCGCATTTATAGCCGGGTACAACTGACGAATAGCGCTCACATATTCCGCATAAGGTTTTACACCCGTCAGATACACCGACTCGCCGTTGTCATTCATCATCACCAGCGTAGGGAAACCGGGCACCCGCAAGTCTCTTACCTGTTTCATATCGGCGTCGAACAAAGCCCGGGCTTGCGTATCGTAGTCTTTCGTCCATTGCTCCACATCCAGACCGGCACGCTCGACAGCTTCGGTCATATATCTTTTGCGGGCAATGTTCTTTTTCTCCAGAAAAACCATTTCGCGCAGAATACGCAACATTCGTATGGCAGCAGCATCCCCCTGCAATTGTGCTGCTTTAAACGCTACCGATGGTGGGTAGGAGGAATCCAGCGGATCTTCGAGCCACAGATCTCCATCAATCGGCATTTGATAATAATCGCTCACTTCGTCCCAGTGATGCGCCACGTCCGATGGTTTGCTAATGCCTCCGCGGTTGTAGCTCCAGTCGGGCAAGAGGCCGCCCATCACATAATCTATTTGCAGTGCATGACCGTATTCCAGCTTCAGGCGCCGCAACTGTGGTTCAATGGCCCAGCAGGCCGAGCAAATAGGATCGGTAGCATACACTATCCGGATGGCTTTAGGAGTCGTCGGTGTGCCGGACATTCCGTCCGTTTCGGGCAAGTTGCACACTCCGCTTACGGGGTCGCATTGCATGGGGGTATGGGTGGTATTCATATTCGTTTTTTGTGCATTTCCGCAGCTAAAGAAAGCCCCGGAAAAAGTAAATAATAGTATTGACAGAACTTTCATGGCCTCAAAAGCTTTTAATGAGTCAGAAGCAGTAATGAGTGGTAGTGATGATCCTTATCGGGGAGATCTTGAAAGAGATCTTTTAAAGCCCCATCGCCATAAACCCTGATAGCTGAATCTGCTTTACGTTTGCAAAGTTCATCAAATTATCAACATCAATCAATTAGTCAAAAAAACATGACTACTAATATTAACACCGAAGCAACTGAATGTCCGGTAGAAAGCATCATCAAACTACTGAGTGGTAAGTGGAAGGCACAAATTTTCAAACGGGTACTGGAAGGCCCTGTGCGGTTCAATGGTTTGCTCAACACCCTTGAAGGCGCCAACAAACAATCGCTGGCTACCGCCCTACGCGAAATGGAAGAAGCTGAATTATTGGAAAAGAAAGTCGTAAAGCTTAAACCGCTGCACATAGAATATACGCTGACTACCAAAGGTCAACAATATATTGAGTTCTTCAGGCAAGCCGAAAAGCTATTGCCCTAAGCACCCCCAAAATCATCTAAACACAAAAAAGGTGGATACATATTGTTCCACCCAATCCAGTCATTCAGATTACTGACGAATACTGCCAATACCAATATCCATACATCCTCATTGTACGCTCTCCGATTTCTCAACGATCAAAAGCAATGTACGACAGTCCGATTTAATTGCAAATTGCGACAAAGCTGTGCGCGATTATGTCTTTTAAAGAGCAGATCATGATGGACAGATTTCAATGATATATATTTTGTTATACTTCAAAAAACACTATCACTCTGCATAAATATCTTATTTCTTTTTCTTAAGTTGTTTGAACTTCATTGCTTTTGTGTCATTGTCAAATAATATAACTAATGTGTCACCATTAAATTTGAAGGAACTTGATTGGCTAATTGTTGACCAAAAATCATAAACCCACGGAAGTTCCCCGACTTTTGTACCTCCAAAGTTTTTAACTCTGATTTTGTTATTATCACTAATAAAATAATCACCAGTCACGTCGTTTGTAGTTGTATGACCAGACATTGTTCCAATTTTGCCATTGTTTTTAAACTCTAGTGAAACCGTTTGTGACTCATCAGTCACAGTCAAACAATCTTGTTTCCCTGTCAAAAGATTTTTATAACATATTAAACTCCAATACCCATTTAAAGTCTGTGCAGTCTGTTTTTGTGAAAGACCGAAAGTCATGAATGTTATTAAAAGCAGAATTGATATATTTTTCATGATGTAATTTTGTCTTATTATTCTCTTCCATAAAATATGCTAGTAGTCATCAGGTAATTCTCCCGTCCTTCCTGATATCTTTTCTTTATATGCAAAAGTCTCGCACTGTTCGACGTAATATGTTATCACGTCGGAATGAAGTATGCCCCGAAAGCTTTCGGGCTTGCAATGCGCTAATTTCTCTTGATTCGGTACTGTCTTTCCCTTCGGACAGGTCGCGACCTGTCCCTACACAGGCATTTGCTCGACCTTCATCACTATTTCTTTGCTATATCCGCTCCCCCTTTGTATCTTACCCGCTTTGTATTCTTTCTGCCGACACTCGCGTAGAGACAGGTCGCGACCTGTCCGGGAAAAGAAGCCTACAATGGCACGTTTTACAAAAGAGCACCAGCGGGGAAGATCAGCGAAGCTAATCAGGTTTACCCCGTCCTACGGGGTTCAACCCACGCTTCAGCGTATATCCGTCCACTGACGGACTGGGTCGTTCCGACCACAGGAAGCCTAAATATTAGCAGTAGCTTTTTTATTGTTTTCGTTTTATTTTCTTGAATTTCTTTGTCACGCTGATTGTGTCTAAATTTGCGCTTCGTAAGTTTATTTTATATATTTCTGTGAATAATGTGTCTGTTTTCAAGTTAGTTCCAACTACCCATTCGCTACTTTGTTTTAATGTCATAGTCAAAGTGTCGAAATGCTGGCTAAAAGAACTCGTCAACTGATATAAAATGTCATTGTCGTGATCATCGATAGTTAGTACTCTATATTTTTTTGCTTTTGAACAGTTGTCAATAATTTGGAGCGAGAAAAAATATACGTTATCATCACATTCTCGAGTTTTATTGTAACAAATTAGTCCAACTCTGTTTTTTGATATTTCAAAGTGTCCATAAATATAATTTTGTTCTCCACTAGATTTTTCGTAACCATTTAATTTAAAATAAATCGTTTTGTCCAGCTGTTTCAATGTTTTTAAGTCTATTTTTTTGTGGTCGTTTGGCGAATAGTTGTGTTTTTCTAATTGTCTTGACGTTCTGATAGTTTCACATAAATCGCTATGAACATTCGTCTTACTTCTTGTCATAGAGCACAGAAGTATGAATAAAATTGTCAATATGCTAATCGTCTTTTTCATTTTTTTAAAGTTGCTGCTAACGCGAGTCCCCGCAAAAAACCGCCGATCCTCTCACTATTTTGTTTTTATATCATTCCATCCTCTTTAGCAAGGCACAGCTACCAAACTATCCCACACCCCTGACAAAACCATCCAAACTCTCCACAGCCAGCACTCTCCCTCCTGTGGAGGGAGTTGGAGGGAGGTCTTAGTACAAAACCTATCCCTTGCCCATATCTTCTTTATTTATAAAAATCTCGCACTAATCAACCTATGCTTCGACAAGCTCAGCAACCCATCCCATCAAACCAGCTCACCACTTTATATCTGCTAGTGAGGGGGTGACTTAAAATTCACCCTCTCACTAACAACACGAACAGACGCGCCACTTTGTTCTTTTAAAGCGCATACCCTAATGAACAGGGTATCAATTTTATACGCTTGCGGCCTTTTTCAACCCGCGACCTAACAGGTTTTCAAAACCTGTCAGGTCTTTCTTAATTTGTAATGCCCTAATTTCTCTTGATTCGCTACTGTCTTTCCCTTCGGACAAGTCGCGACCTGTCCCTACATGATGCCTGTAAAAATATCCCTTCCGTCAACTCTTGTATTTTGATATTGCAGTTCTCCGTTTTTTAATTGTACATTCGGAAACAGGCGGACTAAAAGTCCTTATACTCCATTCCGACGTGATAACATATCACGTCGAACGGTGCCCGATTTTGTTCTTTTAAAGAGCATATCCTGATGGACGGGTATATCCACCACCCCTTTGTGTCCTACCAGCTTTGTATTCCTTCTGCCGACACTCGCGTAGGGACAGGTCGCGACCTGTCCGGGTAAAGAAGCCTGCAATGGCACGCTTTACAAAAGCGCGACAACGAGGGGTTATTTATAAACTTTGTGGTTTTTTTTAAATGGTTTATCAATTAGTACTCCAATCTCATAATCTTGTGACTCATCTGTGGATTCAATATCTATATCTTCGAGTTGGATATTAAGAATCTTTGCTTTAACTATTGATGAATCATTAACACCAAAAATATAGTCTCCTTTGTTAAGTTTTTGAAAATTTGTATTAAAACATAATATCGTACCACCTTTATAACAGTCCGTTAGTTCGTTGATTAGTTGGCCATTTTCGTTTATATTAATTCTATTTGAATGAAGTAAAACAACTTCAGTAATAGCATGAGCTATCTTCTTAAAGTAGTTGAAATAATCCAGAATTATTTGATTACTTAATATCTCAGAAGGAACACCATGAGCTACTTCATTTCTTCTTTCAGCTAACTCATTCATTATTGAGTGTATATCATCGTTATCTAAATCACCTATAATTTCTATTTCATATTTTTCTTTTATATAGGCCTGAAACTCTGCGTTCCCTTTTAACTTATTTGAAATTGAATCAATCCCGATTCTTCCAAAAATTTCATCAACTACTTGTATTCTAAAATTTGCAGTGTGTTGTGAGAATGCCTCTTTATTCAGTTGATAGTTTTCATTGATGTTAATACATTTATGCAAATTTTCAATTATACCTTCTTTGTTTAAAGGACCATTATACCTTGGGTTTTCAACTTTGTCTAATAAACTAAGAGAAAGTTTAAGATGATTTTTAGTAAGAACATGTGGTATACTACTATACCTTTTAAAATATCCATTAATGTTATCAATATAGGCTATCAATAAGTTTTCGATAAATTTTTCAAAATAGCCATACAATGAAATTATTAGCGAGTTGTAATTAAAGATTCTTTTTTGAGAATAGAAAGCGGAAAATAAATTAATGAACTCGTCTAATTTTGGATGCTCGTTTTGGGGAATTTTTAAAAGATTCAATTCTTCATCGAAAAAGGAAATTAATAATTCCAGATTTTCGAGTTCCCTTTGAAACTGACTTCTTACACTTTCCATCAGGCAAGCCAACTTTTAAATAAATCAGTGAAAAGCTTTTCTCTCTCAGTAATAATCGATGGATTAGTATTTCTTCCTTCAAAAGCCTCATAATTTTTTTTGTAAAATTCTTCAAGTTGAGATTCAATTAAAACGCTTTTCTTTAATATTTCTGTGGATTGCCCTAAAAAAGATGAGGCAACAAGAGTTAATGTGTCGTAAACAGCAGTTGTAGGTCTAGCATACCAACTCCAGTTATTATTTCTAAATCGGAATAACCAAAATGCTTTTTCACCGACTAAATCATAAATAAATTTCATTGTATTTTCAAATAACAACTCAAGTTCTCCTAACAAATTGGAGTCAAATTCATTTCCATATTTTAAATATAAATCCAAATAGTCTCTAAACCTATTTCCCTTATACAGCTCATTCCGCTGTCTGTTTGCAAAAAATCTTAATACTAATTCAACGTCATCCATTTTTGCGAATGATGAATTGTTTCTTAATTCATCACTATACAATCCTAACTCTTTTTCTTCCGAGTCAGGTAATGGAATACCCCAAAGCTTACAGAGGTGTTCATTTCTAGAAAGTTTCAAGCATAGTTGGTTCAACTTGCCATTAAAAATTGCATTTCGTGTTTCTTGTGGTTCGAGTTTTACACCACCACTGTTGATTCTTTCAAAAACTAACTGCTTTAATCGATTTGCTTCAAGTTCTGTTTTTGCTGTTTCTTGTAATAGAATTATGGAAGAAAGGTACCGTCGGTCTACTCCCTTTCGAACTTGAATTGGTAATTCTGAATACCTTTTCCCATTAAGCTCTTTCCATTCATCAAGGCCTTCTAAACAATATTTATCCTTATAAAATTCGTAAATAGCAGTCATCCTTTGAAGACCATCCATTACTTCATAGTGAGAAAATTTATCTTCGTAAAGGAAAATTGGTGGTATGGGAACATTCATAATAAACGACTCAATTAGCTTTGATTTTTGAACATTGTCCCATCTGTGTCTTCTCTGAAACTCAGGATTTAATGCGTAGTCATTGCTTTCAACCATGTTTGTGATAGCAGTGAGGGGATACCTGGCTTGTTCTGTAATAATACGAACTTCGCCTTTTATATATTTTTCATTTATCTCATCTTTGGTTAGTTGGGTGTTTTTATCCAAATCTAAATCCGAAAATGAAAGTTGTTCTCCTTCTAATAAGTTCATTATTTATTGTTTAAATGTCGTTTAAAGGTAGTTACTTTTTTTAATGCAACACAACACCCATATATAGGAACTTCAAAATGGATATGGGAACCTGAGGTGGACATATATTACTTTTATGTTTTCTTGAATATAAAACCAAGTAATTGTAATATAGTATGTTATATACATCACTCTGTTTTTACAATGGTTCACATACCGTATTCTGAACTTATAGATTGGTGCTTGTTATTTTTATTGTTTATTTTATATCTAATCTATCCATCGGACTTTTGATTTAGCCCTCGTCCCCCATAACTTCTACTCAAATCGTTCGTCTATATCTCCCCTCTTCTCAAGGAGAGGGGGCAGGGGGTGAGGTCATTTCTTATTCCTCCCACAAATATACACTTATTCCTCATACATTAACCATATTCCTATAAAAAGAAGAAAAAACATCGCTTAGGAACGCGTCCCAAGCGATGCAAGCAGCTATCAAATACTATTTACTATCAAAATACGGGTTAATTATCTCTAACTGATAGTTGCTTTAGTCATTACGATGTCCACGCGGCAAAGTGCTTCAAACACCACTGCCACGGTGGTTTCGTAATCTACAAAACCTGTCTTTTGGGCTTTTACGATGTAATAGCCTTCTGCCAGCGTTTTGACATTAAATCCTCCCATAGCAGCCGTCTTTTTAGTCAGCACTGCCACTTCGGGAGCCTCCTTTTTGTAAATGCCGATCGTCACTCCCGCTATGGGGTTGCCATCAGCATCCGCCACCTTCCCCTGCATTTGCAAAGTCACCTTTCCATACTTGGGTATTTGGCGCACAGTATTATAGGCCGCATAAAATTCAGGATACAATTCCTTAATTACTTCTACGCCCTCGTCCAGATTCATCAAAGCATCGTCGCCTTTATCGATGCCCGCAGCAATCAAATTGCTAAAGCTATCAAGCAATGCCTGGTGCTGCTGACGGGCCGGAATAGTAGCCACAAAATCATCAATCAATGCCCTGTAGGCCTTTTGAGTATCTGCCGAAAGCAAATACGTGGCCAATTGAGGCAAATGAGTGTTGATCAACTGATAAATCCCTTCCGATGTGTTTTGCAAGCTCACTTCGGATACCGAAGTCAGATCGCGCAACTTCAAATCGGTGGCCGCTGTAAGCACAGGGTCCTTTACATGCACTGCATAGGCATGTAATTTCGATCGGTTACTTTCCGTTCCCGCTTCCAGCGCTTTGCGCTTTTGCTTTTTTTCTTCAGTCAATCCGCTCGTGTCCTCACGGTCGTACTTAGCCTGATTGTCGCCAATCTGAGCTATTGCATCATTCAAGTCAGCTACCGATTCTTTTCCCTGTGGTATCTTTGCCACCACATCAGGGTTCTTTTCACACTCACCGGATACCGACATAAACATCTTCGTTTTATTAACCAGTGGTTTTTTCATACAAACTGATTTAAGGTAAATGAATATTGTATTTTGATAATAAATAGTTCCAATCTAGTGGAGTAATTTCAGGTATCTATTAATTAATTTCGGAGCAAATATATACAATATTTCAATTATATAACTCATATTTCAAAAATATTTCTCAATATTTTCAACACAATTATCACAATACGCCCTACAGCCTATTAAAACGCAGGTTTCTTAATCCAACAATTTTTATTCGTCACAACTCTACTTCCTATATTGAGTCTCCATAAAAGCGCAAAAACACACAATAGACTATACATCAACTAATACACTTATCCATATTCGTCCAAAATAAAGTGTATATTCCACCTTCCATCAACAACAATCAGTTGCTCGTCCACACGCACAAAACATGTAATAAACACAAAATAATAATTCAAACAAAACAATATATTTAGATACACAACATATTTCCCCGTTCCGATACAATAAGCCCTGCGCTTTCCCGCACTACAAAAGCAAATTTTCGTACATACAATTACAATAAGTCGGCCACCACAAAACCAAAATTTCCGATTTCCAACCTACCCGACGAACTCAATTTCGGCCTGACAAGTACGTATTTTTCACATCTCCTATAGCTTCTGCACATACTTCCTATACCTTCTGCACGCATCTCCTATACCGTCTGCACCAATCTCCTATGCTTCTGCACGTACCTCCTACACCTTCTGCACGTATCTCCTATACCTTCTGCACGTACCTCCTATACCGTCTGCACAGATCTCCTATGCTTCTGCACGCATCTCCTATACCTTCTGCACGCATCTCCTATGCCTTCTGCACGCATCTCCTACGCCTTCTGCACGTATCTCCTATACCTTCTGCACGCATCTCCTATGCCTTCTGCATGCATCTCCTATGCCTTCTGCACGTATCTCCTATACCTTCTGCACGTATCTCCTATGCCTTCTGCACGTATCTCCTATGCCTTCTGCATGTATCTCCTATGGCTTCTGCACGCATCTCCTATGGCTTCTGCACGCATCTCCTATGCCTTCTGCATATAGTTAATGCTCCTCTACAAACGTTCTCTATACATCTACAACCGCTCACTATTCATTTCTCAAAAACACCCTTAGTATATCGCCCCAAGCCCCTAAAGGGGATGTCAGCTACTTTTGTCTCTTACATTTCTATGAATGCATTATAATGAAACCAACAGCTATTTATATGCAACAGACATATTCATTCAGCTACCGCAAACATCCCCTTTAGAGCCTGTCTGACTTGATATTCGAATCATTTAAATTGCTCCCGCTTTTGTGCATTCTATTTAGTGATTACTTCTTTGCTTATACAACCTTGTACCTTTTATCATTCCCCTCCTTTGGAGGGGTTAGGGAAGGTCTATTTATGGAAAA
This sequence comes from Bacteroidota bacterium, assembly GCA_046051105.1. Lineage (GTDB taxonomy): Bacteria > Bacteroidota > Bacteroidia > Bacteroidales > Paludibacteraceae > Paludibacter. The sequence goes on from JBJOOU010000228.1 coordinate 22,203, forward strand.
AAGCCATTACCCACAATCCTCCTGTGTTTAGACCTCTCCCCGACCCTCTCCTCGAGGAGAGGGAGTGCTCAGTTCGAGACTTTGATCGTATTATTTAGCTGTCGTTAATGTGCTATTGTTAGTATTGCTCTTTCTTTGACTTCTACTCGCATTGCACCTTTTACCATTCCCCTCCTATGGAGGGGTTAGGGGAGGTCTTGACGGATGCTCAGGGGTAGTCTATCTATGGTAGAGAGCCTATCCTACTTAACCGAGCCTTGGGGCCAATAAAAACATCCTCGCAAACATCCCCTTCTACCAACTCCGAAGGAGTTAAACAACAATAACCCCCGGTAAGCAGCGCGCAACCGGGGGTACACCGCACCCACACACCACAACCCCGAAGCGGGTTGAATAAACACACAAACAAGCAAGTTCTGCCCCTAAGCCTACTTTGCTCATAAATCCTCGCAAACATCCTCTCCCACCAACTCCGAAGGAGTAAATAACCATAACCCCCGGTAAGCAACGCGCAACCGGGGGTACACCGCCCCCATACCATCACAACCCCGAAGCGGGTTGAATAACACAAAACCATCCACCCCTACCCTTTTCTTCACCTTTTTGATTGTATTATACACCTTTCTTTCTAAATTGCTAATTATTTTTGAATGTGGAATAGCAGCTATCTTTGTCTGCTATCTTTTTTAGCATCATACAATCACCATCATGAGAAAAACTCTACTCCGTCCTATTTTCTTTTTCCTCTTTCTGGTCACCGGTTTTACAGCCCTCGCCCAGCAAATTGGCGACACCCTTACGCTGAGCAACCGCAAATTCAAATTGCTTAGCACCAATCTGATTACCAATCCCGGCTTCGAAAGCGATTTCACAGGCTGGACGGATGGCACAACCACGGCTGCCACACTTACCACGGCCAAATTCAGCATTGCCACCACCGGCGGGGTAAAAAATTCCAAATATCTGATTGGGTTAACCAGCGAAGGTTCCAACATGTCGGGCTCTATCGGCACAGGCTGGCCCATCACTGCCGGAAAAACCTACCTGATGGCCTATCAGGTAAAATACCTCACCAGTACCACCGCTGCCGGATCAGAGATTTACCTGAAAGTGTCGCGCACCAACGATAAAACCTCCAACGCCGAGCCGAGTATCCTTATCAACAGCACAGCTGTGGGTGCCAATGGCGCCTGGACACAAAACTTTGTGTACTTTACCAACTCCAGCCCGGCCTATAGCTACGTAATGGCGCGCTTCCGCTGGCTCAACAACCGCCTGGGATTTGATGACTTTGTGCTGTACGAAGCTACCGAAGTAGCCAACACCACTGCCCTACAGGCTGCCATTACTCAGGCACAGGCTTTGTACAATGCCACTGCCAACGGAGCTGATGCGCTTCAAACAGCCATCACCACTGCGCAGGGCTACCTCACCAGCACTTCCTCGCCCGATGTAACGCTGGCAACTTCCAATTTGCTAACGGCTATCCAGACCTACAAATACGCCAATGCTTCCGAAGCAAATCCATTGGACATGACCAGCTATATCAAGAATCAGGGTTTTGACGCCAACGATACGGTAGGTTGGAAAGGTGCCGGAACAGTGAATAACCACGAAGTAGAGTTTTATCAGAAAACCTTCAACATGTATCAGATCATCAGTGGGCTACCTGCCGGGAAATACCGACTGAAAGCAAAAGGTTTCGAACGTCCTAAAGCCAACGATGCAGGCGTGGCCTACAAAGCCGGTACCGAAACCATTTACGCCAAACTCTATGCTTCGGCACCCGACTACACCAGCGTAACTGTACCGTTTAATTCCATTTACAAACATTCCTTTACCGGAACCGGCAATGTGAGTGGATATGTCAACACCATGGCCGGCGCCGAAACTATGTTCAGCAACACCACTACCAGTTATTACGACATGACTTTGTCCAACATTTTCCTCAATACAGGCGACAAACTCACCATCGGTGCCAAATCCGACTTCCAGCAAACCGGCTATTGGGCACTTTTCGATAACTTTAAACTGGAATACCTTGGCGCTGCCACTACTGCCGATCAGGCCACTGCGCTTACCAATCGCATCGCCGAAGCACAAGGTCTGCTCAACAAACACATCCAAAACACAGCCATCTGCGGACTAAACAGCGCTATTACGCAGGCTCAATCTGCCACCGCGGCCAATCCCCTCGTACAAGCCGATCTTACTGCTGCCAAAACCGTGATGGACAACAAAATTGATACAGCTTATCTTTCGCTGAATGCGTATGCTAAATTGCAAAAGGCCATTACCAACGCCAATCTGATTCTTACTTTTCTGGAAAAGGCCGATGAAATCACCAAACTCACGAATGCCATTGCAGCGGCCAATACCAGCTACAACAACCTGGATCTGACGCTGATTCAAATTGCGGCCGCCACTAACTTATTAGTGTCGAATACACGTAGCGTAGGCAAACTGGTGTACAACCCCAGCTGGATGTTGGGCGATATCTACAGCAGTACCAACAACTGGTCGCTCGACCGCAGCAAGCATTCCAAAAACTGGATTCTCTTCTGGGAACCCGGCTTTGGCAACGAAACACCTGCCATTGCCGACGATTGTTTGGCACTCGCCGAAAAAGCATTCAAATTTTATGCTGATTCCCTCAAATTCATCACCAAAGGTTCGTCCAAAACCGATACCTACAAAATGATCATTCGCCTGCGCTATACCACCGATTGGGAAGCTTCCGGCTCGGGTGTCGACAACCTCATTGGCTTGCTCACCCTTACTCCCTGGGCATTGACTTCCCGCGGCGGACAAACCATTGCTCACGAAGTGGGTCACTGCTTCCAGTACCAAACGCACTGTGATAACAACGACTCCAACGGATGGATGTATGGCTATGGCACCGATGCTTCGGGTAGCAACGGCTGGTGGGAACAATGCGCACAATGGCAGGCCTACAAAATCTTCCCCGAACAACAGTTCACCAGCGAATGGTTCTCGGGCTACCTGACCAATGTCAACAAAAACCTGATGAACGAAACCTATCGCTACAACGACTATTTCATTCAGGATTTCTGGTGTTACAAACGCGGCATGGATCAAATCGGTAAATTGTGGAACAAATCCATCAAACCCGAAGACCCTGTAGAAACCTACAAACGATTGAACAGCCTCACGCAAGCACAATTCAACGACGAGATGTGGGAATGTGGTGCCCGCTTCACTACCTGGGACATTCCGGCATTAAAAGCGTATGGTGCCAACTATATTACTTCTCGTACGCAACCCAAACTCAACAACAAGGGTAGCTACGTATGGCGCATCGACTCTACTGCTTGCTTGGAGAACTACGGTCATAACATCATCCGTCTGAATGCGCCTACCACCGCAAAAACAGTGATTGCTTACTTCCAGGGATTGGCCGGCTCAGCGGGATTCAGAAAGAATTACGTGGCCTATGCCGGATGGCGCTATGGTTTTGTGGCTTTGCTCAAGGATGGTACCCGTGTGTATGGCACTGCCAAAGCGGGTAGCATGACCGATAATGCCGGTTACAGCACCGTAAGTTTCGATTGTCCTGCCAACTGTGACAAACTATGGCTCGTAGTATCAGGTGCTCCGAGCATCCACTGGCGCCATGCCTGGGACGACGACTATACCGCCGACGAACAATGGCCCTATCAGGTGACCTTCCACAACACCAACATATATGGCTACGCCAACATCATCAACGGCGTGGACGAAACCGTAATGAAAGAAGTAGATATCGTGGCCAAAGGCAAAACAGTCTTTATCAACGATCTGCCTTCTGCATCCGTCATTCGTGTGTACAACCTGTTGGGAAGATGCATTTCCGAAGACAAAACATCAGAAACCTTCTATCAGAAAGACATGACCGAAGGCATCTACATCATTTCGGTACAAACCAAACAAGGCACCATCAATCGTAAAATAATGATCCGGTAATAGGATTCAGCATAACAAAAGCGGCTCAGTTAAAACACGAGTCGCTTTTGTTTTACTATTTATCTGACGAAAAAACATCTTTAATTGCTGAATTATCTGTGCTTTTTTTAGTCCCTTTTTCCGATCTTTGTTTCAGCATGTACAGGCTATTGTGGAGCTGACTAATAAGAATTTATTTGACAAACTTTGTCTTTATTGAGGAGATGACTCCAAGTCATCTCCTCAATATAAATAAGCCATACTTAAAGTAAACAAAGTGATAGGATGACTCCATGTCATCTTATCACTAACTAGCAATATCATGAAAAAAAACACATTCTTCCTATCACTCATTCTTCTAATCACCAGCAGCCTGTCGGTCGCACAAAAGCGAACCATCACTGTGTGTGAGAACATTCCGCTGGACTCCATTCGCCTGAGCGATCCCTGCATCCTGGCCGACAAGAAAACCAACATGTATTATATGACAGGCACTGGCGGTTTGCTATGGAAAAGCACTAATCTGAAGCATTGGTCGGGTCCTTATCAAGTAGCTCAAACCGATCCCACATCGTGGATGGGTCCCGATCCGATGATTTGGGCAGCCGAACTACATGCTTATAAAGGCCGCTTCTACTATTTTGCTACCTTCACCAACCGTGCTGTGCACATTGGCACCTACCGCGGCAATGAAATAGAGCGCCGCGCCAGTCATATTCTGGTCAGCGACAAGCCTGATGGTCCCTTTGTGCCGATGCATGACTCCATTTACCTGCCCGCCAACAAGCCCACACTCGACGGCACCTTTTGGGTAGACAAAGACAACAAGCCTTACATGATCTACTGCTACGAATGGCTTCAAAACTGGGACGGTACCATCGAAAAGATAGAACTCAAACCCGACCTGAGCGGATCCATTGGCGAAGGCAAACTGCTTTTCCGCGCCAGCGAATCGCCCTGGAGCCGCGAGAAAGAAAATGGCGTAGACAAGCCCAATAAAGTCACCGATGGCCCTTACCTCTTTCGCACCGGCAGTGGTCGCCTTGGCATGATCTGGACCAGTTGGATCTACAATGTTTATACACAGGGTGTGGCTTACTCACAAAGCGGCACCCTGGATGGACCATGGATACAGGAAGCGCAACCCATCACACCACCCAACTACGGTCATGGTATGTTGTTCCAAACCCTCAGTGGCCAATGGCTTATGTCGGTACACAGTCACAAAGACGTCAACGGGCATTACCTGCGCATCCCCCACCTCTTCGAAGTCGATCTTTCCGGCGACAAACTGGTGGTAGGCAAAGCGTTCATTCCCTGATTTTTTCACCACATAAGACACTGAAGTATTTCTCTGTTTTTTGCAAATAAGAACTTATGTGCCTTAGTGCTAAAATCATAAACAATGAAACATACTGACTATCTATATGAAAAAACTGATTATATTAGCCGGCAATTTCAATGAAGTACCTAAAACAATCAGCATTCAGATCAACAAACGCTACTTGAATATGACTTTGGCACCACACTCATTATCCACTGCCATTGCAGTCAAATAAAGTATATCAGAAATTACTATTGTCCGGTAAATTTCTTCAGATTCTTCACTTCGTTCGAAATGAGAAATATCATAAGTTTTCAACATAAAGAAAGTTTACCGGACAACAATAATCAGAAATAATCACCCAACTCATGCAGTTATATAAACATATTCGCATCGTTCTCTTTTTTCTGCTTAGCATCAGTTCAGCTTTTGCACAAACCAGTAACAAACCCTTATTATTTGATTACGATTGGAAGTTCAACCTTTCCGATCAGAAAGAATACAGTCAGCCCAACTACAACGATGCCGACTGGCGCCAACTTGATCTTCCACACGATTGGAGCATCGAAGGTAAAACTGATCTCAACAACCCGATGAAAGGTGCGGGTGGCTATTTTCCTGCTGGAATTGCCTGGTATCGCAAAAGCTTTCAGGTGCCTGCCAACTGGCAAAACAAGAAAATAGCTGTTTATTTCGAAGGCATATACATGAACTCCGAAGTATTCATCAATGGCCAATCGGTAGGCTTTCATCCCTACGGCTATACTTCGTTTTACTATGACATAACTTCCTATCTTCTGGTAGGCAAAGAGAATGTAATTGCCGTACGGATAGATAATTCGCAGCAAATCAACTGCCGATGGTACAGCGGTTCGGGCATTTACCGCCATGTGTGGTTGCAGGTAAACGAGCCGGTGCATGTGGCTCATTGGGGTGTGGACATTAGCACGCCTGAAGCTTCTGCAACCCAAGCAACTGTTGTAGTGAAAACGCTGATCAAAAACGAAACGGATGCAGCACAAAAACTGATACTAAGCACGGCATTGAGTACCAAAAAGCAGAAAGCAGCTGGCTCAAGTGTCGCTTCCATTACATTACAACCTCAATCGGAACAATGGGTGAGTCAAACCATTCAGGTAAATCGTCCGGAATTGTGGTCGCCCGAAAGTCCGACTTTGTATCGTGCTAAAAGCACCTTGATGCAATCCGGTAAAACAATGGATATTTCGGAACAGGAGTTTGGCATCCGCACCATCCGTTATTCTGCCAACAAAGGCTTTTTGCTCAATGGCAAAAGCATCAAACTGAATGGCGGCTGTGTGCATCACGACCACGGCTGTTTGGGTGCTGCTTCTTTCGATCGTGCCGAGGTACGTAAAGTGGAACTGCTCAAAGCTGCTGGTTTCAACACCGTTCGTACTTCGCACAACCCACCTGCGGAAGCTTTTCTGCGCGCCTGCGACCGTATGGGTCTGCTCGTGCTCGACGAAGCCTTTGATGGCTGGCGGACGCAAAAAAATCCGCACGACTATGCTTCTATCTTCGATGAATGGGCCAAACGCGACATCCAATCGATGGTGGCACGCGACCGCAATCATCCTTCCATCATCATGTGGAGCATTGGTAACGAGATTATCGAGCGCACCAAGCCTGAAGCGGTACAAACAGCCAAACTATTGTCCGGTTACGTAAAAGAACTGGACACTACCCGCCCCGTAACTTCGGCCATGACGAGTTGGAATGAAGGTTGGAGCGTGTTCGATTCCCTGATGGCGGCTCACGATATTTGTGGCTACAATTACCAGTTGCACGAAGCACCAAAGGATCATCAGCGCGTACCATCACGGGTGATTGTGCAAACAGAATCATATCCGCGCGAGGCCTTCAAAAACTGGCAAGCGGTGCAAACGCAGCCCTATGTCATTGGCGACATCGTATGGACAGCACTCGACTACCTTGGCGAATCGGGCATCGGTCGGTGGTACTATCCCGGCGAACCCACAGGCGAACACTGGGAGCGCGATTTCTTTCCGTGGCACGGTGCTTATTGTGGCGATATTGACCTGACGGGCTGGCGTAAACCCATTTCGCATTACCGCAACCTGCTTTGGAACAACAACGAGAAGTTGTATTTAGCGGTAAAAGAGCCCAATCCCGCCAATGGAGTGATTAAAGAAACGTTGTGGTCGGTTTGGCCTACCTGGGAAAGCTGGACCTGGCCCGGCATGAACAACAAACCGTTGGAAGTAGAGGTTTATTCCAAATATCCCCAAGTAAAACTGTATCTCAATAACCAGCTGATTGCCGAAAAAGAGACGAATCTTTCCACTCAGTTCAAAGCCACCATTTCCGTCAACTATCAGGCCGGCGAACTAAAAGTAGTAGGCATCAACAAAGATGGAAAGACAGAAACAAAAGTGCTGAAAACCGCTTTGGCACCCGCCCGCATCCAACTTACTGCCGACAGAAAAGTGTTGCAGGCCAACGGTCAGGATTTGTGCTATGTGAATGTGCAATTGCAGGACGCAGCAGGCAACCCGCAACCCAATGCTGATAATACACTCCACTTTCAAGTAGAAGGTGCAGGCTCTATTATCGGCGTAGACAATGCCCTCCTCACCGACACCGCTTTGTACCAAAGCAACACCCGCAAAGCATGGAAAGGCCGGGCGATGGTGGTGATCCGTAGTGCACGTAAAGCGGGAAATATCACTTTAAAAGTAAAAGCGGAGGGACTGCCGGAGAGTAAGCTCATAATTACTTCGAAATAATACAGCAATAAACAGTTACCCCGAACATTCCGATGATCGGGGTGACTATGCTTTATTCCGGCAAAAAGAACTCCACCTTTCGGCATTGCGGACAAACGTACAAATCGAACGACTCCCTATTGGTAAATGCTTCAAACAGATTTCCAAACACACCGTATCGGGTTCCTTCATGGAATTTAAAGTTGCCCGAGTAAAGCATCGGCACTTTACAACGCAAACAATCAATGTTCTTCGTTATGTCGGTCGTCTCTGCATCTTCGAAAGCGACCACTTTCTTTTCATCAAAACTATAGCTGCAATTCCAGCACATGTCAAATCCATCCTCTACTTCCGAATGGCAATTGGGGCATTCTTTCATATTATTATCGATTTATTATCTTGTAACTATCTGGTTATCTATATTTATATCAGTTGATCAACCATCATACATGTCAGATCAATCAATTCTTTCAATTCTTCAACGCTCTCTGTAGTCCTATCCTTCACCGTTACCAGCCGGTGTCGTTGAGTGCGATTATCATATTCCAAAATCACCGAATAAACATCAGTTGCAACTATCTTTTCCGCCAGCAACCCGTTATTCAACAGTTCCATCACAAAGTCTGGCTCTTTGGAATTGATACTATACTTCGCATCAAATTCAGCTAGTCCGGTACGAACTCCACGCCGACCCAATATAGCTGCCAGCTTGTCTGTCCAATCTCTCAAGCTAATGAAAAATTCGTTATGAGATGGAACATGAACCCACACCTCTACTCTCAAAGCCTGCCTATCTGTTTCCCTGAAAACAAGTTGATGATCTTTGTATTCTATCTCAAGCATCAGGGTCATCAGGTCTGCGCTTACGGTTTTAATCGTTTTAAATGATCCATTATACATCCTCGCAACTTCTTCCCAGGCTGCACGCTTGGCCAACACATCTTTAAATTGCTGCCCTTCAATGTATATTTCGCGGAATACTTTCGATTTAGCTTTTGTCATCTGATTCGTCCACCTTACTTTATCTTTTCTAGTGCTAAATACAATTTATCAATCACTCCATCACAAATGAATACACTATTCATCAAATCATCAAACGATCTTTTTACCACTTATAAAGATCATACTTCCTTTCATTGAATATTCCACTTCCAGGTTGGGACTATCAAAAAGTTCCATCATCTGACGGGAAGTAAACGGTTTGCCAAATGCCTTTGCCAAGCGAAGCACCCCCATATAATAGTTGCTTATCCGTCGATCAGAGGTCATGGACGTAAAGTAAAACCGCCCATTTACTTTCAACACCCTCAAAGCTTCTCGAATCAGCTCCCGTTTGTTTTCAAAACAGTGGATGAGTCCAAAGCTAAAAACATTGTCGACACTCTCGTTGGGGAAAGGCAAATCAAACGCATTTGCTTGCAGCAAGTCTATCGTTTCAGGCCACTTGCCCGTCCTGGTCAGTAACCGTTCACTGGCAATTTTCAGCATTTCAATAGAATGATCCAACAGGACAACAGGCTGCGTCGATAGCGAATAAACGCCCGCTGTTTGAGCAAGTCCCCCGCAACCAATATCGATACATGTACCCGTAGAGGACAATATCGCTTTTTCAGCAAAGTGGGTATAATCCTTTGGATGCGTACCCCATACCATTTTATTGTACGCAACCGAACTAACCAGTTTCTCATATCCTCTGGCCTTACTGTCGTAAGCCGCACCCGAAACATCGTAATATGTGCTAAAGATATGTTCAGCCACTCGCCGGTAATCTCTGTCCAGATTTTGTAATGCCATCTGTTGGTAGAATTAAATCAAGTCTTATTAAGTTTACAAGAATCTATTCCTATTGTTCATCGAAGAAATCTTCGTCAATTTGTTTTATCTCGTAAGTAGTTTTCACCTGAATACCAACATTATATTCATACATTAGATTTACAAGTTTTTGACCATCGATACAAATAATTTTATGATGGGCGGAACGAGCCTTTTCCTTTGCTTTTTCATCAAAATCAGAAGTGGTTACAAAAACACCTTTATTAGTATCTCCACTCATTGCACCTATGAAATTCCGGATGTCTTTTTCCCGTACTTTTCCCTCATTAAATCTCTTCGCTTGAATATATATCTTATCCAAGCCCAGCTTGTCTTCATTTATAATTCCATCAATTCCACCGTCTCCTGATTTAGCCGTTTCTATAAAATCACCATAACCCATCTTCTTTAAAAGTCTAAGCACAACTTTTTCAAAAAAATAAGGATCTATACCCTTCAGCTTATTGAGAAGCTCAGTTTTTATTTCAGAGTCAATCCGGTTAAATCCTTCATCAATCAGATCTTGTGGTGATGAGATAGTTGGCGCAAGATTATCCTGTTGAACTATTAACTTTCCTTGTTTGGCAAAATCAAATAAAGGACTTTCTGTGATTATATCTTTAAATGATAAACTTGAAGAATACTCTCTGCCTTTGTCTGTAATCTGAACGCTCCCTCTTTCAGGAAAAAAAACATATCCACCTTTTTTTAAATATGACTTTCCCCAGGCAATCCTGTTATCTATAAGTAAATCGCCAGATTTAGTCTCTATTTTCAACTGCTCATCTGTCAGCTCATTATAAAATATTGCTTTAACTTCATCAATCAACTTTCTTGTTTTATATACGTTGCCGGACTTAAGCACTTCAAGAATGGGGATGAATGTTTCATCAAATTTTGGAATATCCATATATTACATTATACTATTTAACTCAGCATTATATTTAAATAAAAACTCAATTTTATGTCAGGACCTAATTGTCTTACTTGACAACACAATGCATTTACTATGCATCCGAAATTTCATTTCAGTAATCATTAGTTGCAAGCCCTTCATTACGAAGCACTATTGTATCCATTTTGCAAATATACACTATATCCATCAAATTAACCATATTACTCTAAAATTAATTATTCGGAGAGAATTAGTCAGGTATTATTCATCCAAAGACCATGAGTGCGCCTGTAGCACTAAGGTATTATTGCCGTATCAAATTGTTACATATCCCAAGTATATCCCATCTATATCCCATCTATATCCCAACCTATATTGAGTTGGGATATAGATATTATATATGCATGTATAATAAAAATAATAACAGGGATAATAGATATAGAGATAGAGTTTAGATAGGTTGATGCAACCCAAGAAATCTATCAAAATAAAAAGTCAGGGTGTAAGCGTAGTTTGTTTTTTGCGAATTTGTACCCATATTTGACGAGTTTATAGCTGTTAAACATTCGAAAACAACCGTATATTTGTATTCCAATAAATTCCGTAATTAGCTAATACTTATGAGACACATTACTTTATCTCTACTTTTTTTCCTTTCGTCACTGACTTTGTTTGCCCAAACCGGGCGCGAACGGCCTTTTCAGACCTGGGCACTCACTCCACCTATGGGTTGGAATAGCTGGGACTGCTTTGGTCCTTCCGTAGTGGAATCGGAAGTGAAAGCCAATGCCGACTATATGGCTACCAACCTAAAACAATACGGCTGGCAATACATCGTAGTGGATATTCGCTGGTACATCGACAACCAGACCTCGGGAACCTATAATTCCTACGCTACGTCTACTTTTATTTACGACCAATACGGCCGCTACATGCCCTCTCCTACCCGATTCCCATCTGCTGCCAATGGGGTAGGCTTCAAAGCACTGGCTGATTACATCCACAACAAAGGATTGAAATTCGGGATTCATATCATGCGCGGTGTGCCCAAAGTGGCGGTGGACAATAAACTGCCCATCCTGAACGGCGGTGGCAAAACTGCTGCAGATATCTATTCTACCGACACATTGTGTACCTGGCTGAGCGATAATTACACCGTGAAAGCCAACAGGGCCGGTGCGCAGGAATACTACAATTCAATTTTTGCGTTGTATGCCTCGTGGGGAGTCGACTTTGTGAAGATTGACGACCTTTCGCGCCCCTACCATCAGGGCGAAATAGACCTGATCCGCAATGCCATCAACAACTGCGGGCGGCCTATCGTGCTGAGCATGTCGCCGGGCGAAACACCAGTCGAGAAATTTGCACATGTAAAAACCCATGCTAATATGTGGCGCACGGTGGACGATTTTTGGGACAACTGGAGTCAGCTGAACTACCAGTTTCAGGTGTGCAACAAGTGGGCACCCTATATCTCTCCGGGCAACTGGCCGGATGCGGATATGTTACCCATGGGTAAATTTATCCGCGGCGAGCGGGCTACCAACCGCTATACCAACTTCACGAATGACGAGCAATACACGCTGATGTCCTTGTGGACCATCTTTAAATCTCCATTGATGTTTGGAGGAAATTTACCCGACAATCAGACATTTACCAACACCCTGCTGACCAATACCGAAGTATTGAACATGCACAGCTATTCCGTCAACAACCAACAGTTGTTCAATGCCAACGATCAGATAGCCTGGACGGCCAACGATCCGTTTACGGGCGATAAGTTCCTGGCCTTGTTCAACAACGGCGGCGACGGATTTATCAAAGCCAGCAAACTGATGTACCGCAGCGGTACTATCTCGCGACTGACCGATGGATATGGCATCAGCATCGATCAAACCTTGCCGACTGGCAGTAAATCCCTTTACCTGGTGGTAAACGACGGTGGCGATGGCTATACCAACGACCATGCCGACTGGATCAACCCCACCTTTTATAAAGCCAATGGCGACTCGGTAAAACTCACCGACCTGACGCTGGAAATTGCGACAGCCGGTTGGGGTACGGTTACAAAGAATAAAAGTATTTCGGGCGCTTCGCTCAATGTAAAAGGCACAACTTATAGCAACGGCATTGGCACACACTCAAAATCGGTGGTGATGGTAGCTATTCCCGACGGTGCTGTACGCTTTAAGTGCTTTGCCGGGCTCGACAAGGGCGGTACCGACCAAAGCGGTGGCGCTACGGTGGAATTTATGCTGGCTACCGAAGATCCTACCGTGCGCAATGTAGACATTACCAAAGCTGTAGCCAACTCGGGGCGCATCAGTCGCACCTATCAACGGGCAGGTAAATACATTTCGGCAGATATTACTAATGCATCCAAACTCTATTTGGTAGTAACTGATGCAGGCGACAATTACAATTATGACCACGCCGACTGGATCAACCCAACCATCTACAAAGCGAATGGCGACTCGCTTCGCCTGACTACACTCACGCCAGTAAGCGCTACTAGCGGCTGGGATGTGGTGCATACCAACAAAAGCCTCAGCAACAATACACTTACTGTCAACGGAAAAACCTACACCAATGGATATGGGGTGAATGCTTATTCTACCATTCAGTTCAATTTGCCTGCAGGATACACTACTTTCAAAGCCTATTGTGGTTTCGACGACGAAGTACTGACCGCTGCCAATGGCGTGACTGTAGAATTTATGGCCTTTACGCAGGACCCAACCAACAATACCAAAACCCCGGTAGCGGTCGATTTGGCTCAACTGGGTTTTACAGGCAATTGCCTGATTCGGGATATGTGGGCGAAAAAAGACAGCGGTACCTTTAGCGGTACGCAGTTTATTCCTGCCATTGCTAACCACGGCGCCAAACTGTATCGCGTAAGCGGACAAAACCGTTCGGCCGAAACAGCCGTAAGCATTTCAGCATCTGCTTCGCAAGTGGCACAGGGTGATACTGTTTTATTGAACCTGAGTGTAGCAAAAACAGGCACCGCTACTGCCACTCCTACAGGATCATTCGTAGTGTACCGCAACGACACCTTGATGGGTATTCTTCCGGTAGAAGCAAACGGAACAGCTGTGTACACAGCCACAGGATTGCCGGTAGGCACCCATAGTTTTACAGTTCGCTATAGCGGAAATACAGTGTATAGCACACAACTAAGCAACACTGCCAGTGTAGTAGTAAAAAAAAAAGCACCCGAAGCCACGCAGAACCCCGCAAAAAACGCCGTTAAACTAATACAGATCAATGGGAAGCAATACCTGAAAGGCGTAAAAGTAGGCGATGAGGTGAGTATATTCAATACCAACGGTCAACTCATCAGCACCCAAACTGCCACTACCGAACCCATGCCCGTGCCAACCAAAGGCATTGGTATCATTCGTATAAAATCAGGAAGCGAGTATACAGTATTAAAGGGAATTCATTCCTAACAGTGAACCGCTGCAATTTGATGATCCATGATTAAATTCGGATGAAGAATCGTTGATGTGAACCAAGCATAGCTACAATGAAAAAACAGGATAGAACAAAGTTTCTATCCTGTTCTTTGTTATCATAATCACCCACTACTTAATCTGAAATGAGCTCACGGACGAAACAGAGATGTTGCCGGATTTGTCTTTTGTCGCTATTTTCCAGTAATAGGTTTTTCCGCTTGCCAGGGTTTGAGTGGACGAAACGGTTGTCAAAGTGGCAACCAGAGCTGTAGTCGCATCCTTATCGTCCAGATAGAGCGTATATGAATCGATATCATTGTCGGGATCACCGGCTGTCCATTGGAGGGCTACCTGCACCTGCGAAGCTCCCGAAGCTGCTACCACGGCGCCGTTAAGCGGATAGGTCAAATCGGCGGGATAAGGGGCATAGCTACTGGTAGCCGGACCCGACAAATAGAACCGGCGAACAGCACTTGCCGTTTGGCCGGTGGAGTTTATGGCGGTCACTTTCCAGGAATAACCGGCATTAACTGCCAAGGTGGCTCTGTACGAACTGTTTTTCGTTTTATAAGTCGTAGTTGTTTGTTTCACTAAATCGGTAATATCCAGCTGATAGCTCTCCGCATCGGTCGCCGCATTCCATGTGAAATTAATCGAATAGGTAGTGCTTGTTGTCGACGAACTCTTTAAACAACCAACCGTTTCGGAAGGAGTAAGCAAAGTAACCGCCCCGGGGACAGGACTTACTTTATCGCCACAAGAGGGCGAAAGTAACAGTACAACTGCCAAAAATGAAAAATAAATCTTTGTACGCATATCAATTTTTATAAGTTATATCCGCAGAAATACACCAAATAGTATTCCTGTGGATTCTCATTTTATTTATTTCATTATCAACTTAATGGTAGCATTTACACCCGCACCAACCACACGAACCATATAAATACCTTTGTTGAGCTCAGCTGCATTGACGGCTACCTGACGGTCGGCTGGCACTGCAAATGCCTGTTTATAGAGCAAACTACCGCTCAACGACAGGATTTCCACATTCACCTGATCATCTTTTCCGGGAATGGTGATTGCAAAATCGCCGGAAGTTGGATTAGGTACTAACTTCAGCTGCAACTGGTTGCCAATATGAATGGTTTCGCTGTAGGTTCCCTGACAAGACTTATCGGTACTGATTCGTATGGTATTCTCACCAGATTGCAGCGACAAATTTACTACTGACGATGTAGTGTGGAAAGATTCTCCATTCACCGACACATAGTAATTTTCACCACCCTTCAGACTGTAAATTACAGTGCTGGTTTCTTCTTTCAGCTTTTGTACATTCAAATCGGCCGGCTCGGCAATTACCACTGTAAAGTTGAGCTCGTAGCCTGAAAGACTGGTAGAGGTAATATTCACATTGTAAGTGCCCGCACCCAATCCGTCCACACTGTAGGCCGTTGATGTGCTTCCGGTAGTACTGTAGTTATCACCGGTAATCAACACTTTGTACGTAAGTGATTGAGCAAAGGTGATATTTATGGCGCCATCAGTGCTGCCATGACAGGTACAACTCTGCACTTTTACCTTGTAGCTGTTATTGGAAAGTGAGAAATTTGCTTTCAGTGTTCTGGCGCCAGCTACCGAAAATGTATAGGTAGCATTGGTAGATACAACAGAGCCATTCTCGGTCCAACTGGCAAAAGTATAGCCTGAAGCCGGTGTTGCCATCAGCGTACAGGACGACCCAATGCTATAGATACCAGTTCCCTTCACCGTACCACCAACGGTAGGATTAGCATCCACTGCGATGACCGGATCGGTAGCTGCCGGTTTTGAAAAATCGCTGTTGTTGGTTACATACACATCATTCAGGGCAATGCCTGTACCCCCGTTGGACCAAAATCCGATAATATACAAATGAGAGGGATTCAGGGCGGTGGTGGTACCGTTTTTAGTTGCACTCCACAGGTCGATAACTGCTTGCTTTGCAGACCCAAAATCGGTTATAGCAGGCTTGGACCAATAACTGCTTTCGTCGTACACGCGGAAAGAAGCTCCGCTGGTAGTGGTGCTATTCAGTTTAGCTACCAGATACCTGTAGGCCGACAAGTCGACACCCGAACTGTAATTCCACCCACCAAACCCATACTGACCGGTTACCAGAGTGGTAGTAGCTGCATTAAATGTCCCTGTACCGTAAATAGAAGGATTAAACAAATCGGCAGTAAGCGGGAAATAAGTCGATTTAATGGTAAGAGTAAGCGTTTTTGCAGTACCCACTCCTCCCTGATAAGAGACGGTAACAGTTGCTTCGCCATTGGCTTTGGCTATCAACTGGCCATTCTTAATCGTCAAAGCTGCCGGATTGGAATTGGTATACGTTGCACTTAAAGTTACATCTTCCGTATGTCCATCTTTAAACACCGCCGTTATGGCAAAACTTTTGGAACTTCCGGTAATCAGGCTGATGGCCGTTTTGTCGGACTTCAGTTCGTTGAGTGTAAGAGCGTCTTCGTTATAACCTGTAAATGAGTTATCAAAAAATCGATCTTCCGAAAAATCCTTATCCGTAGAGAACCAGTCCACATCCACATAACCACCTGTAGCCACGGTAGCATAATTGAAAATGCAAAAACGATTTCCGACAAATACCGACAGGTTGTACTTCATATCCAGCGAGCCCACCGATGTGTAGGTAACATTATCTGTACTGTAATAGAAATCGGCTTTGCTGGTGCTGTAATTGGCAACTGCACGTAAATAAATTATACTATCGGTCACCGCCACTCCCGTTTGTTGAGTTTTTGTAGCCGTATTCAGGAATACGATATTCTTCTGATTGCCTGCCATTTTCACACCCACATAAGCATAGGGATTCTGAAAAACAGCCAATCCGGCCACGTCACCGTTTTGCATTTTCTGAAGATGCATTTTCACAGTACCATAAGATAAATACTGATTGGCAGAGAATCCCAGAATTCGTTGGGTGATGGTGTTTTTGGCTTTCGTCAAACTGTCGGTAACATTAGCCGTGAACAAACGTAAATAGCCCGGACGCTTCACCAACGACCATTTTGAATTATCCGAATTATGGTTCCATTCCCATTGCGGAGCAAATTTATAGTCGCGGAAATTATCATTCGTCGGTAAATAGGTTTTTGGATATACTTTGCCTACATTCGGTTTAGTGTAAGTAGTCACATCTTTCCCATTGGAACCCACTATCGGCCAGTTATCGGTCCATTTCACTGGTTCGAGCATGGGTAAACGGCCGTAAGCTCCCTTATCAGCAAACAGGATGGTCCACCATTCTCCCGTTTGCGTTTGAATCAATGCCCCCTGATGTACGCGGTTACTATTGAAGACTTCTTTTTCGTCCCATGTTCCAAAAAGTGAAGTTGAACGATATGCGACCTGAGTAGCATAATAACCTCCTGTAGTGGCGTAAATATAATAATACCCATCTTTTTTGTAAAGATGGCTACCTTCGGTACCTGTATTTACAATTCCTGCCTGAACGTTGCCCAATGTAATAGCCTGATCTTTTACAACATTGAAATTGGAATCGAGCTGAGCAATGTGCAAATTGTTGATGCCGTATACGATATAAATTTTATCGTCATCGTCGAAAAACAAGCCGGCATCATAAAAGGAGTTGGCCAGCTTCTTTTTCGTCCAGGTGCCGGCCGGATCGGTCGCAGTCAGCAAGTAACTTCCTTCGTCCAGCGTATTGAAATGCATATAGAATTTCCCTTTGTGGTATTTCAGGCTGCTGGCCCACTGTCCGTGGCTATAGCGGTTACAACCATCGAGATTGTAACAATCGGTAGATTCTATTTTTTCCAGCGGATTACTGCAATATTCCCAGTTTACGAGGTCGTATGATTTCAAAATTGTTGCTCCGGGGAAATGGTGCATGGTGGTGGTAGACATGTAATACACATCGCCCACCCGAATGACATCCGGATCGGGAAAATCGCCAAACACCACAGGATTGGTATAGGTACCGTCGCCATTATCGGAATTGCTCCGATAGCTAAAGTCGGGACGGGGGTAATTGGTCAGCGCATAGTCCTTGTACCAGTTAAAACAGGGCAACGGACAAGCCTGCGGATCGTTCAGAAACACACAGGTATCGCCGGCTGCAGGCGGTATACCCGTAAATTTCGCCAGAAGTGCCGGATCGGTAAAAAGCAGCCAGCTTACATTGCCCGACTCTTTGGTAATCTTGTTGAAGTTGGCTCCAAAACCACTCCCTCCGGCTACTCCGGTTACATCTTTACCCCAGGACGAATTGTATTTAGCAGGTGCCCAGTCCATTTCGGTAACACAAATCGGAGCAAAATTAGCCACCGGTTTCACATCATCATCCCAGCCTTTTTGGAAATTGGTGTAGCCTGTGCCGCTACCAAACCAACCCGGATAAATATGAACGGCATAGCCAATATTGGAACCTTCGATGGGATTAACCGCATAACCACTGTAGGAGGCCTGATAAGCCAATCCGGGTACCCACAATACATTCTGACAGCCACCGGCACGCATGGTATCCACCACTGCCTGAAAATATTTCTTCAGATTATCAAAGCAACCCTGCGAACGAGAGCCATAAGTTCCATCGGGAGCCAGAATATTGACCGGCTCATTGGCCAACTCGAACATGACAGCCGGATTGTTGCGCAACTTTGGGTGTTGAGCAACATAACCCCACACTTTAATCAGGTATTGATTATAGGCATCGCCCACTGCAATTTTCTCAGGGCAAACACCCGGAGGACGCATGATAACGTATAAACCCTTGGAAATGGCATACTCAGCCATTGGCACAAATACCTGATCGAGATAGGTTTTGAATCGATCCATGCTGAAAGCCGAAATATCATTTTCGCCGGTAGTTTGTACTCCAGGCGTATTGGACCAATAAGGATCCATGTGCAGACGCATGAAGTTCATCTTCCATCCGGCAGCTAGCATCTGGTCGATAAGACCTTTGTTGTAGTTGAGGCAACCGGTGACGTTGTAGTTCGTCCACTTGGTGCCCCTTTCGTTGAACCACGGACTATAGGTTTGGGCAAAGCCATGCAGAATAACAGTATTGCCGTGTGGATCTTTCAGATTTCGTCCTTCCACATGCAACTGCGGAGTAGCCGAACCTACCCATGCATAGGCATGAAAAGTACAGACCACCCCAAGCATTAAAAACAAATTCTTTAAATTGATTTTTCTCATCAGTAATTTTATATTTTACAAAAAAGTCAGTTGGATTTACGTGTACATTCCGTCAAAGAGGCATAGTTTTCCGTGAGGAATACTACCTGAATATCAGTTGAGCAAACTGATTCAGCGAGCGGCGCCAGGTCAGCCATTCGTGCGAAGTGCCCGGCGATTCGTAGTATTGGTGTTTGACGCCGTTTTTCTCCAGCAACAGATGAAAACCGTTGACGGTTTTATACATATTGGCCGGCTCGGCAGTACCTATGCTCAGGTACACCATCTTCATCTTTTGATTGAAGCCATTGACATCCGCCCACACGCCGTTATACATTTTGCTAAAGACTTCGTTTGGCTGAAGCAATGCACCACCGCTAAAACCACCGACATACGCAAATTTATCAGTATTGGTGAGCACAATCTGGAAAGACTGAAAACCGCCCATCGAAAGACCCGCCATGGCGCGATGTTCCCGATCGGGCAGTGTGCGAAACTGTTTGTCGATTGTCGGGATCAATTCATTGATAAAAACCCGTGTCAAAGCACTGTTGGCAAATAATCCTCGTAAGCCCTGAGCCGTGTTGGTAGGTACTACCGACGGATCTACCGCATATCCATTGTCCATCACTACTATCATTTCTTTGGCTTTGCCTTCGGCAATCAGGTTGTCCATGATAGCATCCATTTTTCCCTGATTCGGCCAACCGGTTTCATCCTCGCCGCCCCCGTGCTGAAGATACAGCACCGGATAGCGTTCGGCAGAATTGGCATCATAGCCTGCCGGTGTGTACACAAAGGCACGACGCCATGCCTTTGTCACTTCAGAATAATAGCGAACCTGACGAATCTGACCATGCGCCACCTGTTTGAGGTTGTAATAATCAACTCCTTTTTCGGGAATTTCGATTCCACTGGCCATGCGACTCATGCCATAATAGGTTTTGCTGTTGGGGTCGCACACCGCAACACCGTCGATAAGAATGGAATAGTAGTGAAAACCTTCTACAATCGGCTCGGTAGTGATAGCCCATGAGCCTTCTTCCTCGCGAACCATATCGTATTTTTTTCCCAGATCCACCTGTACTTTCTGCGCATCGGGAGCTTTCACCCGAAAAAGCACGCGATTGTCGGCTAAAATCTGTGGGTATTGTGCGCCGGAGATATTGGTAGAAGCCGGAATTCCGGATTTGTTCTCGTTCCCGGCGGGAATGTTGCTGAATTGCTCAATAAGCTGAGCGCTGACTGGCTTAAACACCAACTGAGCAAACATATAGAGATTTTGCTTCCAAACCTTGAAGTCGTGGTATCCGCCCGGAATTACCTGATAAATGTGCGCTACCTGATTTTGAACCAGATAATCGTGGGTTCGTTTGCTAAACGACAAAAGTCCGTCTTTGTCACCACACGAAATCCAGAGTAATTTCAGTTTTGCTTTTGCTCTGGCAACATCGGGAACCAGTTCCTGCGGAGTTTTGGTGTTGGGAGCCGATGAAAAACCACCAATCCATGCAAAAGTATTCAGGTTGCCGAGTCCAAAATTGAGCGACTGGCCGCCCCCCATCGATAGGCCTGCGATGGCTCTGTGAGCCTCATCTTTGTAGGTGGGGTATGATTTTTCTATAAAGGGAATCAAATCAGCCTTCAGGTCTTTTTCGAATGTAGCAAATGCCTGCACTTTAGGAGCTTCCATGATATTGCCTACCGCTCTATCGTCTTTCATGGCTCGTCCGTTGGGCAAGACCACTATCATGGGTTCAGCTTTTTTATCGGCATACAGGTTGTCCAGAATGGCTTGTGGATTGCCCTGTTTGAACCACTCTTTTTCGTCGCCACCAATGCCATGCAACAAATACAGCACGGGGTATTTCTTGTTTTTGGAGAAACCGGGCGGTGTGTATACCAATGCCCGTCGCTGATTGCCAACGGTGCTGGAGTTGTACACTACAGTATCAATTCGTCCATGCATAATTCCTTGTCTGATCTGGTCGAATCCTTCAGGAGCGGCCTGGTAATTCTGACCATTCAATTGCCATACAAAGCAGGCAATTGCCACCAATAAGAGTGTTCGTTTCATAGTAAATCGTATATCAGTGATTTTTATTTCTTTTCTTTGATGCCTAATATCGATAGCATTTCACGGCCATAGCGTTCGCCTAATAACCGATAACCTTCGGGCGTAAAATGCAATCCGTCAGGGGCGCCTTTGCATCCTTCGGACGAAACGACATGTGCATTGGGAATGACTTGAGGGAGCGTGTGTATAATTCCGTTCATGCTGGCACATTTACCTCCCTGCTCTTTCGAAAGCAACTCTCCGGCAATCAGCGGTACTTTTTTCGGATTCAGTTTTAAATCTGAAATC
>JBJOOU010000229.1:0-29637 GCA_046051105.1 Bacteroidota bacterium
TCAAAAGAAAATTGAAGACTTGGTTAATGATGATATTGTTGATCTATTAAGAACAAAGGGACATAATGTCGCCGATCAAACTAGGTCTGGAATCTCTAGTAGTGGCAAAGGAGCTGGTGAATTAGACATAATGATTAGAATGAATAATGGGATTCCTATTACTATCATTGAATGCTTTAGGCTTGATAGTTGTGGTCCAAAGAATACTGTGGTTTCCGATCACCTCATAAAACTGCTCTCAAAATATGACACCCATGAGCTTAAACGTAAATTTATAATAGTTTTTGGGGAAGCAGAGAGGTTTGACAATCTATGGACTAATTATACCCAGTATATTAAAGAACTAAACTCTAATGATAGCTATGGTGAAGAGTACCCACTTTCTGGTTTTAGTGTGAGAGATGACCTTCATAGCTTTGCAAATATGAAAGTTGGGATTTCAAGGCATGAAAACAATGGAGAAACAGTAGAAGTTGTGCACTTAGTATTAAATATGAGATAAGAGTAAGTTATCAATTAATACCCTCCCTCCGCTGGCGCACGCTTGTAGCGTGTGCCAATAGCTTTGTAGGATACGCAGTACATTTTTAAGCGACTTGGAAGTCGCTTCTCCTTTGTCTTATTCATACAGCAATGGCCATCCGATTTTTAGTTGGAAGGCCATTGTAATTTTTGATCTATTTATTCCTTTCCATTTTAAGCATACTCGTTCGTTTTCTCTCCAATTTATTGCTTGGAAAAAATGATTCATTGAAAAATCGTGAAATGCATGTTCAGTATCATGACACTGTAAATGACACTGTAAATGACACTGTAAATGACACTGTGTTGAATTTGATAAAACAGCATCCAGAAATTACGGCAACAGAGATAAGTCAACAATTAAAAATAAGTTTAAGCACAGCTAAACGTAGAATCAAAGAACTAAAAGAAAGTGGCAAAATAGAACGTATAGGTAGCGACAAAACTGGGTATTGGACGATAGTAGGCAAATAATCTCACCCCCTTTGGCGCAGGTTTGTAAGATGTGCCACTAGCTTTATAGGATACGGCAGTGCATTTTTTAAGCGACCTGGAAGTCGCTTCTCCTTTGTGGGGTGTATTTGGATAGAATAAGGCTGTAATAACTTATGAACTGGCAGGAGAGTGATTAAAACAAAAAACCCGGCTTCATCACCAGCATAAAAACTGGGAGAGGAATCACCGGGACTAGGCCACAAAGATACAAAGAAATAAATATTCAATGGATAGACAAATTGAAATATTTAAAAGCAAGGACAATTGAATTAAATGTACAATTTGATGAAGATACAGTTTGGCTTACCCAAGAGCAAATGGAGCTTTTATTTCAAACGACCAAGCAAAATGTTAGTTTGCATATCAAAAATATATTCGAAGAAGGTGAACTGACTGATGTTTCAACTGTCAAGGAATCCTTGACAGTTCGGAAGAAGGAAGTCGGCAAGTACAAAGAAAAATACAATACTACAACCTCGATGTCATTATTTCAGTTGGTTACCGTGTCAAATCAAAACGAGGCACACAGTTTTGCCAATGGAATAGCTTTGTAGGATACGGCGGTGCATTTTAAGCGACCTGGAAGTCGCTTCTCCTTTGTGGGTGCATTTGGGCGTAATGACAATGAGAAATCAGGGATTGAATTGTTTCTGCATAAAGGCCAATATATGCTGAAAGGTGGGTTCGAACCACGGATCGAGCAACCAAAACGAATGCGGGCTGTCGGCGAAGGTGTGCACTTCGGTGTAGATGTGTTGTTGGGTGAGAAGATCGATCATTTCGTCGCGGCCGGAATGGAAACGGGGCTGTCCGCTACAGATAAAGAGCACGGGGACGGCATGTTCGTCGATGTGGAAAATGGGCGATGCTTCTTTCCATCGGTTGGGCGCGGTCTCGAAGGTGCCGCCTAACCAAAATGCATCGGCAGCATCGGGCTTGCGGGGAATCTTGATGGAAGCCGGGGAAAGGAAATCCACCACTCCATCGATGTCTACCACCGCTTGTACGCGACTAGTGGCTCCCGCGAGGCCTTCTGAGCCTTCGAAAGTGGGATCGTAGCCCGTCATTCCCACCAAAGTGGCCAATTGTCCGCCGGCTGAGTTGCCTTCGATGGCCATTCGGGTGGTATCGACGTTGAGTTGTTCGGCATGACGCTTCACCCAGCGGATGGCGGCCTTGATGTCATAAATTGCTTCGGGGTATTTGGCTTCCAACGATAAGCGGTACTCCACCGGAATGCCAACAATGCCCTGTTCGGCCAGTCGTTGTGCCAATGGACGCTCCATTCCTTTGTGGCCGGAACGCCATC
The DNA here is from genome assembly GCA_046051105.1 of Bacteroidota bacterium. Taxonomy (GTDB): domain Bacteria; phylum Bacteroidota; class Bacteroidia; order Bacteroidales; family Paludibacteraceae; genus Paludibacter. The sequence continues at coordinate 2,327 of JBJOOU010000229.1, forward strand.
CGCCACCATGTATCATGATCAGCGCCGGGTATTTTCCTTTTTGTGCCGGCGTAAATACATCCAGGTGCAAATCGCGGGTTTGTCCGGCGGTATTTTTCAGACTGGCATACACTTCGTTGTTATACACTTTTACTTTCTCCGAACTTCGCTCGTATACAATGCGTGCCTGCGGATATTTCTTTACGATTTTTGTCCATGCCTGATAGGTGGTATAAGTCGTATCGCGCTCGAAGTTGGCTGTGGTTTGAGCGTAGGTTGTTGCGAAACCAAGCGCAGCGAACAACAGGGTGTTTTTTAGTGATAATTTCATGGGGAGTTCGAAAAAAGAAGAAATTGCGTTTACATCCGCCCAATCAGTGGGATCTGACGGGCGGATGCAGACTATTTATTTGATATCAACCACTATCGATTGCAAATCGGCGGTGCGCGAACTGCCACCAATCATGATGCGGTATTTGCCGGGCACAATCTGCATCTTCTCAGCCTTGTTGTCCCACCATTGGAGGTCATTCGTGCCGAGATTGAATTGAACGGTTTTCGATTTTCCGGCAGCAATTTGCACACGACTGAAAGCGCGCAACTCTTTTTGTGGTCCGCCCTCGTCGTTGAGTTTTTTGAGGTAAAGCTGCACTACTTCATCGCCATTTCGTTTGCCGGCATTTTTTACCGTTATCGAAAGTTGCATGCTTCGTCCATCTTTCGCTTGCAATTTTGGCTTGTCGTAACTGAATGTGGTATAACTCAACCCGTAACCAAACGGAAACAAGGCCTCGCCGCTGAAATAGCGGTAGGTACGGCCTTTCATACTGTAATCCAGAAAGTCGGGCACCTGATTGATGTTCTTATAAAAGGTAAGTGGCAGTCGTCCGGCCGGATTGTAGTCGCCATAAAGCACCGCAGCCACGGCTTTGCCTCCATCCTGCCCCGGATACCAGGCTTGAAGTATCGCATCACAGTTTTTTGTTTCGGGTACCAAGCCCATGGTGGAGCCGGAACAATTGACGAACACTACTTTCTTGCCCGCCTGATGCAGCGCAGCCATCAGCTCCCGCTGTATAGCCGGCAATTCGATATCGGTACGGTCGCCGCCTTTGAATCCGGGAAGGTTCACACCCATTTCCTCGCCTTCGAGATTGGGAGAAATTCCACCCACAAACACTACCACGTCAGCATCCTGCACCGCAGCCACCGATTGTTGTAAATTTATATCCTGCTGATAACCCAGATCGAAATTCAACTGCGCATCGCCCATCGTGTAGTTATACTGCAATTCAATTTCATACTGTTTCCCCTGCTCTACCGGCATTTTCACCGTCGAATTGCGGCTTCCATGATTGGCTTTCAGTGATTTTAATTCGGCCTGATTGACAATCAGTTTAATTTGTCCGCAATAATAAAAATTCAGATTCAGTTCGCCGGTAGATGGTGCAGTAAAAGTCGTTTTGTAACTTGCTCCGAAATTCGTCAGGTTCACTCCCGGTGCAAAAACCGTAGCTCCCGAGGTGCAAAAGTTGAATGGAGTCGATACTTGTGCATTTGCCACCGGCTCTCCTGTTCGATCGTTGTTATTCCAATAAGTTGCTGTGAATCCTTTTCCTTTTTCATTGCTACATGATCCAAAAGCACTCTGAAACAAAGTTCTTTCTACATGATTGCAGCCTTTTTCATAAATCACTTTGGCATCTTTTCCGGCCAATTGACGTATTCCATCCAGTATCGTCAGTGTGCGACGGGGCGTTCCGTTGTAATTTCCCCACAGCATCACCGAGTCGCAGGCATTAGGCCCCATCACGGCAATGGTCATTCCTTTTTTAAGGGGAAGAATCGCATTTTTATTCTGAAGCAATACCATTGATTTCAATGCAGTAACATAAGCCAACGAATCGTGCGCTGCCGATGCCACCACCGAGTACGGAATTTTTGTCCACGATACCAGGGATGGATCGTCCATTTCGCCCAACTCGAAGCGGGCTTTCAACAATCGATTGATCGATACATCAATATCGCTTTCTTTGATCAACCCTTTTTCCACACTTTCCATCAGAGCCGGATAACTGGATCCGCAATCCAAATCAGTTCCTGTCAACACCGCTTCGGCCGAGGCTGATGCTGCATCCGGATGAGTTCCGTGTGCATTGGGTCGATAAAAATCAGCAATCGCACCACAGTCGGCCACCACGATGCCATCGTATCCCCATTCTTTCCGAAGAATATAGTTCAACAGCTTTTTATTTCCGCAACAAGGTTCCCCTTCCAGGCGGTTGTAGGCACACATCACTTCTTTCACCTTCGCATCTTGTACCAGGGCTTTAAAAGCGGGCAGGTAAGTTTCGTACAAATCCCTCCGACTGATATTTTCGGCATCGAAAGTATGTCGGTTCCACTCCGGTCCCGAATGCACCGCAAAGTGTTTGGCACAGGCATGGAGTTTATCGTATTTCTCGCCTTCCGGCCCTTGCAACGCTTTCACCACCGCTACTCCCATTTGAGCCGTCAGGCAGGGATCTTCGCCGTAAGTTTCCATCCCCCGTCCCCAGCGAGGATCACGAAAGATGTTCACGTTGGGCGTCCACATCGTTAGCCCCTGATAGCGTTTGATGGTTCCATTCTGCGCAAAGCGGGTATTTTTGGCGCGCGCCTCGTCGGACACGGCAGTAAATACCCTGAAAACATTGGGTGTATCAAACGATGCTGCCATCCCGATGGGTTGCGGAAACACCGTTGCCACGCCTGCGCGCGCCACTCCGTGCAAAGCTTCGTTCCACCAGTTGTAGGTTTTTATCCCTAAGCGGTCTACAGATTGCGAGGCATCCACCATCAGGGAGATTTTTTCTTTCAAAGTCAATCGGGATGTCAGATCGGCAGCTCTTTCCTGAGCCGTAAGTGTGGGATTTTGGTAAGGCAATTGTGCAAAAGCCGTAGAAGTACAAAGCAGGCCTAAAACCACTGCCTTTAATGTGATTTTCATGAGGAATTTACTGATTAAAAGAGTTTTTAATGATACAAAGTAAATGAATTACAATGATTCTGATGTGTAGAAATCGATACATAACTTATAAAAAACGGGAAATGTTACGGATTGGAGGATGGGTATCATAAAAAAAGCACCTCCAAATGGAGATGCTTCTTTATTGTCACATACTATTTTTATCATTTCACATTAGCTCTCCATCTTGGATCACCAATACCTAAAGTGTAAATCTCATGAGATTTTACAGCATCAGTATTTTTAAAGAAAAGTCCATTTACGTTGTGTTTGTGTATATCTGGTCCTGCTGTGGCAGTCACAGGATTAGGATCTTCCATCAAATCAGTTGGAGAAATTGGATTTGTACCCAATAATACCTGAGTTCCAGCCAAACCTGTTGAGTTGTAGATACCACCAGCTACACCAGCACCCTGAGTGGCACTATTAAATGGACCTGCTGTAAATATCTGACCATTCGTAAGGTTCGTATTCGTTGAATAATTATTCTGAATATCAAACTGAACACCGGTACCATTTGTATTTCTGATATCCATACCGCTCATATACAATGTTCTGGTATCAGCAGCCTGTTTAGTCAGAACAAATAGATTGTTTTTTATTTTGAACGTACTATTCTTTGGATTATAGCGCATATTAAACAAGTATTTACCCGATGATCGAACATTGAAGTTGACAAATGTGCAATTCTCCAAAGCGATATTCCAGGTGGTTGTACTTGGCCATGCTAAATTTTGAGACCCATTGCAAAGCGATACCAAAGGACTATCCAGGAAGGTTGAATTCGTAATTCTTACATCATTGAAGAGATTGGTGTATACATTACCGTCATTACTATCCAGATAAGCATAGCTATTCCCCGTATTGTCGTAGAACCCGCAATCATAGAACAAACAATTATCTATTAGCATTTTGCGTAAATATTTAGAATTAGCTGTTCCCTGAATTCGTATCCAACCACGAACTAGTTTCCTGAAATTACAATTACGTACTTCAAATGATTCACATTCGAACTGCATGGCTGAAGAAGGCTGATTGATGAAATAATTACCCGTACCTGTAGTACCTGCGTTCAGGGCTTTATTCTCCTCAAAGTTTCTGGCCATCACTGCATCAAAATTTACCCCATCGAAAATAATCGACTCAATAGAAATACCGCCTGCTTCACCCGCTTCAGGACTTCGGCCAAACGAGAAGTTATAAGCCAAAGGAGCATTCGATGTATTATATCCAAGCCCCATGTATACAGTTGGGCGTACATTCGGATCAGTAGTAGTTAATGTAAGACCTTTTGCTATATTTACAACGCTTCCCAAATAGTAGTTCTTCCCAGCTTCCAACTGGAATATTACACCTTCAGGCAAATTATTATCCTTCATATAATTATTCAGGATTGTATCCAATCTCGATGCATGATATTGTTTTGCATAGGCTGTTGTATCTTCCTGCCATTTAATAACAATTGGGGCAACTGCATCACCCTTCATACGTACCACTTTAGTATTGTAGAATCTATCCCAATAACGTTTTACATTACTGTTTACACCATTTACAATATATACAGCATTAGGTGTTAATCCAGTTACATCAACATAACCATTCGCTTTGTCAGTTTCGGTCAGCACAATCTCCTGTACAGGTAAGCCTGGATTTGTTGCAGAAGGTTCAATTCGTATTTTATCCATCACGAATTTGCCATTCGCATGTTCAAATGTATGATTCGACGCACTGTAGTTTAGATTGAAAGTGATACGAATGGATGTTTTCTCTCTGTTGAGATAACCAATTACGTTTGGTACACTATCTCTTTTCAGAGTAGTAAGTTCCATACGTTCATTATTATGGCCTGCATCACCCACACCGTACCAAAGCGAATTATAGGCTTCACCTTTGGGGGACAGTGTTTGAATGGCAAAATTGAATTTTGTAGTATATTGCAAGTCATTGATTCTAAGTTTCAGAATTTCAGGTGAAACTACTGTATCAAGCAATGCTACAGAATCCCATGAACCCGATTGAGGTTTCATACGAAGCCGGTAGCCAGAGGCTCCCTCCACTCCGTACCAATACAACAGCACATCATTAAAATTAGTCACTTTGCAGGCGGCAGTATCACTACTATTTCCGGTGTTTTCTGTTTTACGAAACATTGTCATGAACATTCGGTTCTTATCAATATCGCTGGCGTCAAAATCTGTCTTGCAATTATATAAACTTATGGCAGCTAATGCAATAAGTATCAATTTTATTGTATTTTTCATTTTCAATAACATTTTATATTATGAATAAATTAATCATTAATTGTATCCGTAATAATTTTTATATCTACCGTTAGAAAGTTGAATTACCGATTTTGGCAAAGGCAAAATATATCGAACAGGCGGAAGATTATCCGGAGAAAGCGACTCGTAGTTAGCCTCCACTCCCATTCGTACATAACCACGGAATGAATACAAGCAATAGTCGTTAGGCAATTCGCTTTCAGCACTTCCACCCCATTCATAAAAATTCTGAGCCGTATAAGTTGTTCCCGGGTTAGTTAAGGTTACATTATATGGATTGTATATTTCCAAAATTGGTAATTTGGTGTTAGGATATACCGAAGTTAATCCAGGGTTATCTACCTTCTTATAAAACATCGTGAAGGGCAGATTATCATATTCCGAAGAACCATCCAGATAATTTCCTTTCGCATAATTACCTACAATCCAGTATTGTTTAAAACAATCATATACTACTTTCGAGTACATATCCCAACGTACTAAATCCTTCCAACGTATATTTTCACCACCAAATTCCCATTTTCTTTCATTTGCAATTGCATTAAAGAAAGCTTCTTTTGACGCTGTATTATCCGTAATGTATTTCTCTACCTTAACCGACTGATCTGCTGCGCTGAAAGCACGTTTACGAACCTGACGGAAGGCTTCAATTGCTTTTGTTCCATGTGCTCCGGTTACACCACCTTCCACTTCATTAACAGCTTCTGCATACATCAATAGTACATCAGCATATCTCATGTAGGGATAGTTGATACCAGTACTACCAGTGCTAGTTACACCAAGAGCCTTAGTTGAGGAAGTCCAGAACTTCGACCATTTGTTACAAAACGTACTATAGTTTGAATAAATAGCTGGAGTACCATCAGCAGCATAGGACCACATTCCAACAGTATAATCCAAACGTAAATCAGAACGATCAAAAGAGAAACGATAGAATGCATTCAGCTTAACACTTCCTGAACTTCCTCCCCAAACATTAATGCCAGTACTACCATTAGTACCTGTTGAACCTGATGGTCCTTGCAGATAACCTACATTACCATTACCATTCACTAAAAATGGGATTTCAAAGATCGGATCATCATCATTGGAGACCGTATAGTTGCATTCATCAATAAAAACATCGCGGAACGATTTTTTCAATGAATGTTTTCCCGAGCTGATCACTGAGTCGGCATATTGCATCGCAATTTTGTAATAGTCCAAATAATCACCCGGACGCAACATCATACCTGTGGCTAAAGGATTAGTCACATCGGGATACAGAGAGTAACCGCCACGTGTCAAAGCCATTCGAGCTATTAACGATTGACAAAATTCTTTAGAAGCACGCTCAACACCATCGGTCATTGCACTCGCATATTTCATTGATTTACTTGCATCTTTCAAATCATTGATAAGTGAATCCAGTATAGTATTTCTATCAACTATCGGGGTAAATAAGGTATCTACAGAAAATGTATTCGTCATCCGAAATGGGATATCTCCAAAAAGCACTACCAGATCATAATATTGCATTGCCCGCAACACTCTGGCTTCGCCCAACATCTGCATCAAATCAGCATTTTGTGGATTGAAAATTGGACTCTTTTTAATGCCGTTGATTACCGTATTGGCTCTCTCGATGCCCTGATAAGCAGTTGACCAGGTAGAAGACAAATCACTTCCACTGGAGGTACAATCAAACCATTTGTACGAACGCCCATCAGCAGTACGTATGCTTGACGAGTTTGGAGTAAACTCCACGTCGCTATTCAGTGCAAATGTAGACATGTAATTATTTCCGTATGTATTGGAAGATAAGATGGAAGCATATACTCCACTTAAGGCACGATTTGTTTCGGACATGGAAGCAAATACAAAGTCGTCCTGATATTTCGAATCTGAGTTTACATCTAAAAAGTCGTTACAAGATGTAAGACCTAATAGTATCAAACCTAAGATTATTATATTCTTTTTCATATTCATTTTAATTTTTAGCCTGAATTACAAGGTGAGATTTAAACCAAACACAAAATTTCGACTCCGTGGATAGCGGTTATAGTCAACTCCCGGGGTTAAGCCTGTCTGGATATCTACTTCCGGGTCGTAACCTGTATATTTTGTTAGTATAAATAAATTATAGCCGCTAAAATACAAGCGTAAATTATCAATTCCAACCTTCTTTACCAATGATTTGGGGAGCGAATAACCTATTGTCACATCCTGAAGACGAAGAAAAGAACCATCTTCTATAAAATACGACATTGTAACCTTTTTAGTAATATCCACCGGATTAAACAATGTGGCACGAGAGTTAACATCAACATAAGTTTGGGCATATAGACTCGTACTCAACATTCTATCACCATTATCTGCCGCATATCTCCAACGATTATTATTGTTGTATTTCGACAATACATTGTAATAGTTATTGGTATTATTTTCAAATGAAGATAAAGTAAATGCAGTAGCATTATTTACGTCAAAACCATACATATAGTTGAAGTTACACGAAAAGTCTAGGTTCTTCCATGCTCCATTGAATCCAAAACCGCCTGTAAAATCCGGGTTGGTATTACCTATCACTACACGGTCGTTTGCATTTACAATATTCACATCACTTTCGCCATCTACCCCATCCTTCATGTTCTTAAACTTCGGTTTGCCGGGTGCAGTGCCAAATAATGCATTACAATTCACCGTTCCTGGTTTTGCACTATATTCATAAGCATTATTCAGGGTAAATTCGTCAAAGCTATAGATTCCATCATAAACGTATCCATAAATTAACCCTAACTCATCCCCTACTTTCAAACAATAATCATTATCAGAGGAGCTCCAACGTGAAGAAGTATTCCATATCTCTGTATCGGTACCATTCAACTTATCAATGCGTGTTTTGTTAGACCCGAATGTGAAATTAGCATTCAATTGAAGATCTTTTCTTTGCAAAATCTTTGCATTAATTGTGAGATCGAAACCCCGGTTTGTAACCTGTCCAATATTTTGCATTTGTGTAGAATAACCCGATGTGGTAGGAATTGCGCTTTGGTACAACAAGTCACTGGTGGTATTCCAGTATACTTCAGGAGTGATTGTGATTAAATCATTAAACAACCCGAGATCTAATGCTAAATTTCGGGTAAGCGTCGTTTCCCATTTAATATTTTTATTTGCCAATTGGTTACCACCTGAATTAGCATAGTACTTTTCACCAGCCTCAGGAGAATTGGACCATTCAGGCCCCCCTGTTGCATTGATCCTATACAAATACCTCCATAAGTCATCATCAATTCTATTGTTACCTGCTTTACCCAATGCAGCCCTTACTTTGAATAAAGAAAACAAACGCTGCGATTGCATAAAATCTTCTTTTGACAAGATCCATGCACCAGATACTGATGGAAAATATCCCCACTGACTGCCAGGCGAAAATTTCGTAGAACCGTCAGCACGCATTGTTACCGAAGCAAGATACTTTCTATCGAAGTCATAACTTGCCTGACCAAAAAATGATGCAGTCCGATCCGGACAAGAGATGGAAGCTTCAGATATCCATGGGTCTCCTAAATTCATATTAACAACAGCCAATTCCGCTTTTATATCCTGTGGAAAATATCTATTCTTAACATATTGGTATTTATTGATAGAATGCATTAATTCTTGTCCAGCCAAAAAAGAATAGTTGTTCTTCCCACTGGAGAAACCATAAGTCAATACATTTGACATTTGATATCTATCACCCCGCTTATTTGTTATTTCGGCTACAGGCAATTTACTATTAGCCTGGGCAGTAGACGTCAGGTAGCCCCAAACTCTGTTTTGATCAGAGAATGACATATTCTGCATCATATCAGATTTAAAGGTAAGTCCTTTCAGAATATTCCATTCTACCGACACTTGATTGGTAAAATCATAGCTATTCGTTTTCTGATAATTCTGACTAAGATAATTTTTAGGATTGGTGTATTGGAAATATTTTTCCTCTTCTGGATCAAGTAATTCTGCCGCAACATGCGAAAAATCTCTTAACCCATTCGTTGGTCTGTAACGAAGAACATCGATAATCCCTCCCGTACCTACTGCATCTGCTCCGGTTCCATTATTCTGGCGATAAGAAAAGCGTGGATTGATCAGCAGTTTAACTCTTTTGGATAGTTCTGCACTGATTTTTGTATTCACGTTTGTTCTTTTCACTCCCGAACCAACCAGCACTCCATTCTCGTTGTTTTGCGTAATACTGGTATTAAATTTCAATCCCTGAGCGCCACCATTAACAGTAAGATTATACATTTGGCTCATGGGAGCACCACCCAGGATCTCATCCTGCCAGTCATTTCCCTTTCCAAAGCGTTTGTACAAACTAAAATCTGCCGGGTTACCAAAGTTCCCTCTAAATTTATACAAACTACTATTACTGCTAACTACAGCATCGTATTGTACATTCACAAAATCATAAGGTGACATTAAGTCCAGCTTACGGGCCAATGTTCTGAATTGAGTATTGTGATTAAATGATAAGCTTATTTTACCTGCTTTGGCTGATTTGGTTGTTACGATAACTACACCGTTACCACCTTTGGCCCCGTAAATAGCTGTAAGTGAAGCGTCTTTAAGAATATCTATCGATTGAATGTCTGTAGGAGGTAAATCACTGATACTACTAACCGGGAAACCATCAACAATGTAGAGAGGGGAATTGCTTTGTGTCACAGAGGTACCCCCACGTACACGAATATTAATTTCGGAACCAGGAGCACCGTCAACGCTTGTTACCTGAACTCCGGCAACCTTACCCTGAAGTGCTTCTGCAGCAGAAGCGACAGGAATACGGGCAAGCGTAGTACCTGACACTGAGCCTACAGAACCCGTTAAATTAGCTCTTGCTTTGCTTGCTCCATAACCGACCACAACAAGTTCTTCCAACTGGCTACTGTTACCCTCAAGTTGAATCACAATACCTGATGTTTTTCCTTTTAGAGAAAGTTCTTGAGGCTTCATACCTATGTACGAAACTTTCAGGGTTGCTTCAGAAGGGTTGGACACTTTGAGCACAAACTTACCATTGATATCGGTAAGCACTGCCGCTTTAGTTCCTTTTACAACTACAGACGCACCGGGAAGCAACCCTCCGGTATCATCTTTCACCACACCTGTGACGGTGGTCTGAGCATTCGCAAAACATACACAAAGGAATGTAAGCAGCAATGAGCAGAAAAGTTTTCTCATAAAAATTAGAATTATCGTTAATAATATATTCCTGAATTTCTTCAGTTTTACGGATACAAAGAAAGCTTAATGGATGTTGATAAATGTGCAAAAATCGGTAAACAAGTTGCATATTTTGTTATCAGCGCTTCACCCAAAACGTCCAAACGACGCCATACAGCACTCATTTCATGCCACATACATCTCAAATCGAATCCACACGACCTGCTTACGCCCCGGCATTACTGACTTACACCCTGCAACATCATTGTAAAAAAACACTTGACGATCTTTTTGCTTTGAAACCATATCGCTATGAATGCCGAAAAATGTTTTAAAATATCTGTTTTTATGTTTTTAGTATCAACATGTTTACGTAATTTTGCCGTTGAAAAAAGATTGTAGTTCAGGACATTTCATTGTCGAACATCTGTTATAAAAATCACTAAAAATGAAAACATTAGAAAAAGCCGTTGCTGAAAAGCTACTAAAGATCAAAGCCATCAAACTTCAACCAAGTAATCCATTTACATGGGCTTCGGGTTGGAAATCGCCTATATATTGCGATAACCGCAAGACTTTATCGTATCCTCAAATTCGTAGTTTCATCAAAATAGAACTTTCACGCCTAATTCTTGAAATGTATCCTGACGTAGAAGTAATAGCTGGTGTTGCTACAGGCGCGATTGCTCAGGGTGCTTTAGTGGCCGACGAATTAGGACTGCCATTTGTGTACGTTCGCCCTACTCCTAAAGATCATGGTTTGGAGAATATGATTGAAGGCGATCTGAAACCGAAACAAAAAGTAGTTGTAATCGAAGATCTTATTTCTACCGGCGGTAGCAGTCTGAAAGCCGTAGAAGCAATTCGCAACGATGGCTCAGAAGTATTGGGTATGCTGGCAATCTTCACTTACGGATTCCCGGTAGCTGAAGAAAAGTTCAAAAAAGCCAAAGTAAAACTAACTACACTTTGCAGCTACGACTCGGTATTAGCAGAAGCACTAGCAACCAACTATATTGCTGCCGAAGATATTGATACTTTGCAGGAGTGGAGAGTAAGCCCATCCACCTGGAGAGCTGAATAATGAACTTCTTTCGTTTTCAATCGTTCTGATTGGAGATTAAATTCAGTTCAAAACATATTTCAAAATCGTAATATCATAAAATGACGACATACGAAAGCGACATAAAAACCATTTCTTCCAACGAAGAAGTGGTTTTTGGCATACTTAGCGACCTCAATAATCTGAAGAAGCTACAGGATAATCCGGCATTGGCCGACAAAGTAAAAGACCTAAAGTTTGACACCGATAGCTGTAGCTTTTCGGTAGATCCGGTGGGCAAAGTGGGCTTTAAAATCATCGAGCGTGAACCCTTCAAAACCATCAAGTTTGAATCTGAAAACTCTCCGGTGAAGGTAAACGTATGGATCCAGCTAAAACAGGTGGAAGAAAACGACACCAAGCTGAAACTTACATTGAAAGCCGATTTGCCTATGATGATAAAAATGATGGTAGATAAAAAACTGAAAGAAGGTATTAATATGATTGCCGACATGATAGCACAAACGCTTTCGAAGGCATAATCACGCAACATTTATCACACAAACAAAAATAACCGGAAAATATTCATGGCAACAAAACTCTGGGAAAAATCGACACAGGTAAACGCCAAAATTGAAGCATTTACCGTGGGAAGAGACCGCGAAATGGACGTATTTCTTGCTAAATACGATGTTTTGGGTTCGATGGCTCACATCACCATGCTACAATCGGTAGGTCTGCTCCAGGAAAATGAACTGCAACCACTGCTCGATACCCTGAAGGAAATATATACAACTGCCGATAACGATAACTTTGTGATCGAAGAGGGAGTCGAAGACGTTCATTCGCAGGTAGAACTACTTCTTACCCGCAAGTTGGGTGATATCGGCAAGAAGATTCACAGCGGTCGCTCGCGCAACGACCAGGTACTGCTGGACCTGAAACTCTTTGCCCGTGCCGAATTGCAGAAAACAGTATCTGCCGTTGAGCAACTTTTCGAGGTTCTTATTAATCAGAGCAATGCTTACAAAGACATCCTCCTACCCGGCTACACCCACCTGCAAGTGGCTATGCCATCGTCCTTTGGATTGTGGTTTGGAGCCTATGCCGAAAGCCTTGCCGATGATTTGCAAATGCTATTGGCAGCCTGGAAAATTACCAACCGAAACCCACTGGGTTCTGCGGCAGGTTATGGTTCTTCATTTCCGCTTAACCGACAGATGACCACCGACTTGCTTGGATTCGACAGCATGAATTACAATGTGGTTTACGCCCAAATGGGACGCGGAAAAATGGAACGAACCGTAGCCAATGCATTGAGTTCGGTGGCGGCTACAGTGGCCAAACTGGCGTTTGATGCATGTATGTTTACATCTCAAAACTTCGGATTTATTAAGCTTCCTGACGAATTCACGACAGGGTCGAGCATTATGCCGCACAAGAAGAATCCGGATGTATTTGAGCTGACACGTGCCAAATGCAATAAGCTGCAAGCACTTCCACAGCAGATAATGATGATTACCAACAATTTGCCATCTGGCTATTTCCGGGACCTGCAAATCATCAAAGAAGTATTCGTCCCAGCCTTTGCCGAACTGAACGACTGCCTGGAAATGACGGCAATGATGATGGCGCAGGTGAAAGTAAACACCGAAATACTGAATGATCCGAAATACGATCTGATTTTCAGCGTAGAAGAAGTAAACCGCCTTACGCTAACGGGAGTTCCCTTCCGCGATGCATATAAGCAAGTAGGACTTGATATAGAAGCCGGTAACTTTAGCCCTGACAAAAACGTAAATCACACCCACGAAGGCAGCATCGGCAATCTTCAGAACGACAACATCACCGAATATAAAAATCAGATAATCAACAGCTTCAATTTCTCTAAAATGGAAAAAGCTATTGATAAACTGATATCAAAATAAACTATTGCAAAATATAGTTCTGTCACAAAACGGGATGCCCTATCAGGTATCCCGTTTTTGATTCAGCATTATCAATACGTACACCAATTTGTACTATCTATCAAATAGACAATGGCCATCCAAAAAAAAAATCGGATGGCCATTACTACAGTATCACTAATTACCTTACTATTATTTTATCTACAGAAACAATTCCGGAGCTGTCTGTTATTCGTAATATATATGCGCCTGATTTATTTATATCAAATTCTCCTGCCTCCAAATTCAGAACTTCAACTCCCTGCAAATTGTAGACTTGACAATGCGACTTACTACTTAAACAAACTTTATTTCCAATTTGTGTAAATACAGCTTTCGCAGTCTGGTTGATAGTAGATAGTGATGTGGTTGTTGGGGCTACTTTTTCAATGTTGTACAAGTTTGAAACTTCGGTTGATGAGAGTGTCCGATTATAAATTCTGATATCATCCATATAACCATTCAAAAAACCAATCCACTGATTTCCGGGATCTCTGGTTCCTATATACAAATTATTGGTGCATTGTGACGTATATGAATAACTTAAATTAGTAGCACTAACCAAAGCACCATTAATATACAATCTTGCAGTTCCATTATCAAACGTACCAACCAAATGTACCCAACTATTCCTGTAGGCATTAGCTCCAGCCAAATTTAAAGAACTATTTGCTTGAGAAAAGGAAAAATAACCATTATCGCCATTATAACTTCCACGCAAATTCAACTCGTAACCCGCATACTGATTGACACCACCCTTTGAAATGCCAATATAGTTAGGATCATTATTAGACCAATACATCCAATACGATATTGTCATCGTGGAAGTATTGAGATTTAATGTTGTGCTATTAGGGACCATAATATAATTTGATGATCCATTAAAAGCGTAAGCTCTATTAGCAGTTCCAAACCTATCTGCTGCTAAAGTAGCGCCGTACACAACTCCATTGTTCAAATTTCCTGATTGATCATTGGCATCTCCATTAAATGTGTAGTATGCAACCAGACCTGTTTGAAGAGTAGTCTGCCCATTCGCAATAGAGATAATGCTTATGAAAAAGCATAAGAAGTAAAGTTTAATTTTCATACATTTATAATTATTTGATTCATTCAAGTTTGAGCAATAAATTCAAGTCAAGTATAAAACATTAATTATTAATCGCTTTAGTACCTCGCCATGTAAAGTCACTAATACTATAACAACCTAATAGCAGTCAATTACACATAATGAATTAAACATTACAAAGATAATTGATTTTACTTAATACAGCAATGGCCATCCAAGAAAAAATCGGATGGCCATTGATTTTTTTTTATCAAAACTATATCATTTCACCGGCTCAATGCGAAACCAGTCGAAATCGGCATAGCCCGAGTCGTTCAGCCAGCCGTTGCGTTGGCAGAAAATGCCGACCTTGGCTCCTACCCATTTGCCTTCCCATGCTACGAATGGATTGCCAAGAACGGTAAATTTCTTGCCATCCAGGCTATAGCTAAAGGTACAGGTGGCTTTGGGTTCGAGGATATTCTCTTTATTCAATGATTTGGTTTGCTTTACTTCCACCCGAAAATAAACCGTGTTTTTAGCAGTCGCTTCTGTGCCATTTATCACCTCGGCATTGCCTTTAGGAGCATTCTTGCAGCTCGACTGATTGATGACCAAACCTTTGTCGGTATTGTCGATAGTGATAACACCATAATCCTGTCCGAATACCACCAATCCGGCACGCTCGCCCACTTTGAATGGACTAAAAGTGAGTTTGGTAGTGGCGCTAAAGTTGGGTGCAGGTAGTTTTTGCATCAGCAAAGCCGGAGCGTCCCACAGGTTTTTAGCGTCACCTATCAGGTTCCAGGCAAACATCCGCAAATAGCCATTCACCCCGTTGGGGAAGCACCACAGCGGATTGCTGTTGGCCTGCCATTGCCACTGCAAACCCAGTTCGTTGGCATTGAATTCGTCGCTTTCTACTGGCGTTTCAATCGGATAGGTTTTGCCTACGTTCGGTTTTTTGTAAGTTGCCACCGGATTACCACAGCCGTCGCCATCTTTATCTTCGCCCATTACCGGCCAGTCTTTCACCCATTTCATAGGCTGAAGCAACACAGCACGACCGTAGCCATACAAATCCTGGAAATGGAAGAACCAGTCTTCTTTTCCATCGGGGGTATCTACCCACGCTCCCTGATGAGGTCCGTTGAATTCGGTTTTGCCCTGTTCCAACACACGTTTTTCCTCGTAAGGGCCATACACGTTTTTGGAGCGAAGCACGAGCTGCCAGCCCGGTTTTACACCACCCGCCGGACAGAAAATATAATAATAACCGTTGCGTTTGTAGAATTTAGGACCTTCGGTGGTGGTGTTTACGGGATGTCCGTCGAACACCAAACGGTCTGGACTAATGGCTTTTGTTCCATCGGGCGAAAGTTCGAATATGCCCAACACACTTTTCATTCCTGCACGACTACCTGCGTAGCCATGCACCATGTAAGCGCGTCCGTCTTCGTCCCACAACGGACAGCAGTCGATCAGGCCTTTGCCTTCTTTCACCATCAGCAACGGCGACCAGGGACCTTTCGGGTCTTTGGCTTTGGTCATATACAAACCAGCATCCGGATCGCCAAAATAGATATAAAACTCGTTGTTGTGGTAGCGAATGCTGGGCGCCCACACGCCGTTGCCATGCTGCATGGTGCTGAATCGATCTTCCGGTACCATTTGCTGAATGGCGTAACCGATGATCTTCCAGTTCACCATATCGTTGGAATGCAGAATAGGCAAACCGGGAATATGTACAAACGACGATGCAACCATGTAATAATCATTGCCCACGCGACAAACATCCGGATCGGAATAGTCGGCATAAAGCACCGGGTTCTTATAAGTACCATTGCCCTGATCGGCCACCCACACTTTGGATACGTACTGAGCCGAAGCCGCCCAAACGGATAAAATAAGAGCTGAGAGTAGAGTGAATTTCTTCATTTTATATTTATTGCTTATTGATATTTGCAGGATTCCAGTTGTCGTAGCCCTTCATTACTTTTTCGAGGGTATATTCAGCCGCTTCTTTTTTCGAGAGCAATTTCACCCAGGCCGGGCGGCCTGAGGTATCTGCACCTTCGCCACTGTTGTTGTACTCCATGTAGCGGGCTGTTTTTTCATTTTCCACTTTGCCCCAATTGTGCCAACCAATAGGACGAATGCCTTTTGGCAATTTACAGTTCATATACAAAGTCATCGCATAAGCACGCCACGGACGCCCCAGGTATTCGGCATTCACAGTTGAATCGAGAAAGCTGACATTGCATCGATTAAAGATATAGCCGTATTTGATGTTTTCGGGGGTGCTGGCAGCTGTGATGTAGGAGTTTGATTTACACACAATATCGCAACCTTCGAACCAGCAGGTGGATGGACCAAAAATAAAGTCGGTAGTCCCTTCGATGTAGCAATTCAGGAAATACTGACGCATATTTTCACGTCCGGTATAAATGGTGTCCTGATGTCCCAGAAAGCGGCAATTCACAAACACGCAACGGTCGCCCTCTACGTGCAGCGCCACCGCTTGTCCCAATCGTGCCGATGAGTTTTCTACCGTCAGGTTTTCCAGCTGGATATCGTTGCCGCAGATTTTGAAAGTATAGGTGCGAAACGTACCCATTTTGTTGATGTTGGCATGGTCGTCCCAATTGATAATCGTTTTGTCACGATCCTCACCAATCAGCAATACATTGCAACAATGCGTTGGGAGCACCAGTTTTTCTTTATAAACTCCTTTTTTGATGAAGATGGTGACTCTGCCCGCGGGATTAAACGCCCGAACCGAGTCGATAGCCTGCTGAATGTTGCGAAAATTTCCCGTTCCGTTTCGGTCAACAATGATATCGTACTTTTTCTCCTGCGCATTGGCCAGAATGCTGATAAACATGTAGGCCAATAATATCAGTTTTTTCATTTTAATAGAGTTGATATAAGTAGTATATGTAAACACATAGTACCAAATTCGTTTTTCCTTTATTCAGTTTAAACCAGAGAACACATAGCTGTAAATGTTCTTCGAACATTTACTTTTTTGAATAGCAAGTATCAGATACAGTACAACTATGTGTCAGAATTTCATTTAGTCGTTTTCTTTTTCAGGAGACAACATTTCGAAGTTGGTTCTGCTACAAGGCTATTCAGGTACACTTCCAAAAAAGTATAACCATCGGCATTCAAGTCAGATGCCGTTTTTCCTACGGCATTTTTCTCCAACCAACCATCGGGAATTCCATCGTTATTTGAGTCGGTGGGTGCTTCGGTTTGTTTGTATTCCGGCCATCCACCCGCATCCTCCTGCGAGTCGATCAGGCCCTGAAGTTGCGTTAGGCGACCTTTGTAGGTGCTTACTCCGGTACGAACTTCATTAGTGATGCGTTCGTCCACCTCATCACGTCTTAGCGAAGCTCCTGCTTTTGCCAACACACTTTCAAAAGCTTCTTCGGCGGTCTGGGTGTTCACCGGTGCATAAGCGAATGGTTTGTCGGCACGACATTTTACGGGGTCAGCCCCTTTCATTACCTGCACGCCTTTCCAGTTGTCTTTGGTCACTTCGGGGAAACCATACACAAAATTGTCCTGAATAAAATAGCGTCCGTAGCCCGGCTGACATTTACTGGTATCTGCATCCATATCCACCTGATTGATGCGGTTTTTGATTTTCGGATTGGTACCGCCGCCGGCTTTGTAATAATTGCCCACCATGTTGTATTTTCCACTTTCGCCGCCATAGGTACTGTGCGTTCCCCAGTTGAAAATCACATTGTTTCGGAAATCAACACGTTCTTCGTTCAGGGTAGTACCATATTTCAATCCGGCACGTTTGTAGCCATTGAATCGTGGATTACGGCTACTGTTGCTGGCAATCAGGTTGTGATGAAAAGTCGCATTCTCGCCACCCCAAATACCGCCATAGCCATGTGCTCCCTTTGGATGCTCAGAATTATTCAATGCCTCGGCAATGATACACCATTGCATGGTAAAGTTTTCATTGGAATAAAACGAAGCACATTCGTCCACCGACCAACTGGACGAACAATGATCGATTATGATGTTTTTGCGTCCCTTGCCTCCATAGGCATCCGGTTCGTGTTCTTTCACACGATCGCCAAGGCGGAAACGCATGTAACGCAATATAACGTTTGATGCTCCTATGTTTACATCGTAGTCGCGAATGCAGATTCCATCTCCAGGAGCTGATTGGCCGGCAATGGTCACCGAATCGTTTTTGATGGAAAGAGGTTTTGTCAGCGTAATAATGCCCGACACTTTAAAGAGAATAGTTCGTGGCCCTTTTTGATTTACCGCCCAACGGAGGGTGCCTTTCGTACCATCGTCGGCCAGTGAAGTTACAAAAAGCACTTTGCCACCACGGCCGCCAGTAGTGTACATTCCACCACCCTCAGCACCGGGAAATGCGGGAGTTTGCCCCTTTCCTGTAAAAAAGAAAGAAAGGAAGAGGATTGCAAAAATTGATTTTTTCATTGTTTTCTTCTTATTGAAACGCAAAACCCGGTCTTTAGCATTAAAGACAGGGCTTCTGCATGAAATTCATTGAATATTTATTTTTTCAGCAGTACGCTTACCATAATGAATGGGCCTACTGCTTTCGGGTCGTTATCGCGGATTGGCTCAGAGATGTAGTAATTGTAGCTTCCGTCGCGATATTTGGGCGAACCACCCAAGCCTGCAACCGAACAACCATCGGTCAGCGAAATAGTACCATCAGCATCTTCGCGGATAAAGCGTTTTACAAACTGATTGTATGCTTCGGTACCCTTTTTCAGATAGGTTTTAGGCAAATATCCCTTCTGAGCCCCTTTCACCCAGGTATAGATAAACATGGCTGAACCCGACGACTCTACATAATTGCCTTCGGCACCCACTTTATCAGTCACCTGATACCACATGCCGGTTTTCGGATCGCGGTATTTTTCCAATGACTTACTCAGATTGGTCAGGATTTTTATGATTTGCGGACGTTGTGGATGATTTTTAGGTAGAAAATCCAGTACATCAACCATAGCCATCATGTACCAACCCATACTGCGGGACCAGAAGTTGGGCGAGCAGCCTGTTTTCGGATCGGCCCATTTCTGCTGACGGCTTTCGTCCCAACCGTGGAAGTAAAGTCCGGTTTTGGCGTCGTAGCTATATTTTGCCATCAGGATAATTTGTTTGGCCACATCATTATAGATGCCTTTCTCTCCGAAACGGGATGCATATTCGGCCAAAAATGGCGACGCCATGTACAACCCATCCAACCACATTTGATTGGTGTAAATCTTTTTGTGCCAGAAGCCTCCTTCGGCAGTACGCGGATGCGTTTTCATCTGGTCGCGCAAGGTATCCAATGCCATTTTGAGTTTGGCCTCTTTGGTCATTGCATACAAATCGAACAGCATTTTACCGGAATTAAGCTTGTCGATGTTGTAATCGGAACGTTTATAACCCGTAATTTTACCTTTCGGAGAAATAACGGTATCGGTATAGCTTTTTACGTAGTTGAAGTATTTTTTATCGCCGGTAAGGTGATACACTTTCAGGATAGCTCCCAACTCCAGCCCATTGCAATAATCGAATTTGGGTTGTTTGGCAAAGTCGGTCATCCAGCTCTCAGGCATGCGTTTCATTTCAGAGTCGGCCATCCATACCGAGTAAGGTTTGGCAGCCGTAGCCAAAAGTGCTGAACACAGGAGTAGCGACGTAAAAACTGCTTTGATTTTGTTTCCTAACATTTGTGTTGTGTTTTAGATAGTAATTGAATGTGCTATAATATGATAACAGACTACAAATATAGTTCCAATGTACTTAGTTTCACTTCATAAATTTGATTTCTTTCTCATTGATTTTGGTGGAACATTGCACCAGGTTTTTATTTTGGCTACTAAATGGCAAGGTGATATTCTGCGTTTTAACTCCCGAAATAGTAATCGGCTGCTGTAATGACGCAGGATATTCCAACTCCGTAGCGGAGAAATTCTTCACGTTTTTAAGTATATACGCAGCACCTTCAGCAGGAATAATATTCACGTGTTTAAACTTTACACCATCCGCTTCTACCAGTTCGGCACCAAAGCGAGCCGAGATTGTTGCATTCTCCACATTGATATTGCTGATATTCATCTCAGGCAATCCGTTGAAGAACATGGCCCGACGGGCGTTGCGCGACACCAGATTTTTCACATAGATATTTTTGAAACAAGGCGTTTCGTCTGTCACCGGCAACAAATCTTCTTCTTTTGCATTTGCTTCGCCATCTTCCAGGGCTTCAGAAGCCGATTTTCCACCATAATACAGGTCGAAAAGGAAAGAATCAGTAGCGATATTCAGCATAAAAATATTGTTTACGTAAATGTTCTCTACCACACCACCACGACCACGGTTGCTTTTGAAACGCAAACCCACATCGGTACCCAGAAACTGACAGTTGTTGACCGAAATATTGCGCACACCGCCCGACATTTCGCTACCTACTACAAATCCGCCATGTCCCTGAAATACTTTGCAGTTGTCCACTATGATGTTTTCGGATGGCATACCGCGCTTACGACCTTCTTCGTCTTTGCCCGATTTGATGCAGATACCATCGTCGCCCACATCGAAAGTGCTGTTGACCAGCAATACATTTTTGCAGGATTCCACATCAATACCATCGCCATTTTGCGCATAAGCCGGATTGCGGGCAAAAATACCATCGATAACCAGGTTTTCGCACTGTAGCGGATGAATGTTCCAACTGGGCGAGTTTTCAAACAATACGCCCTGTAGTTTTATGTTTTTGCAATCAACCAAACTAATCATTACCGGACGCAAATAATCTTTAATTGCCAACCATTGCGAATCGGTTTTGAGTTCACCCATTAGATTTTTACTGTACAAAACATCACCTTTTACTGACTTAGCAGACGGAAACCAGTAATTCGGATCGCGCAACACGCCGCCTGATTTCAACAATTCTTTCCATTGAAGTTCGGTCAGCTTGGCTCTCTTTACCGGACGCCATGCATGGCCGGAACCGTTGATGGCTCCTTCGCCGGTAATGGCAATATTCACGGCATTACGTGCTGTAATCGGTGACTGACAACGGCGGGTTTCCAGTCCTTCGAACGAAGACATTACCATGGGATATAAATTAAAATCGGGCGAGAAAAGCAACAACGAACCTTTGGCCAGATTCAGATTGACGTTCGACTTCAAAACGATAGGACCGGTAAACCAAACTCCCGCAGGAAACACCAGTTTTCCACCTCCGCGAGCCGACAAATCATCGATTGCTTTTTGTATAAAAACAGTGTTCAGAGTTTGACCATCTCCTACAGCTCCAAACGAGCTTACAAGTACTGTTGTGGCAGGAAATACAGGCTCCTGCACCCTCTCCATTTTAAAGGGTAGGTTCTTGTACAAATATTCGTATTTGTAATTGGCGGCTATGATAGAACCGGATAATAGTGTAACTAAGCAAGCGAGGGAAATAATCTTTTTCAAAAAACACATATGGACTAATTATTATTCATTTTCTTTTGAGGGATAGGCGCTGTGTGATGCGCTAAGAATCCGAATGCAAAATTGATTTATTTTTAAATAGCTCACGTAGAAAAATTGATTAATTAATGGGAGTTTTTGGTATTCGGTTTTGCATTAAGGAGTTTCTTTGCAAATCCTTTGTAAATTTGTTGTGATAAACGTGGATTTTTTGTTCGTTTCATTCCAGAAAACACGTTCACACGACCCCTACAGCAATCTACTTTGTATGACAAAAATCAGACTCACAATCATTTGCCTGCTCATAAGTTTAGGATTAAGCAGTCAAACCTTCACTCAGTTCTCCCATTACTCGGTCAACGAAGGCCTCTCAGAAATCAATGTTCTGTGTATGCTACAGGACAAAAAAGGCCAAATGTGGTTCGGCACTTTTGATGGACTGAACATGTTTAACGGATATACTTTCAAAACATATAAAAGTAATCCGGGACAGATTTTCGGGTTGGAAAATTACCGCGTCGACATCATTCGCGAAGACATATACGGCTACCTTTGGATACAAACCTACGATGGAAGAGTGTATCGGTTCAACCCCCGCAACGAAACATTCCTGCAGGTACCGCAATGTATGGAAGAGTTCAAAAACTACAAACCGAATTTGGAAAGGATATACAGTTTCCCCGATGGTTCGGTATGGCTTACGGGCGGCGAAGCGGGTTGTTTCAGGGTAGAAAGCAATCCGAAGAATGAAGATATAAAGCTATCACATTTTTACGAAGGCAATGAGCAGTTAAGTTCCAATCGTGTCAATCGTATTTTTCAGGACAAACATAAAAACACCTGGATTCTCACCAGCAATGGGTTGAACATCCTTAAACCCAATGCGGCAAAACCCGTACAATTGTTTCGCGAGAAAGCCAATGGCGGATTCTACTCCATTACCGAAAACGGCAACTTCACCTGGTTGGGAGGCGAGCACGGAAAGATCCGTATTTACAACAGCAGCAAGGAAACCTTCGACCTGATCCCCTCTCCCTGCCCATCGGCCATTATCGACATCAAACAGATCAACGCTAATCAGCTATTTATCCTGAGCAGTCGTGATGGTTTCTTTTTGTACGACATCCAACAGCAAAAGTTCACGGCTTTCAATAAAACCAATGGCAAGGGCGTCATCAGCGATGTGTTTTATTCCTGCTACAAGGACAAGAACAACAATATCTGGATCGAAACCGACAAACCAAGCGTAGTTTATTTCCAAACGCGCGAGCAAAAGGTCAACAACTTCAGCATAAAAACGGTTAATTCCAGTCAGTTTGCCCCATTGCCCAATTTCTATGTGGTGGAAGATAACAGTGGCAACACCTGGGTACATCCCCGCTACGGTGGTTTTAGCTGGTACAACAAAGCACTCAATACCCTCCAGCCTTTTCATAACGCTCCGGACTCGCCCGATCGCCGTTTTTCGAACATGATGCACTCTGCATTTTCCGATCGGCAGGGCAATCTGTGGCTTTGTCCGTTCTCCCACGGTATCGAGAAAGTGGTATTCAGCCAATCTCCCTTCCGGTTTCACAAGCCTGTACCCGGCGAAACCACTTCTGCTGCCAATGAGATCCGTTCGCTCTATCAGGACAAGGCCGGGCGTATGTGGACGGGAGCAAAAAACGGAACTATCAACATTTTCGACGCCAACAACCAGTTGATCGGTCAACTTTGCTCCAATGGCACCATTGGCAAAGGCGAAGCGCTGAAAGCTTCGGTCTACAGCATTTCTTCTGATTCGCATGGCAACATCTGGCTCGGATCAAAAGGAAACGGATTGTACAAACTGGAACCCGCCGGCAACGGATTGAGATACAAGATCAGCAATTACCGTTACAACCCGAACGATATCTACAGCATCAGCAACGATAATATCTACTCCATCACGGAAGATCATCTTCACCGCATCTGGATAGCTACTTATGGAGGAGGCATCAACCTGATTCAGGAAGAAAACGGCCAGACACGCTTTATCAGCGCCCGCAATAAACTAAAGAACTTCCCGATGGAGATGTGCAACCGCGTCCGCTTTATTGTTGAAGATCGCAAACACCGCATGTTTGTAGGCACCACCGGCGGACTCATTGTTTTCAGCAACACCCATCAGGGACCCGAAAACATTACCTTTAGTCATTACCGCCACGATCCGGCCAATGCCAATACCATTTCGGGCAATGACGTGCATTACATCCTTCCCGCCCGATCAGGGAAACTCTATCTGGCCATCTTTGGTGGAGGAATGGATGTGCTCAACGAAGGTTTTGAGTTTGGCAAAGAACCCTTGTTTCAATCCTATATGGTCAACAGCGGAGCGCCTTCCAATGTGATTTATACACTCAAAGAAGATCCCGTAGGGAATATCTGGTTTTCCACACAAACTGTGTTGGGGAAATTTGAACCCAAAACCGGAAAATTTGATACCTACCTGCCACTCAACAACAGCGCTTACAGTTTCGACGAGGCTGCCGTGTTTCAAACCCGAACGGGCGAACTGGCTTTTGGCACTACCGAAGGCTATGTACATTTTCGTCCTACCAGTGCATTAAAAAGTAATTACGTTCCGCGGATCGTACTCACCGACCTACAGCTCTTCAACAAAAAAGTAGAAGTTGGCACGGAAGAATCGCCATTGCACAACGTAATCGACGAAACAACGGAACTGACACTGAAACACAAACAAAATATCTTCTCCATCAGCTTTGCGGCACTCGACTATCGCGACCCGCAAAACATTCAGTATGCCTACAAACTGGATGGTTTTGAAACGGATTGGAACTATGTACACAACCAACGCATTGCCACCTACACCAACCTGCCCAAAGGACGGTATGTGTTCAGAGTGCGCTCCACCAATGCCGACGGCGTATGGGTGGAAAACGAACGCAGCATCGAAATTGTAAAAGAACCATCTTTCTGGGAATCGGCCTGGGGAATGATGTTCTACATCCTGCTGTTTGTGGCATTGTCCATGCTGGTGGCTTATGTGTTGTACACCTTCTTCCGCCTGAAAACAAATGTGGAAATAGAGCATCGGATCACCAATCTGAAACTCCGCTTCTTCACCGACATTTCGCACGAGCTGCGCACACCGCTTACGCTGATAGCCTCGCCGGTAGAAAACATTCTCCGCACCGAACAGCTTAGCGAGGGTGCCAAAGAGCAGCTCACCGTGGTGCAACGCAATACCGAACGCATGCTCCGACTGATCAATCAGATACTCGATTTCCGCAAAATACAGAACAAGAAGATGAAACTGCTGGTAGAAGTGATTCAGCCGGGAGCGTTTATGAAAGAGATTTGCAGCAGCTTTAGCAAACTGGCCGAAGAACGCAAAATTAAGTTCGAACTGATAGACGAAAGCAACAATGCCTCCATTTGGGCCGACAAGGATAAATTCGAAAAGATTTTCTACAATCTTTTGTCCAATGCTTTCAAGTTTACGCAGCCTGGCAACCCGATAGAGGTACATGTGATAGAGGAAAAAGACAGTGTAAGCATTTCGGTAAAAGACCGCGGCATGGGCATGAGTAAAGATCGCCTCAAATTGCTGTTCAATCGCTTCGAGAGTCTGGCGGCTGCCGGAGCTTCATTCCAGGAAGGCACGGGTATCGGCCTGTCGCTCACCAAAGAACTGGTGGAACTGCACCACGCACGCATCGACGTGGAAAGTGAACCCGGCAAAGGCTCTACTTTCAAAGTAACTTTTGCAAAAGGCAACGATCATTTTACCCCCGACGAAGAAGTGGACACCACCGAAGTGCCCGTAGAAGCCATTATCGAACAGGACGACATCGAAAGTTGCGACGATCTGAACGAAAATGAAACAGAGCCCATCCATGATAACCATCGTCAAACGGTACTGATTGTGGAGGATAATACCGAGATGCGCGCTTTCCTGAAAGCCGTGTTGCATCAGAAGTACGACATCATCGAAGCCGAAAATGGTAAAATCGGTTTGGAAATGGCAGGCAGTCATGTACCCGATTTGATTATCACTGACGTGATGATGCCCGAAATGAACGGTTTGGAAATGGCCAAAGCCATCAAAGACGACATCAACATCAGCCACATTCCGCTGATTTTGCTCACCGCCAAAACCGACATGGAAAACAAGCTGGAAGCGATGCAATATGGAGTGGACGATTACCTGACCAAGCCGTTTAGCTCAGCTTATCTCGAGGCGCGTGTCGACAATCTGTTGAGGCTTCGCAAGCAGTTGCAGGAACTCTACCGCTCGTCGCTCACCAGCGGCGTTATTTCGCCGTCGAAACCCAATGTGGTGTCGCAGGACGATGTGTTTATCCAGCGCATCATGACCTTTATCGAGGATAATATCGAAAACACCGAACTTACCATCGACGAAATAGCCATCCACATCGGATTCAGTCGCTCGGCCTTCTTCAAAAAGTTGAAAAGCCTTACCGGTCTGGCTCCCATCGAGTTTCTGAAAGAAGTGCGCATCCAACGCGCTGCTCAACTCATCGAAACCGGAGAGTACAACTTTAGCGAAATCACCTATATGGTCGGCATCAGCGACCCGCGCTACTTTAGCCGCTGCTTCAAACAGAAATTTGGCATGAGTCCCCGCGAATACAAAGAAAAATGCGGCGATAAAATTGGGTAAAACAATAAGAGGGTGTCCAAAACTATTTGGCTACCCTCTCTCTGATACCCTCACAAGGGAGAAGCGACTTCCAGGTGTAAGGGATATATTTTCAGAACCGGACAAGTCACGACCTATCCCTACACAAGCATTTGCTCAATCATTCATTGTATTTACACTCCACATGAGTCAAACATATTGAATTTCTACGCATTCGGCCTCTGATAGTGATAGGACGACTCGAAGTCAGCCTATTACTAATTGCACATTTGCAAATATACAGCAATTCATCACACTTTAACCATATTCTGACAAGAAGATTGCGATAAACTGTTCTGAAACATGCGTCCTGACAAGCGAATGATTCGTTATCTGAACAATTTCCATTACTATTTTCAAAAGAACGATAGTTATACTAAGCATTTCTATAGATATATTTCAGAATTCAGCCGTTTTTGCACAACAACTCCAGAATCAGTTCTAAAAACAGTGGTTTTAGCACCTTCAACTTAAGGGTTTTAATCCACAATTTCTGCTTCCCATTGGATAACTATAGTTATCGGTTGGGAAACTATAGTTATCGGACGGACAACTATAGATATCAGTTGAATAACTATAGTTATCGGGTGGATAACTATAGATATCGGTCGGGAAACTATAGTTATCGGTTGAACAACTATAGTTATC
>JBJOOU010000230.1:0-5099 GCA_046051105.1 Bacteroidota bacterium
ATCCATAAACTACTGGGAACAATCGGATTAAAAGCGCATTTATTTTTCAACGTATTTATTCGAACACCATCACAGCTATCCTAAATGGCGATTTCGGGTATTTCTAGGATAGAAACATTAACAAGAAAATTAAAATTAGAGGGGATTCAGCTGGAATAAACGACAAAAAACGGGTCTGAGTTGATCAAAAATGATTCGAGTTTCATCAAAACAGATGAAAAAATCAGCGATTTTGTAATTTGAACCACTCTATTGGCTGATCTGTTTTCCGAAATCTGGTAGAATTATGAGGTAAACAATCGTATCACCTACCTGTTATATATAATATCATCTTTATAAATAAATGTATCATGAAAATAAAAAGTATCATTTCAACAATTATACTATTTGTAGCGATAAATAGTTTTGGACAATATAAGTTGCCTGACTTACCTTATAAATACAATGCATTGGAACCTTATATAGATAGTACAACTATGCGGATTCATCACGACCTGCATCACGCTACCTATGTCAGCAATTTGAACAAGACTCTTGAAAAATATCCTGAGTTGTATAAAAAAAGCATTGAAGAACTAATTGCAAATATAAACGAACTACCAAAAGAGATTCAAACTGCAGTTAGGAATAATGGAGGAGGAGTCTACAACCATACGTTTTTTTGGAACATAATGGCTCCTGCAGGCTCGGGTGCTATTTCGCCACGATTGGACAGAATACTTACAGATAATTTTGGCAATGTAGAGTCATTTAAAATTGAGTTTGAAAAAGCTGCACTTAGCCGTTTTGGTTCGGGATGGGCGTGGCTCATAAAAGACTCAAAGGGGGAACTAAAAATTGTATCAACCCCGAATCAGGACAATTGCCTGATGCAAAACAGCGAAATGAAAGGCAAACCAATCCTGTGTATTGATGTGTGGGAACATGCCTACTACTTAAAATATCAAAACAAACGCGCTGCCTATGTAAAAGCGTTCTGGAATGTAGTAAATTGGAAAGAAGTGGAAAAACTCATCACGGAATAGCTCTGTAATAAATACAAATAAAGCCCTATCGACAAATTCACACAAAGATGTCGATAGGGCTTTATTTGTACCAAAAACAGGTTTTAAATCACACACTAGCATTAAAATGCCATACTAATTGTAAAATAAATTCAAAATAGTAGTAAAATCATCCAAAACAAGCAATCTTCATTTTTCATATTCATGCAAATTTGATGCTTTTTTATATCTTGCAGTCAAATTAAAATACTACTCACCGTATGAATACAATGAAAACTGAAGAAGTCCTGGAATGGGCTAAAGATTTTCTAGCAAAATCGGAAGAAGAAATTACAGCCGAAGAGCTAAAGGAACAAAAAAAATACGCGATCTTAATTCAAAACCCCAACGACAAAGCACTTTTATCGAAATTGCTGGATGAATCGTCGCAGATAAGAGACAGTAAAAAACTGGCCAAACGCATGAAACTCCTCATTGATCAATACGGAGTGCCTGAGTTTTTTAGTTCGTCGGATGCATTTATGCTCAAATTATTCACTGCTTTTGGTTATTGGTTCGATTTTATTGCAGTGCCCATTTTCAAACAACGCCTGCGCTCGGATACATCTAAAGTCATCATCAACGAAGAGCCAACTCTCCTTACCAAGCATTTGACAGAACGAAGACGTCAAAATATTGGGCAAAATGTAAACTTATTAGGTGAAGTTGTATTGGGCAATGGCGAAGCAGATAAGCGCTACGAACATTACCTGGAAGCTTTGACTGACCCAAAAATCAATTATATTTCCATCAAAATATCCGGGATTTATGCTCAAATCAATGCTTTGAATTACGAAGATTGTAAAAAAGAGCTGTGTCACCGATTGACAAAAATCTACCAACAAGCCATTGATTACCCATTCGAAGATGATAATGGCGTAAAAAAAGACAAGTTTGTAAATCTGGACATGGAAGAATACAAAGATACAGAACTTACGCTGGATGTATTCAAAACCGTATTGAGCATGCCTCAGTTCAAGAATTATTCAGCAGGGATTGTGGTGCAAGCCTATCTGCCAGATGCCTATGAATTTCAGACTGAGTTATTGGAATTTGCAAAAGCACGCGTGGCTGCAGGAGGTGCAAAGCTGAAAATGCGCTTAGTAAAAGGTGCCAACCTGCAAATGGAAACCATCATATCGTCTTTGAAAGGTTGGGAAAATCCGGTTTTGCACAGCAAAGTAGAAGTGGACGCCAACTACCTGCATATATTAGATAGAGCATTGGAACCCGAAAATGCCAAAGTTTTGAATATCGGTGTGGCATCTCACAACTTCTTCAGTATCGGTTATGCTTATCTATTAAGTAAGAAAAATGGCTCTGAAGATTTTGTTACGTTTGAAATGCTGGAAGGCATGGCCAATCACCTACCCCGCGTAATGCGCAAACTCGACAAACATATCATATTATATACACCGGTAGTAAAAAACGAGCATTTCCTGAATGCTGTATCTTATTTAGTGCGCCGATTGGACGAAAACACCGGCAAAGACAACTTCCTGAGCTATTCTTTCGGGTTGAAATACGATAGTCAACAGTGGAATTTCCTGAAAGATCAGTTTTTGGAAGCTTATTCTTTAAAAGACAGCATCAAGCCAGGCTCTTACCGCACTCAAGACCGGAATATTCCTGTTCCGGCTTTAGCAATAACTGACGATATTGAGAACTTCAAAAATGAGGCGGACACCAATTTTGATTTGAAACCCAACAGACTTTGGGCAGATAAAATCAGAAAAGACTGGCAGAAATCTGCAAAAGATAAACCTTATGAAATTCCGGTTCAAATTGGAAACAAAGAGTTATTTGAAGGAAATACATATGAATACCTGGATCGCAGCCAAAATGATTCGGTGAGCATATGTAAGACTTATCTGTCCACCACTGATCAGGTAAAAGAAATAATTGAAATTGCAGAAAAGGATGCTTCGGGCTGGAGAAAAACAGCATTGGCAGAACGAAATCGAATCCTCCATCAAGTAGCGATAAATCTGGCCAATGGCAGAGGTGATTTGATCGGCTGCATGTCGGCTATTACGGGTAAAACATTTGCTGAAGGCGATGTAGAGGTTTCTGAAGCGATTGATTTCTGTCGCTTTTATCCTATCAGCATGAAATCGTTTGAAGAGTTAGAAACAGTGCAACAAAGTCCGAAAGGTATCATTCTAGTGATTCCGCCCTGGAATTTCCCTTTGGCCATTCCCGTAGGTGGAGTTGCAGCTGCATTGGCAGGTGGTAATACTGTTATTCTTAAACCAGCAACTGTTGCACTTCCGGTTGCATGGGAATTTGCAAAACATTTTTGGGATGCCGGTGTGCCCAAAGACGCGCTACAGGTAGTTTGCACTGATGGCCGTGAACCGCTCAATTTACTTTCGGCTCATCCGTCCATTCAACATATTATACTTACAGGTGGTACCGACACTGCTTTCCGCCTGTTGGAAAACAACCCGACCTGTCCGCTTTCGGCAGAAACAGGAGGCAAAAATGCTATCATCGTGACTTCAAGTGCCGACCGCGATCATGCCATTCTGAACATTGTGACTTCAGCCTTTAGTAACGCTGGGCAGAAATGTTCGGCTTGTTCATTGCTCCTTTTGGAAAAAGAAGTGTATGACGATCCTGACTTTAAAACAAAACTGATTGATGCAGTTACCAGCCTTCAAACCGGCAGTGCATGGTATGGTGGCAATTACGTGGGGCCAATGATCACCAACCGCAACGAGAAATTACAATATGCCATCAATAATCTCGAAAAGGGCGAATGGTGGCTCGTGAAGCCGGAATTTCTGGACGAAAAGAAATACATCCTCAAACCTTGTGTGAAATGGGGCGTTCGTCCTGAGAATTTCACCTTCAAAAATGAGCTTTTTGCACCTTTACTGAGTGTAGTTTGCATCGATAGTTTGGAACAAGGTGTAGAATGGATGAACGAAAAGACAGATTACGGGCTCACTTCCGGCTTGCAAAGTTTGGACGAAAGCGAACAACTGTACTGGAAAAACAATATCGAAGCTGGTAATCTCTACATCAATCGCGGTATTACCGGAGCAATTGTCAACCGTCAGCCATTTGGGGGCATGAAACAATCAGCCTTTGGAGGCGGCATCAAAGCTGGCGGACGAAATTACGTGTCGTGCTTTGTGAATTTTGACGAAGCCGTGCAACCACAAGCCGAGCAGGTTTCTGCCGAATTTGCAAGTTATGCCGACATATTGGAGCCTCAGGACAAAAACCGCTTTGCAGGAGTTGTGGCTAATTATGCAGCAGTAATGAAAAGCGAATTTTCGGTAGAAGAAGATATCAATAATTTAGTGGGCGAACGGAATACATTCCGCTATTTACCACTAAAAAACATGGCTTTGCGCATACAATCAGCAGATTCACGCTATCGTGTATTATTGACTCTGGCGGCAGCCAAAACTGTTGGTACCAAACTAACGGTAAGCATTGATGCAAATGATCATAAATTATCGAGATTAGTGAAAGGAATTGGTCGCGACTTCCCCATTAAAGTAGAAACGGAAACGGAGTTCATTGCATCTATGTATAAATACGAGCGCATCCGAACCTGTACAATGCCACCTGTAAGCTATTTTGAAGAAGCCGCAAAAACAGGAAAATACATCGCCTACGCAAAACCACTTGCCGAAGGAAGGATCGAGTTGCTTCATTACCTGAAAGAACAAAGCATCTCATTTGAGTACCATCGTTACGGAAGTTTTAGCGAAGTGCCAACCTTGTAAAATACATTTAAACTAAACGTAGAGGCCCGTTTTCAATTATTCTGAAAACGGGCTTGTTTGTTATTTGCGTCTTTCATTTTAAGTATTCATATAGCAATTACTACTATGATTTCGGTAGTAACTGCACTGAAAAATGATAAAAACTGGACTAATATCTCTGCAACAATAGTTAATATATGTTATATGGAAAGTTGATTTGAAATAATTACAAATAAATTTAGCCAGCCAATCTTCCTCAAACAAACCTTTCCGGCATATCTTACCCGATAAATTACTACACACATTAAAATTTGAGCTAAATATCGGAAAGTAT
>JBJOOU010000231.1:0-3920 GCA_046051105.1 Bacteroidota bacterium
CGACAGCAAAGCCGTTGAAGACAACGTACCCGTGGGCGACGCCAAAGCGGGCGCGCAACGCCTGGTCATCGTGGCGCTGGACGCGGGCCATGACCGCGTCGTCGCTCTACAACATTACCGACAGTGTATTTATTGGTCATGGAGTAGGAGCATTGGCTATTTCGGGGTTGGCACTTACCTTCCCATTGATGAATCTGGCCGCCGCATTCGGAGCGATGGTGGGAGTGGGTGCAGCTACTTTAATGTCGGTGCGCCTGGGGCAAAAAGATTACGAAACCGCTAACAAGGTGTTGGGAAACGTATTTGTACTGAATATTATTCTCGGGCTGGCCTTTTCGGTGGTAACATTGGCTTTTCTCGATCCCATCCTTTATTTCTTTGGTGCAAGTGCGGCTACACTACCTTTTGCCCACGATTACATGGTGGTGATTCTCTCCGGCAATGTGGTTACACACATGTATATGGGGCTGAATGCTTTGTTGCGTTCTTCCGGCAATCCGCAAAAAGCCATGTATGCCACTATTTTTTCGGTCATCATCAATCTGGTGCTTAATCCGCTGTTTATTTTTGTCTTCGGGTGGGGAATTCAGGGTAGTGCTCTCGCCACCATTATTTCGCAAATAGTGATGCTGGCCTGGCAAATTTCTATTTTCAGCAATAAAAAGAATTTTATCCATTTAAAGAAAGGGGTTTTCCGCCTCGAAAAACGAATTGTACTCGATTCGCTGGCCATTGGCTTGTCACCATTTTTGATGAATGCAGCTTCGTGTCTGATTGTGATTTTGATCAATCAGGGGCTCAGCAAGCATGGAGGCGATATGGCCGTGGGGGCTTATGGTATTGTCAACCGGGTGATTTTCCTGTTTGGTATGATTGCCATGGGGCTGAATCAGGGGATGCAACCCATTGCCGGCTACAACTATGGCGCCCGTCAGTTCAAGCGGGTGGACGAAGTATTGCGTACCACCATTATATGGGCCACGGTGATTATGACAGCCGGTTTTCTGATCGGAGAATTTTTTCCACATGCTGTGGCATCGCTGTTTACTACTGATGAAAAACTGACAGAGTTGGCTGTAAAAGGACTGAAAACGGTGATGATTTTCTTTCCGATCATTGGTTTCCAGATGGTGACTTCCAACTTTTTTCAAAGCATCGGGATGGCCAAGAAGTCCATCTTTTTGTCGCTTACCCGCCAGCTGATCTTTTTGCTGCCTTGCCTGCTGATTTTTCCCGGCATATGGGGCGTAGATGGTGTTTGGTACAGCATGCCGGTTGCCGATTTGGCCTCGAGCGTGGTAGCAGCCATTTTGCTTATCAATCAATTCCGAAAATTCAAAAAGCCCCATACCATTGAGGCATAACATCTAATTTTGATCACGATGGAAAAGAATATGATTATCAATGTGGGTCGTCAGTTGGGTAGTGGCGGGCACATTATTGCCGGGCTACTGGCCGAAAGAATGCAGTTGTCGTTTTACGATAAAGAACTGATTCGGCGGGCCTCGCGTGAGAGCGGACTGGCACCTGAGTTTTTCGAAGAAGCCGACGAAACGGTGAGCGCGGCCCGCACCAGCAGCCTGCTGACCGACTTTTTTTCGCACAACTATTTCAGTAACGAATCGCTGTTTCAGATACAAAGCGATCTTATCCGCGAAATATCCGAACGGGAGTCGGCCGTAATTGTGGGGCGCTGTTCGGATTATGTGTTGAGAGATTTTCCGCGCTGTGTCAACATTTTTATTACCGCCGATTTGCCCGATCGACTCAAGCGGGTGGGCGAATACTTTGGACTGAACGAAGAAAAAGCCCTGGCATTGATCGCCAAAACCGATAAAAAACGAGCTGAGTTTTACAATTTCTACAGCAACAAAGTGTGGGGAGCCGCCGCTTCGTACGACCTTTGCATCAACTCCTCGGTGATGGGTATCGACAAAACCACTGCCTTTATCCAGCAATTTGTGCAGGAAAAACTGGGCTGAGAAATCCGACTCTTTGGTCATTTTTATAGTATCTTTGTCTGCACGTAATTTGATTCTAATTAAAGGTATGTAAGATCTATTCTCTACCAACTATAAATTATAAACTATCCTCATGCCTCCTTTAGCCGAACGACTCCGACCCTCGACCCTCGATAATTACATTGGTCAGAAACACCTGGTGGGCGAAAAAGCCATTCTCCGACAAATGATTGAATCGGGGCGTATCGCCTCGTTTATCCTGTGGGGCCCTCCCGGTGTGGGTAAAACTACGCTGGCCAAAATCATTGCTAATAAGTTGGATCGCCCGTTTTATACGCTCAGTGCAGTGACTTCGGGTGTAAAGGATGTGCGCGAGGTGATCGAGAAAGCCAGGCAAAGTCGCTTCTTTTCGCAGGGCGGAAATCCTATTTTATTTATTGATGAGATTCACCGCTTCAGCAAGTCGCAACAGGATTCTTTGCTGGGAGCTGTAGAGGATGGCACGGTGACCTTGATCGGTGCAACGACCGAAAATCCCTCGTTCGAAGTGATCACGCCTTTGCTTTCGCGCTGTCAGGTGTATGTGCTCAAGTCGCTCACCGAAGACGATTTGTTGGAACTGGCCAAACGAGCCATTACCACCGATGTGGAGTTGAAGCAGCGCAAAGTTCATCTGGACGAAACCGAATCGCTGTTGCGGTTTGCCGGGGGAGATGCACGCAAATTACTCAATATTCTTGACCTCGTCATTGCTGCCGAGCCTGAAGAGGAAGTTCATTTCACGAATGAAATTGTAACCGAACGCTTGCAGCAAAACCCGATGGCTTATGATAAGGATGGTGAGATGCATTACGATATCATCTCAGCCTTTATCAAATCCATTCGTGGGAGCGATCCTGATGCAGCTATTTACTGGTTGGCACGCATGGTGGCAGGAGGGGAGGATCCTAAATTTATCGCCCGCCGTTTGGTGATCTCGGCTGCCGAAGATATTGGCCTTGCCAATCCGAATGCTCTATTACTCGCCAATTCCTGTTTCGATGCCTTGCAGAAAATCGGTTGGCCAGAAGGGCGCATTATTTTGGCCGAGACAACGATCTATCTGGCTTCGTCGCCCAAAAGTAATTCAGCTTACCTTGCCATTGATAATGCTTTGGCGTTGGTGCAACGAACCGGTAACTTGTCTGTTCCCCTACATTTACGCAATTCGCCTACCAAGTTGATGAAAGAACTCGATTATGGCAAAAACTACAAATACTCTCACGATTATCCGAATCATTTCGTGGAGCAGCAGTTTATGCCGGATGCCCTGAAGGACGAACGTATCTGGCAGGTACAAAACAATCCGGCCGAGAGCAAGCACGGAGAGTGGCTCAGAGCCTTGTGGAAAGGACGTTTTTGAAATGAAATAAAAAATTACGGGGGTGGCAAAATCAATTGCCACCCCCGCTTCATAAACAATAATCAACTAACTAAAGAACCTATACCTTAAATTGAACTTTCCCTTTTACTAATTATAATCTGCGTTTTGGACATATAGTCCGGGTTGTACAATCATCTGATTGTATGGGATTGGATATAAATATCTACCATCTTTGATGTTGGTAACATCTACATCAGTAGTGTTGTAGCTATTAAACTTGGCAGTAATTGCGGCTTTCCATTCATTCCAACGAACAAGGTCAAACCAACGTACACCTTCACCACAAAGTTCAATTTGGCGTTCAAATTTCACCGCTTTCATTGCATCGGTTGCACTCATGGTAGTGGAGAGGGCATCCATTCCAGCACGGGTACGTATTTTATTTACAATTGCTATTGCGCCAGCTACGTCACTGCTTTTATTTAATAAAATTTCAGCATACATCAGTTGAACGTCCTCCAGGCGAATTACAGGGTAATTTACCGGCCAGTCGTTGTAGTCTTTCATTGGCGTTTCAATATCTGTTGTGTAACCCA
>JBJOOU010000232.1:0-5865 GCA_046051105.1 Bacteroidota bacterium
CTCATACATTCATCTATAAAAATCCCCTACTCCACAAATCCTTTCACCTTCATTCGTTCCATATCTACAAACCGGGCCATCCCCGTTTTCATTATACGGAAACCACTCTTTTCGTAAAACAATTCTTTGCCCGGCGAGGCGTATAACATAAAGTTGCAGCCCGGCATCCGACTGACGATGGCTTCCACTATCATTTTTCCGATGCCCCGCCCCTGACAGTCGGGCGATACCGCCACATCGTAGATGGCCGCCTGGTATTCGCCGTCCGAAATGGCGCGACCAAAGCCCACCAATCGTCCGCCGTCCTTTACAAACACCACCGTATGGCTTTTTTCAAAGGCCCGTTGATGTACTTCGGGCGTATGATAGCCCATTTCCACCTCGCGCAGCAAGTTCGGTACTTCCTGCCAGTCAATATCTTTAGTATCGTATTGTATTTCAATGCTCATACAGTTTATCCATCAGTTTATTTACTTCCCAACAAAATACTCCGCCTGCTATCCTTCCGGCTTTCAATAGGCAATTTTATTCAGCAGGCAATAATCCTCCATCTTTTTCAGTATTTCGGACCATTGCTTAAGGTTATACATGCATATCACCTTATTTTCTTTGTCGAACACCAGCGTGTACCGAAAGCTCAATTCCTTCGACGTCC
The DNA here is from genome assembly GCA_046051105.1 of Bacteroidota bacterium. GTDB lineage: Bacteria > Bacteroidota > Bacteroidia > Bacteroidales > Paludibacteraceae > Paludibacter. The sequence goes on from JBJOOU010000232.1 coordinate 656, forward strand.
GTACCCGCACGCCAGCAATAGTGGTTTGCACCTTATCCTGCTCGCGGTATTGCAGCGAAAAATCAACCACACCCTTCAAAAACAAATAAGTAGCCCGTGCATCCCCCTTGAAATACGAAACTTCATACGTTCCCTTTTGCAAATCATCGAAATACCGATGATACCCCCACAACGAAAAAGTATCAGCCGGCGCAGTCCCCGCATTCTCCAGCACCTTCCAGTGCGACAAATAAGTTTCCGGATATCTATCTTCAAACACCGGCACCAACTTATACGTTTGTGCCGACAAAGCGGCACTCAGGCAGGTGATAATAGCGATCAATAACGTTTTTTTCATGGGAAGAAGTAGAATAAGCATCAACTAATTGTATTGGAAACAATCAATTACGCTCCGGTTATAGTTGTACTTTGTAAGTGGATTGATTTATCTTTACGAAATATGTTTTAGCCTTTTCGCAAGGTATTATTTGCTCTTGTCCAACTGAAGTTACACTCTTAAATAGAATTCCATTTACCTCGAATACATAAATTCGATCACCTTCCTTTGTCCCTCTTATAATAATGTTTGATTTATCAATCATTAATGTACAATTCCGCTTAATCGACTCTGTTACATCTGTTGTAAAACTTTTTTCAACAATAGGATTAAATACTGACCAAATTGAATTTGCCACATACAATGCTTTTGTTCCCGTAGCCACCTCAAGAGTACAGGACGATTGATTCATTCCCAAAAATGATGTAGACGTTGCTGTTGGTGGTGTAGCTGCTAAAACTGATATTTTCGTAAGTCCGGTACAACCCATGAATGCATAATTCCCAATATTAGTCACTGCTGAAGGGATTTTAATTGATGGCTTCAAATTTGTGCACATAGCAAAAGCATAACTACTAATTGATGCTAGACTAGTTGGAAGAAGTATCGATGTCAGTGTTAGCTTTGGAGTGTTAGGCTGTAATAAAAATGAAGATAATGGAAGTTCGTTGTTAGCATAACTGATATCCCCGGGATAGGTACCTAATGAACCGGAATACGCAACAATTGATGCATTACTAATATCAATTACAGATAAGACAGTCAGTTCATCCCGCATACATTTAATATCCCGTGCATCAATATAGCCGGATACAGTCAATTGAGTCAGAGTGCTTTTTTCAGTAGATGTCAATAAACTTGACAAAGTGCCAGCTGATTCGACATTTATAGTTTTATACGTTTGTGCAAATGAAGTCGCGACATACAACATCATTGTAAATAAGCAAAAAAGGTGAGTTATGTGTTTCATTTTTAATATCATTCCTTGCTCAATTTTTAATTTCAAATGTATCTTTTAAATGATCATTATAGAACCGATTCATTATTATTCCTCAAGCAACAACGTATATAGTAATAACAGTTTTACGATTAAAAACAATAGCCTATTATTGGATCTACGATGCTTTCTTATAGATATCTTTACCTGATTTGGTATTTGTTATTGAAGAATTTATTGTTCTGTGCTACTTGCAGCACTTTCCTCCTTATTCGCAATCTCTCTTACCTTTTCCAGCGTCACTGCGTTAATTACCACTGTTCCGGCTATAAAGTCGTGTGTCGATTGCTTGCGCGAATTCGATACTAACAGAATAGTGTATGAAGCAACAAAGCTTCAACACGAACGACTAAGCCCCTATTACTTCTTTACTATTTTTAGCCGTTGGCCATTCACCTCCAGCAGATAAACTCCCGATGGATAGTGCGACAAATCCACCTCGCTTGCATGAGACTGCAAAAGCATTGCTCCCTGCAAACTATAAAGTGTCAGATTTATCTCAGCTTGTGCATTGGCTATATACAGCTTATCGATCACCGGATTAGGATATATTTTCAGCTTATTTGTATCAGTTTCATCCAATCCACTTAATGATATCCCCGAATAATACCGATTCTCCTGAAGCGTATAATTTGTATTCCATTGATTCGCGTATGTATTCCAATCATACTGCATTCCTTCAATAGGAATATTGGCATTTGCACTATTGAATATCGATGTCATACAATGGCTATTTAAAAGCAATTTATCATCTGAATAAAACTGATCATAACTACAACTGAATTTGGATATATTCTGCCATCCCTGAGAAAGATCATTCCATTTACGCTCAATCTTCGAAGTTCTGTTGCCATTACCATCAATTTCATATTGATTCTGAGTTTCGGGCGTCCAACTAGCATTATCAGAGTTATAAATTGAATAATTTTCCTCCAATAGTTTTCCGTTACTATCATAACTATACTCTGCTTTGCGGGTTTTTGTCCATGCTAAGCGAGCAACATCCCAATAAAACGACACATCGGACAGGATTAGATTATTAGTATAACTAATCTCTCTCTTATAACTACTGCCCGATAATGCATCTGTTTCGCCCAAAATAGTTGTTTCGCAATTCATGTTTCCGTTTTCATCATAACCATACGTTTTTGTACCTACCCGGGTCCAACTTGTAGTTTCGGCATTCCAACTATATAGAATCAAAGCCGACTTTTGTCCGTTAGCATTGTAACTATACGTACCTTTTGATCTCAACGCTAATGTTTTTGTATTTGCAACCCACGAATATAATAATCGTGTAACCAGGCGATCGCTCTCATTATAGTCATTTTCACTCCTCAATTCTACAATCCATTTACTACTATCTGCATCCCATACGCTGTTTACATCCACCAGTATATTATGATGATTATCGTAGGTATATTCTGTTTTCCGGGTATTTACCCATCGATTTGTGGACGGCTGATAATAATAACTAACAGTCTGAGTCATAAATTTTGATTCGTCATACACAGTTTCAGTTTTATCAGCAGCTATCCAGCTATTTCTCGACCAATAATAACTTTGTTCCTCAATCTGATTTCCATACTTATCATACAAAAAAACATCTTTGACCTTTTGATCATTCGAATCCTTTCGTACAATGCTATCTAGTTTCAGCGAAAGCGTTTGTAGTTGATTGGATTTCTGCCGTTTGCTTTCGTCATTGCTCCGGGCTTCAAATTCGTTGAAAACACCCAACAGATTTTGAGCCCGATTCGTTTCTGATAAAGTTAGAGTTGATGCAGCAGCTCTTTTTTGTGTCACCATTCCGGCAACCAAAAAAGGCAAAAAAATACTGAGTAATAAATGCTTTTTCTTCATTGTGGATAATTGTCAAATGCAGTAAAATAATAATTTGCTCTGCGATCAAATAACATAACAAATAACGTTTATCATTCAATTTTATTACATAATATTAAACTCTTTATATAAACTTTCTTTCTATCAATACCACAACTTCAGTTATCAGTAAACACCCCAAAAGAGTAAATGTATTAATTATTCCGCATCCACTCCTGCATTTTCCTCCTCATTCACAATCTCTCTTACCTTTTCCAGCGTCACTGCGTTAATTACCACTGTGCCGGCTATAAAGTCGTGTGTCGATTGCTTGCGCGAATTCGAGACCAGCACAATAGCACAAATTAATGTCCACCCCATGCTTATCCAACTCTGCATGTTCATTGGAAATGGATTGACTGCTACCAAACAAGCATTCTTGTTCCACCAGCTATAACTATCGTACATACCACCATCTACCAGACTCAGCGTGAGATAGGTTACATATACACCAAGTGCGGCTATAAAAAACTCAACCGAATACCGATAAAACGATGATTTCCAATCTACATCATCACCATTGTTTTTAATCACCTTTATACCCAGCATCATTTTCCCCGGAGTAGCGCCGTACAGTTTCAGCAATACCACTTCAAATGCCAATCCAAACAATAAACCGGGAATCAAACTCCATTGATACGCCGACACACTGATACTCGCCACATAAAGCGTCAATCCTACAATGGGCAACATAACAATAAAATCCAACAACTTAGCTGCAACACGCATCCAAAAACCTACATACACTCCCTGAGGAATCGCATCAAACTTCGCAGGCAATAATTCTTTTTTCATTTTTACTTGTATTAATTTATTAGTACTTGATTGTATATTTTCCAATAGGACACAACTATTCTTACTTCACTTCACAAATATAAACAAAACCTCAAACATATAAATATATATTTGAGGCTTTAATTTAGGTTATTTTCAAAGCTTATTCATTTTCAGATTCAAATAATAAGTAGCATCGCCTGTGATGGTAATCGACTGCTTTAGCGTTTCGTAGCCAATCTTTATCGCTTCTATCTCGTAGATGCCCTGCTCAAGGTTTGGCACCCGAAATCCCCCTTGTTCAGCAGTAAATTTCTTTAGTTTCACTACTCCGTTCAGGATAAAAGTCACCTCTACATTCGGCAGAGCAATACCGCTAACCGCATCATTTGCCTGCGCAAGCAGTGCCTGAGCCGACTTCGGCACCGAAACTTTCCGCAATCCATAATAATCGGTATAAAACACCGGGTAATCAGTGCTCAGCATATCCACTCGTTTATCCAGCTTACCAAGCAACTCGTCCAGATGATCAAAATCAGCAAGCAACTGATTTCGCACATCTTTCTGACTCTGTGCCTCCCTCTTGTTATCAGGAATCACGTTCACAAAATTGGTTCGCGCCTCTGTAAATGCTTTCTGCGTATCAGCATTCAATCCGTAAGCTGCTAGTTGCGACAAAAAATGATTGACCTGATCAAGCAAAGAAGCCGATTCCTGCGAAATTTCACCATCCTTGTATTTATCAATCTCACTGGGGGTATATTTCACCAGCGACATCAATTTCTGGTCATTCACATCTTCAGCAAATACAACCATTCGCTTCGATACAAATTTCATTTGTTCATTTAGCACTGCCCTGAGCTCATTTTTCCTCTCAGTGAGATAAGCAGTATCCATCTGCTGCAAATCATCCTGCTGAATCAGTTGAATTACCTCTTCAAGTTCAGCTATCAATGCGGCGGAGTTAGGGATATTCTGCATGATAGCAGAATTTTCTTTCAAGAAGGCCAAAAGCGTGATGGCCATCTGCATTTTTTTTAAATGTGTGGTGTTCATCCAACAAATTTTTTGAAGTTAGTATTAAAGATTATATGTCACAAAAAAAATTCTTCAGCATTTTAAACCCAAATTCCGCAATAAGCGGAATTTGCCCGTAGGGCCGACGAAAAACTTCGTTTTTGTCGGGGTTAACCCCGACATTTTTACAGATTCCCTGTAAAAATCGTCGATTAATCGTTAGAA
>JBJOOU010000233.1:0-2987 GCA_046051105.1 Bacteroidota bacterium
CAATGCCTTTTATGCTTTCTCCAACACCGCGGCTGATGGATTCAGCCCTGGTTGGAACATACATACCTTTCTCTGCATATACCATTCGCGTGTCAGCACCTGCCTGAATGTCGTTGGCGACCGCCTTCACCTTATCCGCTTTTGAATACTTTTTGCGGGCGCGCCCCATTTTCTTGTACATACGGATAGATTTTTTCATCTTCCGCTGTTGTTTTTTAGAGTAAGTAGGTACCTTGCCTAACTCCGTAGCGATATCCGGATAATCGTAGTATTCTACATCAATAAAGGATCCGTCGAAAGAATTGGTGATACCAATGATTTCAAAACGAGGATTAGTTACCAATTCGTCAAAAAATTCGTAGTCACTCAGGTTTTTGTTCACCATATCATCCAAGCGCTTTGCCCGTAGATATTGTGCCCACATTCGTTCCTGACTTTGAGAACTGGAACCTTTGAGCACCCTGGTGAGAGCAAAGAGTGATTCCGTTAACGGATAACCCATCGCAATGAAGTTTTTGAAGGCCAATTCGTCCACGGCAACCTCATCGGATGTATCCAACTCGCAATGCGCGGATTCATGCAATAAAATGAAAACGCGGTGTTGTGGGGCTATATCTCTCCATCGGGATAGATTTATGAATAAATGACCAGTCCGGCGATTTACTTTCGCCGGGCTGTCATTTTCTTCGAACTCCTCTAAATAGGTTACTTTATTGATTTGCACGCTATTACTTTTTGCGTTTCAGGAAAAATATCAATCCACCAAATACCGCGAGCAATACAACGCCACCGATAATGTAAGGCAAGTATTTTTTTGATCCGGAACTGGTGGACGGAACAGCTGCGTCGGGATCTTCGATTTCTTCATAAGAAATATCATTTCCACCGGCACGACCTCCCATCACAGCTCCGGCGATATTGGTACCGGCTTGCACCAGATTACCCAATATATTACCGGCCATTTCGGCCTTATCACCGGCTGTTCTGGCTACTTCTTCAAATTCAGCATCGGCAATTGATCCGGCACCGGCTGACACAGCAGATGCACCGGACTTCTTGGCTTTTTTTGCATCCTTTTTCGCTTTACGCTTCACTTTTCGAGCCTGTTTTTTTTCTTTCCGTTTGCCACCGAAATCGTCGAAATCGTCTTCGTCATCGTAGTAGAAGCCTACAGTTTCTCCACCGTCATCAAAGCTATCGTGTTCGTCTACTAGGTAATAATCGAAATTGTCTTCGAAACTGTTATGACCTAGCTTGTTCTTAATGATAGCATTATTCAGGTCACGAAAGAAGTCGGTATCTTTCAAAGCAAATATGGCTTCGGCCAATGCTTTGGGGGTCGGCATTTTTTGAATGCCGTACTTTTTAAAAACAAAAGCGACACTGGAACGGTGTCGCTTTGCTATTCTGCTTATTTTGTCCATTGATAACAAAGTTTTACATGGAATAATTACACCATAGCTTGACCGTTCATAAAGAGGGTCAGTGTCATTTCAGACGATGCAGCGATATCCATTCTCACATAGGTATCAGCTTTCAAAGCCACACCTACCGGAACCACTGTCACGTTTGCCTGATAATCTTTAGGTGAACGGAATGCAGAGAGATTGATTGATTTACTACCCTTGTCACCATATGGACTTTGGCGTCCTACAGTAATATTACCGGTATGGTTGGAAGATGTCGCACTGTCAATTTTGATACCTGTAATAACCTGTGTTTTTCTTGAACTCAACGCATAAGACAACCAGCGCTTAATAGGGAATGGAGAACCTGAACCTATAATCTGAGGTGTATCCAAAATCGTTTTGTCAATAGCACGCGTGTTGCCATCTACAATTTGTCCTATTGGGGCATTCAGTATTAACGAAGGGGTTGTTGCTGTTGCAACACCAGGGGCACCGTCTAATGCGAGTGCAGGAATGATTTGCAAGCCAAAATTTTGACCTAATAAAAGTTCGCCATTGAACAGAAAAAATTGTCTGTCGGCTGCTTCCAAATTTCTGATTTTAATGGTGAAAATGCCCTGTTCGTCGCTGGATGTTACCGCTTGCCAGTTATCAAATTCGCCATCATAGTTATCGAAGTTCTGAATAGCCATGCGCTCCAGGACTTCCTTATTGCCCAGTGGTGACAGCATCACAGATGTGGCCACTGTAATTGCTAATGGACTTGCATCCGGCATTGCAATTGAAATGCAGATGGCGATGAGAGAGAGAGAAAATAAAATTAACTTTTTCATGGTTTGTTCTTTTTGATGGTGATTAAGCCTTTGCTACGTCCGTTGATTTTTTACGGTTTTCAATTTTTTTCCAGATCCAGAGTGCCAGTATGGTAGCTCCGACAGTGACAACTACAGTTGTGATGATTTGCTTAGTGCTCATTGCTGATTTTTTTTGATTATTAATTGTTAGAGCACAAATATTTAGCAACCTTGCGACTAAGGTTTCATCTTGTTTCATCTTGTTTCAACATCTATCATTATTGATAGATATGTATCATTCTGCTCAATAAAAAAGTCACTCCAAAGGGAGTGACTAGCTGTTGATACATGTCAAAGAACAATTATGGTTGACTGAGAAGGTTTTTAATTTCTCTGATTGCCCAATATTCAGGTGAGCAATAACCATAAACGATATCGTCAATACAAAAAAATGCAGCAATAAGAAAAAAAATCAATATTACGCCTGAGACAACCATAGGCACTACTGCACCCATATCATATTTTTCATAATACGAATATTTGTATTTACAGTCTGGAACTATAGAAGACAATTTTTTATGAGTGACATACCATACAATTGACAATATGAAAATAAAAACACATTGAAATAGGGTGACTGTTGCTTCTATAGGAGCCTGTCTTACCAAAACCTCAAAAACATAATCACTTGTAGTGCCTATTTTTTGGGCTAATTTTTCAATCATTGCTATCGTTTTATCATCCATGATTTTTTAAATTTTTTTTGTTATAAATAATAATTATG
>JBJOOU010000234.1:0-6795 GCA_046051105.1 Bacteroidota bacterium
GCGAGTATCATTATTTTCAATCGCCTTTGCGATTGATGGTCTGTAATACTTTGTTTCAACTTTTTGGTCTGCTGTTACTTTTTGTACTACGGAAGTAGTTGGGGTTACTGTTGAGACAGGAGTGGCAGTGTGAGCTGTAGTGATTTTTGATTGCTCAACCTGATTTGAGTTTGACGTTGGAATAGAACTAGGAATTGATACTGGTGTTGAACTTGGAATTGCTGATTTGATATTATTGCCTTTTGTTAGCCAAATGCAAATAGGGTTATCTTCAGCAACTTCAATTCGATTTGAAATATACCCGGTACCTGTTACAATCAATGTGCTAGGTATTTTGAGATTTGCTATTTCAAATTCTCCATTGGAGTTTGTTTTAGATTCAGCTGACGAATTATTGACATTTATCGATATGCCAGCTAATGGTTTATTTGATTTGGAATCTAGGATCTTACCCGTCAAATTGATTGTTTGAGCAAAAGCGAGGTTACAAACCTGAACTACAATAAGTAAAAGTATAAAGCTAACTTTTTTCATAAAGCAATGATTTTTTCTCCCTACTCTTCTTCGGCTTTTCGGGAACCGCCGTGTTGGTTGGCAGTGAGCTGATGTTTTCAGGCATCGGCTCACTGCGCTGGTTGTATATATTAGGTAGTGGTTTTGGTTTCGGTGGATGTATTGTGTGTTGCTGCCCTTTCGATGATTCGGCGTGCCGAAGTGTAAGCAGTGAAGAATGCCGGATTGATGGTTTTAAAAGGTTTCATCAATGGGTCGATGGTGTCGGCAAGCAGTGCTTTTCCTTCAGACACTTTGGTTTTGATGTCGCCGGTAAGTGTTGTCGATGCTTTTTGCTGACTTTGATTGCCTGGTATAAGTGTATGAAACTCTAAAGCATCGTCGTGAAGTGCTTGCAATTCGGATTCGGTTACACCTTGTTGCGGTAGTTCCTCCACATGGGTTAATGCAATATTGTAGAGTTCCAGAAGCTTGTATACGAAGTCGTTGTCGCGCATGTTTTTTAGTTCCCAGTTGCGGATGTTGGCTACTGCTTTCAGACTTTTGTCGTTGGTGCCGGCTGCAATGGCCATTAATCCGTCTGCAACATGTTCTGCAGTATTCACCAGTGTGCCGCGGGTAGCTTTTTTTTTGTCAGATGAAACGGTTTTTTGTGTTTCGGACTGTGCTTGTTGTTGGCGGAGACTAAAGATGTCGGTATTGATCTTGTGAAGGGTTTGATGAGCGTTTTGCAGGGGTTCACGATCCTGAAATTCACTCTTGTTTGTTTCAAGGCAGAGGTCTACACTTTGAAACATGTCGGTGAGGTTGATTGATAATCTATCCATACTATGTAAACTTTAAATAAGGTTGGAAAATTGATAATACTATTTGTTTGAATAGCTATTTCAGATAGATGAGCTTGTATCTGCATTAAGAAATAGGCTATTTGTGCTTAACATTGATCTATCTGTGTTTAACATTGTTCTGTCCGGAGAGCATACTTGCTATAAAGTATTTTGAAAATGCAATAAAGAAAGTTTTACCTGCCATATTGAAAGTCGTAATGGGTATTTTGAACCCTAAATCTGTCATAAGGAAAGTGATTTGCTTTATTTCGAACTCAAAGCCTGTCATAATGGATATCGATTCTCTCAATTACTTTGTTCAGGTAATCGCTTGGCGATGAAAGCAGGTTGTCAGTTCTTACATTCTTCTTTCCCCGTCGGGAATCTACTTGTTGAAACCGGAATCTGATGGTTGATCTATAAGAATGTGTGATCGGTATATTGCTATGTCAGACTCACTCTCACAAATTTCACATCTGATGAGAGCAAAGGTATATTTTCATAATTGTATATACAATGGTGAAAAATGTATAAAACATCGAGTAGGTATTGATGTGTAACGAAATGATGATAAACTGTAATGAAATAAAGAAAAAGTGTAACGAAATATAGGTAGATTTTGTGATAACTCTTTTCGAAGGTCGATAATTTTGAGATGTGGTGACCATATTGTCCTGTTGGTCTGGGATGCTTCTGGTTTAGAATTACTATTGTCTGGTAAATAGTTTTATATTCTTCACTTCGTTCGAAATATCATAAGTTTTCAGTAGAAAGAAAGTTTACCGGACACCAATAATTTAGAATAAAAAAATGGTAAAGAAATCAATCTTTACCCCCCCCCGTCTTCCCAGATTTGTATTTTATATGCAGAATTCCGGCACTGCCGCCTGTGATTTGCAATCACAGGCTTCTGGAATATCAGGACTTTGATCCGCCAATTGGCAATTTTTTCCTTAGACAAATGCTTAGAGAGATATCAACGACTCAAATATAGCGGATTATAACCCCGAAAGCTTTCGGGTGATACTTCCTTCTGACGGGATGACATATATCCTCAAACATTGCCAGATTTTACACAATAAGAACATATCCTGAAGACTGGGTATTGCCCATTTTTATTCACCTCCTTTTTGTAAGCATTCAATAGAATAATCAATAATATCCTTTAATGGTATATTCCAAACTCCGCCATTTTCATTCTTCCAAATTTCATATGATTCACAAAAATCTCCATAATCTTGCGGAGTATTCGTATTAATGATTGAAAGCAGATCTTGACATAGTATATCGAAACTTACAGGTAGATGATTTATGTCCAAATTTTCAAATCCAACTTGAATATTTTTGATCGTAATATGAATTACTCTGGGTGTCTCATCCGTAATTTTCCTGATAATTAGGTATGAATCTTTATCACAATCACGTCTTCTATATCGCCAAGCTTGACCTTCTAATATATTCATTTTGTCAATACTCTATAAAAATTAATCCACTTTCCTCTTTCATGAATAATTGTTCCTCTTCATCCATGTTTATCGATTTTGCAAAACTTGATAGTTCAGGTTTAGCGAAGCGTAAGCCGGATTGAAATGAAAATCGGCGTAGCTAAAACCAATGCTGTTTGCAACTGATCAGAAAAAAGTTATTATTATTTCTGGTTTATGGCACAAGTTGTGCTTTGGAAAAGCTACGCCAGCAGGAGAGAGCGAAAAAAACTCCTGTAAGGCGAATGAGTTCCTCTATTTGACATACTCATTGTTGGTTTCCCCGATCGAACGCTGAATAAGGAGAATAAAGGCTTTGAAAATCATTTTCCGGGTCCAGATCAGTTCTGTAATAATTTGGAAAATGCTTTTCTAATGTCTTTTCTTTTCGTTGCTCTATGGATAAGTTATATTTAATAAGGTGACTTTGTGACATCTGGTAATCTGCTATTTGGCTTTTAGAGTGATTATTTTGATATATGTCCAGAATTATAACTTTATTATCTAATATTGACAGTTGGCCAGAGAATGTGCTGTTAATTTTGTGTGACGGTGTAACACTCAATTTTACCCGTTAAGACAAATCAATATTATTAACATCAAATTTATGTATGTATGAAAAAAACTACAACTTTTTTTGTGGCATTATTTGCTTTACTTAGTGCGACGTCTATGAATGCTCAAAATTACAGCGACGACTTCGAAAGTTCTTCCAGCGTTCCCAGTGGCTGGAGAACTGCCAATTTTATAGGAGGAAGTCCCAATGCAACACTTTCAATTAATACTGGATCGGTATTGACAGGTAAAAATGCATTAGAGTGTGTTGTAACTGCCAATGTAGGAAATTGGTTTGAAAATGTAGCAGGGTATTCATTTGCAGCCACTACCGGCGATCAGTATGATATTGCCTTTGATGCTAAAGCCAGTACCAATATTACCGTTCCTGCCAAATTGAACACAGATGGAGATAAACAACAAACAGAAATTATCTCTGCCTCGTTGAGCTTGACTACAACATCAAAACATTTTACTCTTACAACGACATCCGGCTGTACAATGACGATGAATTATCTATTTTGGATTGAGCTAAACGGGCAGAATGCGGGGACTACGATTGATATCGATAACTTCTCGTTAAAGAAAAAAGGAACAGACGGATTGCATGACGTTTCTAATGTCAATATTAGGTACTACCCTAATCCAGCGAAAGATTTCGTATTAATCAATGGCGAAAACCAAGGCGGCGAGGTGGCTATATATTCACTTGCTGGTCAGGTGGTTTTGTCTGCTGTTGTTGATGGTAAACCCCTTTCATTGAAAAACATCAACAATGGCGTTTATATCCTGAAGGTTGGAGGTAAAGCTCAGAAGTTGATAGTGGAAAAATAGTCAAATAGCTGGATGAACCATTTTAATGGTGTCTGTTTATTGTTGAGTGTCGATTGACGGGCTGGTTTAAGTGGTTTTGATTTCTTTTAATAGCAATGGGATTTTCTTGGGATAGGAAAGCTCATTGCTTTCTTTGTGTTTGTACATAATTGATCATCAGGCATGAGGGGGGATACAAGTTGTTGTTTGTACTGAGAATTATCGAGTACATTATTCATCAGCTTCTTTTTTCAGACTCTCCACCATTTTCATCGCTGCACGTTGGGCGGTGCCGGGTTGTCCCAGGCGCTGTTGCAGAATCTGGTATTGAGTGGTCATTTCGGTGTTGTAAGCAGCGTTGGTCAGGATGTTGCGAAGCTCCTTTTCAATGTTTTCAATGTTAAAGTGATGGGCTAGTAGCTCTTTTACCACCGCTTTTTCGGCCACGATATTTACCAGTGATACAAATTTCACACGCACCACATTTTCTTTTACGAAATAGCCAAAGCGTCCGAGGGGAACGTGATACACCACTACTTCGGGCGTGCCGATCAGGGCCGTTTCGAGAGTGGCGGTACCCGAGTTGACCACGGCAGCAGCAGCTACCTGCACCAGTTCGTAGGTTTTTCCGAACACGATGTTCGTCTCCCTTCCCGCTAATACCGAGCGATACAAGTCTTCGTTAATACCCGGCGCACCTGCTATCACCACTTGATGATCGGCGAAACGCCCTGCGGCGTCCACCATGCGGGGCAGGCAGCCTTTTATTTCCTGTTGTCGGCTACCCGCCAGGATGGCAATAATGGGTTTAGCCGGAAGTTGGTTTTCTTCGCAAAACTGTTCGAGGGTTTTGTCCTGATGGGGGCGGGTCATCACCGAATCCACCGTGGGGTTACCCACATACTCTACCGGATAGTGGTAGCGGGCATAGAAGTCGGTTTCGAAGGGAAAGATGGTGAACATCTTATCGATCACGCGCTTGATTTTATGCACGCGCCATTCCTTCCAGGCCCATATTTTGGGCGAAATATAATAATATACTTTGGTGTCGGTGAGTTCTTTCTTTACCCATTCGGCAATGCGGAGGTTGAAGCTCGGGTAGTCGACCAATATCACCACGTCGGGACGAAAGTTGCGGATACCTTCTTTGGTAGCTTGCAAATTGCCCAATATGGTACGGGCATTTAAAAGTACATTTAGCCAGCCCATAAAAGCCATTTGGCGGTAGTGGCGAATCATTACACCGCCCTGCGCCTGCATCAGATCGCCTCCCAAAAAACAGAATTCCGCCTGCGGATCGGCCACTTTCAGTTCGCGCATAAGGTTGGAAGCATGTAAATCGCCCGAAGCTTCGCCGGCAATGATAAAATATTTCATGCGTTCATATTTATTTTTAGTTAGTTGTCGCATGGAACTCGCAATGAACATGGTCTTTTGGTTTAAACGCCTGTTTAAATGCTCGTTTCATTGGAATTACTTTTTATTTATGGAATTCAAAGACTCAAAGCGAAGAAAATTGACTGTCTATAATGTGTTGGTTGAATTGCCCCTCTGGCCCCCAAAAACTTTATAACTTTCAACTTTACAAACTTTATAAACTTGATGAACTTTCCAACCTCTTTACAACAAAAATATACTGGTGATAAAATACGGCATAGCCGCCGTCATAAATCCCGCAGCTATCTTGAAACTATCATTTTTGTAAAACACAAACACGATGGCAAGGTTGGGCATCGACGCCAGCAGAAAGATTTTTCCCATTAGTTCCGACGGAAATAAGTAGCGAACGATATCGATGATCGACCCATCGCCCGGAAAAAACTTTGCCAGATACGCCCACATAAACAAAGCCGGAATAATTAAACCCGGCACCAGTCCCAACCAAAATTTATTGTATTTCTCCATTTGTAATGCTATGTAGATAAAAATGCCAGGTATGTGTTGTAGTCGTATTGCTTTCCACTTTACGAACTTTCCACTTTATGAACTTTATAAACTCGATGAACTCTACCAACTCACTTCCCCAGCCAGTCGCCAATTTCTTTCATCATCTCGTAGGCCGTCATGTCTATTTTGGTAGGCACTACCGACACATAACCATTGTTCAGTGCCCATTCGTCGGTATCTTCGGCTGCGGGTTCGTGGTTTTCGAAATTGCCCGTCAACCAGTAATACGCTCTGCCGTGCGGGTCGGTACGTTTAGCAAACTCTTTTGTCCAGCGTCCGTCGCATTGGCGGGCTATCCTGATTCCTTTTATCACTTCGGCGGGCGCATTTACATTCAGGCAGATGCCTTTTCGCAATCCATTGGCCAATGTGTCGCGGGCTATCTTTAGAATAAAAGGTTCGAAGTGGGAGAAATCAGCATCGGGCGAATAGTTACAAATCGAGAACCCGATGGACGGAATCCCGTGTTCGCAGCCTTCGAGCACGGCTCCCATCGTGCCTGAGTAGATCACGTTGACGGCCGAATTAGAACCGTGATTAATGCCCGAAACAATCAGGTCGGGTTGTCGGTCCAGAATCTCGTCCAACGCCAGCTTTACACAGTCGGTCGGAGTTCCGGTACAACTGTAGCGGGTCAGTCCTTCGGTTTCTTCCAG
>JBJOOU010000235.1:0-8514 GCA_046051105.1 Bacteroidota bacterium
ATTGCCAAAGTGCTAAAGCTGCGCAACGTGATCTTTATCCCGATGTCGGCGCGCGATGGCGATAATGTGGTGGACGGATCGGCGAATATGCCGTGGTACACCGGCGAACCGCTGTTGCAGATACTGGAAACGCTACCCGTGCGCAAGGACGAGAGTTTGTTGCCAGCGCGCTTCCCGGTGCAGTTTGTGGTGCGTCCACACAGCGACAATTTTCACGACTACCGCGGTTATGCGGGACGAATTGCCGGCGGAACGTTCCGCGTGGGCGATGAGGTGACGGTGTTGCCATCGTTTACACAGTCGAAAATTGTGTCGATTGACGAAGGAACCAAATCATTGGAGGAGGCTTTCACGCCGCAATCGGTGACGATACGTCTGGCGGATAATGTGGATGTGAGCAGGGGCGACCTGATCGTGAAAACCAACGAAACGCAGCCGAAAGTGAATGCGAACGTAGATTTGATGGTATGTTGGTTGAACCAGCGCCCGTTAAGCGAAGGGGGCAAATACATCGTGCGCCATGGTACGGAAGAGACCCGCGCCATTATCAAAAACATTCATTATAAAGTAAACATCAACACGCTGGAGAATATCGAAGGGGATAAAAATGTGCGGATGAATGACATTGCCCACATCTCGATCAAAACCCTGAAACCGCTGAAATACGATGCGTACGGCGACAACCGTGTGACGGGAAGTCTGGTACTGATCGATGAGTTTACCTACGAAACGGTGGGTGCCGGAATGATTGTACGGGAGCTGGAGGATGAGAGTTTTTCGATATAAAACCCCCTAAATCCCCCACAGGGGGACTTTTGAATTAGTATTGATTATAACAAAAGGATATTAGCATATTATGAATAATGAAAAGTATTTACCAGGCGATACTAACTCTAAACTTCCCCCTGTTGGGGGGATTGAGGGGGGCTCTATACAAGAAGAAACTAACTTTACATCCCCTCTCGAGGAGGGGCTTGGGGAGGCCCTAAACACCCGCTTTGCAGGCAAGTCTCCGGAGGAAGTGCTGGCGTATTTTCTGGCGGAATACAAGGGACGGATTGCGTTGTCGTCGAGCCTGAGTATCGAAGACCAGATGCTGACGGACATCATCCTGAAGCTGGATAGCGAGGCGCGTATCTTTACACTGGATACGGGGCGGCTTTTCCCGGAAACCTACAGCCTGATTGACAAAACCAACATGCGTTACAACACAAAGCTGGAGGTGTTTTTTCCCTACAGCGATGCGGTGCAGGAAATGGTGAAGCAGGAGGGGATTAATCTCTTTTATGCGGGCATCGACCAACGAAAACGTTGCTGTCAGGTGCGGAAGCTGGAACCGCTGAAGCGTGCTTTTGCCGGACTGGAGGTGTGGATTTGCGGATTGCGCCGTGAGCAGTCGGTGACGCGCCAAAATGTGCAGCTGGTGGAATGGGACGAAGCGAACGGACTGATAAAACTAAACCCGCTGATCGACTACAGCGAGCAGCAGGTATGGGATTATATCAAAGCGAACGCGGTGCCTTACAACAAACTTCACGATAAGGGCTTCCCGAGCATCGGCTGCCAGCCTTGTACGCGGGCGGTGCAGCCGGGCGAAGATATCCGCGCGGGCCGCTGGTGGTGGGAAAATCCCGATCAGAAAGAGTGTGGGTTGCATAAGAGATGACTTCGACTCCGCTCAGTCGCCGGACTTCGACTTCGCTCAGTCACCAAATAGCCGAATGCCCGGTAGGGGTGTTCGGTTTTTTTATTTTACGAGTAAAATGGAACCGTAGCTTAGTAGCTTCCAACTGTATAAAATGGAGTCGCATTGTTTTTTGTTGATAAAATCGCTGGACGACTTTTTACCGGAGTAACAATATGAATGTTTGGGGTTGTTGTAATCCGGAGCTATAAAGTAGAAATAGGATTTTCGTAGTCTTTTGTTGATAAGTTCAGGATGTAAGCGTGGTTCTATTATTTTATTAGAGTAAACAGGTGTTCTACTAATATCTTCAACATACCTTTCATTTGAAAAATAAAAATCTTTTTCTTCCCATAGTCTACCATTTAAGAAAAAGAGTTGTTTAGCCATATACATAGGTTTCGAAAGAATATATCCGTTGTAAGGACTGCTGAGTGGTATATCCGGCCTTTGCCATACTTCTAATAAACATTCATTTCCCCAGACACGCTCTTGCAAAATCCAATTATCAGGAATTGGTTCTG
Organism: Bacteroidota bacterium; assembly: GCA_046051105.1. Classification (GTDB taxonomy): domain Bacteria; phylum Bacteroidota; class Bacteroidia; order Bacteroidales; family Paludibacteraceae; genus Paludibacter. The sequence continues at coordinate 2,209 of JBJOOU010000235.1, forward strand.
TACCGATAAAATTGCGCAAGATATTATAGCCGTGCACATAACTGGGTTCTTTTCCATGAGTTGATGTCGGTCTGTGCTGACAAGCAACTAACAGGATGGCACAAATGCAGAGGAAAAAGAGCTGTTTGTGATTCATGATGTGTGATTTACGGTATTCTGATAAACGGGGCGGGTGGATGGTTATTGTATGTGTTGAACCCGTTCGGGACTCATTGTTTTAGGTTTCGTTGTCCGTGGGCTTCACCCACGGTTATTCAAATAGCGTACTTTCAGGACGGGTGTGTTGGTTGGAGTTCCTTTTTGTGACGGTTATTTATATATCGTCCTTTCAGGACTTAAGTTTTCCCCGAAGGGGGATCATGTGAATAACCGCGGGTGAAACCCGTGGATATGAGTCGGAAGAAATTATATTCCCCGAAGGGGGACAATATTAGTCGTTCAGGAAGAACCGCTCATCAATCTCAATTCCATGTTCTTTGAGCAATTGTCGTAGCTCGTCGGTAAACGATATTTTCTTGTGATGTTCCCTTTGATTCAAGATGTAATTGACAACAGTTTCTTTGTCGCTATAAGCATACGTGAAGGCAGCGTAACCTTCGCCCCATCCCTCGAAATCAGGGAAATTCTTATTCTGCTTGAGCCATACCGAAGTGGATGTTTTAATGTCGCGTAAGTAATCGGCTAAAGCGATGGATGGGTGAAGGTCGGAAAGGAAATGGATATGGTCCTCCATGCCATTGATGCGATACAGAACGCAATTTTTAGCTTTAATAATGCCCCAAATATATCTGTAAAGCTCATCGGAGACCGACAGAGGGAGTGACTTCCGGCTGCTTTTGGTTCGAAATACAATATGGTAGAGGATTTGGCGGTGGCTGGACATGTTGATTTGTTATTTTTAAGGGTTGAACCCCTTCGGGGCACATTGTTATAGCTTTTGTTGTCCGTGGGCTTCACCCACGGTTATTCATATATCGTCCTTTCAGGACGGGGATGTTGCTTGGAGTTCCTTTTTGTGACGGTTATTTATGTGTCGACTTTTCGGGACTGTGTTTAAAAAGCCACACCCCGCCTTGCAGCAGGGTGCGACTTTGGCTTTTTGCTTACACTCCCAGCGCTTTCAGCAGTGGGCTGTTGGCAAGTTGTTGTAAATGTTTTCTTAGTCTTTTATACTGTATAAAATCTTTTCGAAGTCTGCTTTGTATTTCTCTTTACACTCCATTCCTCCATAACATAATAGTTTGTAGAATGAGTCTTTTGTTTCTGCAAGTCCTATAAAATAATAGATTTCTGATTTCACATCTTTGTCGTAATATGACGCATCGCATGTGATGAATTTTATGTCTCCAATTGTTTTGGTGCTGGGTTCTGAAATCGTTCTTTTTTTCTCTTTGAGCAAAAAATCCTTGATGAAGTTCTGATAATACTCGTCAACAGATGAGAATTTTAGGTCGGCAAGTAGCATTTCTTCTTTGTTGTCTTCGATGATAAAACCTGCAATATCTTTAATCGTGTTTTTAAACTGAATTACAGCGTCATCGTTTTGCCCGGTTGTTTTGGTCATGTAATCAGGTAAGCTGACATAAAATATATGTCCAACTTTTTGTTCTTTAAATGTTGTTTGAGCAATTGTTCCGGCGAAAATAAGTAGCAAAGCAATTAGAACTGTTGTTGTACGTTTCATTATATTGAGCATTTTAAAATTTAGGTTCAAATATAGGACTTTTTTTGATTTAAAATAAAATATGTGTGTAAAAATCAGGGAAATTGTAGTTCGTTTGTTTCCCCAATCAGAATGTTTACCTTTACAGTCAAATTGATCAGAGAGTTAGCGATGAAGGCAAAATGGCAGATATTGATGTGGGCGCTGTGCATAAGTGTGGTGGTGTGTGGGCAGGTACGTTGGGTGGATGGCGGTTTGCAGGGGGCGCTGGAGCAGGCTCGGCAGTTGCACCGCCCGGTGATGTTGCTGTGTTACGAAACCTGGTGTCAGCATTGCAAATACACGCGCGAACAGGTGATGACGGATGCTGCGGTGGGCGAATTTTTCAATAAAAACTATATCTGTGTGGCGCAGGATATGGACAAAGAGGCGGGACCGGAGATGAACAAGTCGATAAAAATACATGCTTACCCCACTTTTGTTTTTTACAATGAGACGGGTGAAGTGATTTATCGGATTGAGGGCGAAAAAAAGCCTTCGGTGCTGATTGCCGAAGGGAAAAATGCTTTAGTGACCGAGCGGCAGTTTCCATCCCTCAAAGCGCAATTTGAAAAAGACACGACCGATGGCAATCATTGCTATCAATATGTGAGTGCGTTGCATCGGGGCGGGGTGGATTGCAATGCGATAACCGATCGTTATTTTGCCACCCAATCCGATAAGCAATTGTTGAGCGAACTCAACTGGCGGATATTTACCAATGGGGTGAGCGATTTTGAGTCGCGGATGTTTCGGTTTGTCATCGGCCATCAGCGGGAATACGGGCACATCGTGGCGCAGGAACGTATTCGGCGCAAGATGCTGTATGAGGTGCGCGAGCTGCTTACTCCGCTGGTGGAGGCGGGCGATTCGGTGGGGTATTTGAAAAAACGCCCCCTGGCTTTGAGTGTGGGATTGTTTAGTACCGACTCGCTGGTGTTTACGTACGATGTGTTTTTGTGGGGACTGTCCAAAAACTGGTCGCGCTACCGCACGGCCTGCCTGGCGGGTGTGGAAAAATATGCGTGGGACAACAAAACGCAGTTGGGGGATATCTGTACCAATTTTCAGAAAAACATTACTGATCGGGAGGCCAGTGAAAGGGCACTTGTGTGGACGCTGCGGTTGCTGAAACTCAATACGAATTACGACCATCTGATGGTGTGCTGCGAACTGTATGCCCGGCTCGGCAAGACTGACGATGCTTTGCAAATGGCCGAAAAAGCATTGGCACTGGCTACGAAATCGGGTTGGGATGGCGTAGAAGCGCGCCATAAGATTGAGGCGCTTAAAGGAAAATGAGGGTGTATTTAGTGACATTGGGGCTTCAAAAGCGGATTGCTATTTTTTTTCTTACTCTATCAAACTCATCACATCTTTCAGATTGAGGTTTTTGAGGATGTCTAAGTCCGCATTAATCACCGAATCGAATAGTTTGAGCTTCTCTTCCTGAAGTTTAAGTATTTTCTCCTCGATGGTGTTGCGAGTGATGAATTTATACACAAACACATTGTTTTCCTGACCAATACGGTGAGCACGGTCGTAGGCTTGCGCTTCGGCGGCGGGGTTCCACCACGGATCGAGCAGGAATACATAACTGGCTTTGGTGAGGTTCAGGCCCACACCGCCTGCCTTGAGCGAAAGTAAAAATACCCGGTAGGTATCGTCCTGCTGAAAGCGTTCCACTTCGGCTTGTCGATCGGCTGTGCTGCCGTCTAAATAACAATACGGAATGGCCTGTTCGTCGAGATAATTCCGATACAGCTTCAGGTGTTCTACAAATGAGCTAAATACCAAAATTTTATCGCCCTGTGCAATGACATCTTCCAGCATTTGACAAACCATGTCGAATTTCCCTGAATCGCCGGCATATGCTGTATCCACCAGCACCGGATGATTGGCCGTTTGACGCAAACGCAACAGCCCTTCCAGAAGCACCATTGTGTTCACCCGGTCGTCGGTTGAGGTACTGCCCAAAAATTTATCACGATAAGTATTCCGTGTTTCCCGGTAAAATTCCCGTTGTGGCTCATTCATGTCGCAATATTGCGTAATGATGGTTTTCTCGGGTAGGTCGGTCAGCACCTCCGTTTTGTTCCGTCTCAGCAAAAATGGTTTTAGCAGATAGCTATAGAGTTCCAGTTTTTCGGGTGATTTGCAATTCTGCATGAAATGGCTCATCGTGCCCAGCATGTTGCGGTTGAAAAAATGTACCTGCGACCATAAATCGCTGATCGAATTTTCAAGCGGTGTACCCGTGAGGGTTAGGAAACGCCTTGCTTTGAGTGACAAACAAGCCTCCGTAGTGTTGGATTGAGCATTCTTGATGGCCTGGGCTTCGTCCAGAATGACGTAGTTAAACAGCATATTCGAAAACAAAGCTCTGTCTTTTCGCAGGATGGCGTAACTGGTGATCAGTACATCCGGTTTGCCTATCTCTTCGTAATTGCGGGTACGGTTAGGTCCTCTGTGGGCATACACTTTAAGCTCAGGACAAAATTTGGCTGCTTCCATTTCCCAGTTGTACACCAGACTGGTAGGCACCACCAGTAGATTGGTACCCCGGTTCTGCTCTTTCATACTTTGCAGCAAGCACAGGGTTTGAATGGTTTTACCAAGGCCCATGTCGTCGGCCAGGCAGCCGCCCAGCGACAGTTCGTCCAGCAATCGCATCCAGTTATAGCCTTCTCGCTGATACGGACGCAATTCACCCCGAAAGCCTGCAGGCAAATCAAATTCTTTTCCGGTATGGTTTTCAAACAGATAACGCATGTTGTCTTTCACCGAAAGCCGAATGCGCTCGTCCTGCTCCAGGCCTTTGATCACCATGCAATGATGCTTGGCTATTACGGCTTGTCCGTCTTCAATTTTGCTGAAATCAATCAGTGTCCGATATTCGTCGAACCATGCTGCCGGTATCTGTGCATACTCACCATTGGGCAGCATCAGCGTGTTTTTGTTTTGCCGAATGTATTTCAGGATGGTCAGAAACGGAATTTCGTAATCGCCAAACATCACCATTCCTTTGATATCAAACCAATCGCGATTTTCGACCAGCTCGATGGAAATAGACCGTGATCCGACAAAAATTTTGCGATCCGTATTGGTTTTGTTTTCAATCCGAATTTCAATGCCCGCCATTTCGATGGCTTTAAAATGTTCGTTGATCCAGTCGATACCTTCCGTGTAGGGCATCTTTCGGATTTTGGCATCCAGATCCAGTCCTGTTTCTTTCAACGAATCAATGTACAATTGTTCCAGCTGCCGGCTTCGTTCGACATGAAAAATACAAAAGCCCGATTCGTAGGTGCTTACGGAAGTAGTCCGCCCATTTTCTCCAGCCCAAAATTTGAAATTATCGTATTCAAAAATAAGCTCAAACACCAGGTTGCGCGCTGAGTCGGACACTGCATCCGCTTCGTCAAACAAACTAAATTGCCTGGTAGTTTCTATTTCCCGAACTTTCAGATAGATACTTGTAATTTCCGAAACCGACTTTATTTCAAACCCCGACGCAATTACCCGATTGCTCACCACCAGAGGTGCTATCACTTTCTGAATGTATTCTTCGGCATTGGCTTGTGATATCGATACTTTTTCTTTCGACAGAAATGGCAGCAGTTTTGAGCCATCAATCTCATCGTCGAATTCATACAGCCTGTTTTTTAGTATGATACGGGCGGGTTTTCTGGAAATAAAATGCCCTGTGAGGAGCGACAGCGGCTTATTGTGATGGGTGATCTCCAACGAATAATAAATCCAATCCGGCTGATTGTCGAAGCAATACAGCAGTTCCGGCATTTCCTCATCCACCGTAATCTTTTGCCAGGTAAACGGAAATCTACCCTGCGGAATATATAGCGACTTGTCAGATAGGTTTTCAAAAAACTGATTCTGATAAAGTTCAATATAATCCTGAATGTATTGCTTTATATACTGTTGATCTTTCGTTATTTTATTACCAAAATAACGGTCGGTGAGTGCATCCCAGCTTTTTACCTTTTTGTCGTTTATTTTCGAAAGTATAGTCTCCTTTTCGAGTTTTGCGCAAATATTGAATAAAACGGTATCCCTCTCGTCAAACAAATGTTCATAGTTGATGCTGTTTTGAGTGCTAATCCTGATAAAGTTTGGCGAAAGCTGCCCTTTGTCATCTACAAAAACAACTACACATTCAGGAAAAAATCCCAATGTCCCATTCGCATTTAGTGTATATACAATTAATTCTTTCATCAACTAAAGATAGGGTAGTTAGCTCTTTTTATTATGAGCAATGATTTGTTTTGCAACGATATGAATTTCTGTATTTTGTTTGGGTGTTCAGGTAGTACTGATAAGTGAAACCTGATGAATGATGCCTTTTTGATTGAATTGCAAATGTACAAATTATGATTTTAATTACGTGATATTGAAATTTTACTTTCAATATAATTTGCAATTCCGAATTGCTATTGTCCGTAGGACTAAACAGGTCATAACCCCCAATGGAATTGGGGGTATAAGTACGCAGGAAGCAACCACAATCCGTAGGATTGAATCATTAACTGTTCAATCCTACGGATAGCTTGTTTTAGCATCTGCTATCCCCCAACTTCGTTGAGGTT
>JBJOOU010000236.1:0-5547 GCA_046051105.1 Bacteroidota bacterium
CACAAGTCATTGTTCCAGTCACCAATATTTCGAAGTATCTTAAAACTATCGCTTGCTTTGAAATATCCTGAATATGTAAATTTCCCATCACCATCATCATTATAGTTACTACCATCAACAATATTAAGTGGTATTAATGAGCTTCCTAAGCCAGCTGTAGAATTATTCCAATTACCACCCAGTCCGATAATATACCAAAGACGTGGAGTTACTGCAGTATAAGCTTTCATCGGAAGTGGAGAAACTTTGAAGTTCATAACATATTCTTTCATTAAGGAACGAAGTCCACCTTTTATAATAAAGGCTGAAATCTTAATATAAACAGTACGCTCACCATTTGTACTATTCATAGCAAAAACCGTATCATTCAAAGTTTTATAACTCACCTTAAAATCTGTACCTGATTTACTTTTAAATGAAAAAGGAAGCTGATGTATAGTTGCAAAATCAGGAGTATCAGAAATTACCAAGCGATAAGATGCTTTAGCTAAGCTATCTGCCAACACCGGCACTGACGTGCAAGTAATAATTGCTAATGAGTCACTAATATTTGACTTTAGAATATTCACAGGACTTATTCCAGCTTTCAATGTTGCAACAAAACTAGTTGTATCCTGAGGTGACTCTTGATTATATGCAGTTGGACTTGCTACTAGCTGATCAGCATAAGGATCATTGCAAGACACAATTAAACTACAAACAATAAGCAAAGAAAAGATATATTTAAATGCTTTTTTCATGTCGTTTCAATTTTATTTATGACAAATATTTTTTTTGAACTGCAACCCGCCCAATGACAGGTTGCAGTTATTTTTATTTTTTGATGAAATAATAGCATCCATCAACATCATTCAGGATAATGGTATAAGTGCCTTTGGTTTGAATAAAGTTCTTACCTCCAGCGACTCCGACACCCATTTTTGAATATGCCGGATTTCCATCTGATGAACCACCACTACCCCAGTTTACAGCCCACTCTGCATTTGCACGCAACTTACACTGTGAGTCATCACCAAATGTATAAGTTGTATACCAAATATGATTGCCTGCACTAGCATTTGCAGTTAAATCTACATCTCCACTCCATCCATTAAATGCTCCAATTAAACCTATCTTATTATAAACTGATGGAGTAATGGATACAGGAACCATTGTTGCTTTATTTTCAACGGAGTTAATTGTAAGCTCGTAATAGCCATCTGCGGGAACTTTGATATTACTTGGATCGCTCTCCCCTGTCATTTTTCGGTGTAGATTATTAATTCCCTCACCACCAGCATTTCCCCATTGCTCAGCCCAAGCACCTACGTCTCTGATTAATTTGAAACTTTTAGATGCCATAAAATAACCTGTATATTTAAACTCGCCATCTCCACTTAAATTATATTTCTTGCCTTCAAGAACACCCATAGGAATTAATGAGCTTCCTAAACCAGCCACTGAATTATTCCAAACGCCATCTAAACCAACAATATACCATAGCCTTGGTTCAACTTCTGTATATGGGAACAATGGCAAAACGTATGGAGTAATTTTCAAGCTAATTGCATTTGAATACACGGGCTTCACAATCAACGAATCAGATACTTGCGACTGTGTTGCAGAGCTAATAACAGCTTTCAACCGAATATATACCTGCTTTTCTACAACTGGATTTGGCAAAGATCCACCATACAATGCTATTATTGCTTTATCCATTTCCTTTACATTTACACCTACTTTTTCACCGTTTACGGTGGTAGGAAGCACCTGATAGGTTCCTTTTGCAAAGGACGCTCCAAAACTAACCTCAGTGGTATAAGTCACAGCAGCTGTAAAACCGTAATCGGGTTGAACGCAGGTCAAAGAATCCATATCTAAAGTTGAAATGGCATCTTCTAACGTATATTTAGAATATAGTGGCTGGTTGAGTTTAAAACTCAATGAACCATCCAGGGCTTTCTCATTTATTACGGGATCCTTAGCGTCAGTACAAGAGTTGAGTCCTATTAACCCAAGTAATACCCAGAATAATATTTTTGATTTTTTCATACTTTTCATTATTATAAATTAATCACATACAAAAATTTAGTAACCTGAGTTTTGAACCAGATTTGCATTAGCATTCAAATCACCCGGAGGTATTGGCAACAAATTATATTTTTCAGAGAAAGTAGCGCCTGAAGCAACTCCACCTTTCCAATCCCAGTTATATTCGCTTGAACCACCAAAGTATCCATAACGTATCAAATCTGTTCTGCGTCGCCCTTCGAAATAAAATTCACGTGCCCATTCGTCGAGTACTAAATCAAGTCCTGCTTTATCTTTTGCAATCGATCCATAAGCTGTTGCATGCGATCTGGTTCTAAGTGCATTGATAGCAGAAAGAGCTTTGGAAGCATCACCACTTGATGACCGCAGGTTTGCCTCAGCATACGTCAAATAGGCTTCCGCTGTTCTCATAAACGGTATATCCATATCTGGAAACTCTAAATCATGTGTCGCTTTTTTATCCCATCTGGCATTCGTATATTTTGTCACCGAAATACCCTTTGTAAAATCAGTCACTTTTGTTACAGCTGCTGTTCGGTCAACAGAGTGTAGCATTGCTCTGTCATCTTGTGCTTGTACGGTCAAATTACTATCAACAGGAACCGTTCCACTAGGAAAGAACTTTTTCACCAATGTGAATTTTGCACGATTACCGCTCCAGCCCTGAGTGCTTCCCCAAGCTTGCATCCCGGTAGTATGTGTAGAGGCTATTAGGAATAAGGAAGCCCCCCAACTTTTAGTTTTAACACCATCAGCGGCAATCGGGAAAATAATTTCCTGAGGTGCGGTGTTAGTTGAACCATCCAAAGTACCTGCATTATCCCCCATAAAAAGTTGTTTGTAACTTGGATTTAATGCATACCCTGAATCCATTACTTTCTTCGAATAAGTTATTGCATCATCCCATCGAGCCTTACCTGTATAAACTTCAGCATTGAGATACATACGTGACAACAGCAACCAGTTTGCAACTTTATCAACCCGATAGTAGGGTGCACTACGGGGTGCATACATATCCGACTCACATTCTTTCAATTCCTTTTCGATCCAATCAAACAGATCAGCTCTCTTAATTTGCTGAGGTAAAGTAGAAGAAACGACTTCAGTAAATGGCACGTTACCAAACATATCCATCAGATAGTAATACCCTACAGCTCTCAGAAAACGAACTTCAGCACGTTGCTTTACCGTTTTTTCGTCTGTCATACCAGCTGTTTGTTGCAAAAAATGATTACTGATAGTTACTATGAAGTAAAGTCTGGAATATAGTCCGGCTGCTGCTAAATTACTGGCTGTCCAATTGCAAGCATTCAGCTCGACAACTTCTACATCACCCCAGGAGCAAACAGCTTCGTCAGTAGGCAATTCACTACAGTTCCACAAACAACGGGTTAGAGAAAATCGTCCTTCGTCGGTGATATCAATATCGTTATTCCCGGCGGCTCCCTGCTGACCTGTAAGTGCAAATGAAGCATATGTTTTGGCAAATACTGCATCCTGATCAAATGTTTGCGAAACCTTAGGATTTATCGGCGACACATTCAGATCGTCAAAACACGAAGTGGTTATGAAGGATACTACTATCAATGAGATGATATATAGCATTTTATTTTTCTTGTAATTCATATTTTTTAGATATTAAGATTAAATACTAGAAATTCAATGTTACACCCACCATCGAAATCAGTGGACGAGGATAAATATTATTATCGATACCGCCCGAAATTTCAGGATCTAACCCTTTGTATTTCGTAATCACGAATGGATTCTGTACAGTTCCATAAATACGACCACTATTTATTACCCCAAAAAGTTTTTTGAAAGAATAGCCCAGTGTAATATTGTCACATCTCACGAATGATGCATTCTGGATATAATAATCAGACAAGAAATTTGTGCTGTTAGCTCCAAAATTGGTATCAAATGCTGATACAGGTTTGTTTGTAAAGAATCCCAATGATGAATAAACCCCACCATCACTCACGTTTGAACCGCCAACAGCTACGCCGTTAAACATATAGTTGCCAATGCTTGCGCGAAGAGTGAATCCTAAATCGAAACTTTTATAGATAATTTTAGAGGACAAGCCCATGTTTACATCAGGAGTGCCATTGTGATAAAAATATCGGTCGGCGGCAGTAATCTGATGATCCCCATTTCGGTCAACATACAATCCTTCAATCGGTCTTCCATTATTATCATACACTTGCTGATACACATAGAATGAATTTGCAGGATAACCTACAGCACTTCCTTGTACATATCCCTGGAAGGTGCCTGCTCCTTCAGCAATATATCCTTCACCACTACCAACAGTCAGTTTCGTTATCTTATTACGATTAAATGCCACATTGTAATTCAACTCCCAGGTAAAGTCTTTAGAAACCACAGGTTTGGTATTCAAAGAGAACTCTACTCCCTGATTATCTAACGTTCCAACATTCTGTACAATTTTATTCCTGAAATTCATTCCGGCAGGAGCAGTTATCTGATTAATCAGATCTTTTGTGTGACGGAAGTAATAGTCAACAGCACCATTAATTCTGGAGTTAAGTATACTAAAATCAATACCAGCATTATAAGTATAAGTTGTTTCCCATTTTAACTCAGGATTATAAGCATCTGGTCTTGATGTAGTATAATAAGTATTTCCAAATGGATAATAGGCCCCGGTAGTATTATAAGTGTAAGCTGGAATATAAGCATAATCAGCATTAGGAACACTTAATTCCTGCTGGCCTGTAGTACCGTAACCTAAACGCAGTTTTAAATCATTAAACAAAGTCTGGTTTTTCATAAAGCCTTCGTTTGCAGCCTTCCATGCGAAAGCAAATGAAGGGAAGAATGCACTGCGATTATCAGGTGAAAAACGGGACGAACGGTCGTTACGGAATGTTGCTGTAAACAAATATCTGTCGTCAAACGAGTAATTGGCGCGTCCAAACAAAGACAATAGGTAGTTTTCTGTTTTAGTTGGCTCTGAAGTAGGATCTTTATATGTAATATTATCTACTATACCGTCAGGATTAGCGTATCCTTTGTATTCATTATATGTTTCTCTATAGAAATGTTGCCATTCATACCCAGCCATTACGTCAAATTTGTGACGAGCAAGTTCCTTGGTATATAAAGCGTAAACATTCAATGAATTATTTGTTTTGGTTTGATCTTCATATCCCTGTCGACCGTATGGGTAATTGGATGCAGCATACGTTGGGATATCGAGAGTTTGTTTTCCTTAAGCATGCTCAGTACCCAAGTTGAGGTGCAAATGCAAATCAGTAAAATTATGAACTTTATAGTCAAATTCAGCACTTGCAATTACGTCATTGGATTTCGCACGGTCATTTTTCAGCATCAAAGTAGCCAATGGATTACGGGTAGCCTGTGGATTAGGGATTAGTCCTAATTTCGCATCATTCTGCGTCCACTCCCAATATCCACCAAAGGAAGCATTATTAGAGTCGTAAACTGGCTGCGTTGGATCAAAGCTTAGTGCCGCACCAACTGCACCGG
>JBJOOU010000237.1:0-9217 GCA_046051105.1 Bacteroidota bacterium
CTTGTAAAGGGCAATACATTTGCTCAAGTAGGAGCGGCCGCAATGGCTATCGGTGCGTACCGTTTGGCAGATTCGTATGATATTGCCAACAAGCTTGGTATTAATGGCCTTGGTGCCGCAAAAGATTTCGCCGCTGTAGGTAACTACGGAAGTTGGAGTCCAAAGCGTACCGTAAAAGCCAACAAGGTAAATTCAGTTTCCACAGGTAAAGGAAACGTTCAGTAATCAGATTATTAACCAATTACATATTTAAAGATATGCCAACTAAAAAAGACATTCTATTTGCTCGTAGTCGATATGACAAAGGAGCAAAATTTTACGCTACACATAATATCAATCCGCAGCCTGCACAGTTGCGTGTTGCTGTGCCATTTTTGGCGAATATTGGTAGCTACCGTTTCGACGTAACTAAAGATCAGTCTTTAGCATTAGCAGTTGAACAATTGCTTCGCCGTAATGACTTATTTGTAGCCCGCGCTATCGGTTTGGCCTTGATGGTAGAACCTACAGCCGCGCCAGGAACTGCACCACTTTATAGCTATCCGGTTGTGACTGGAGAACTAGCTACAGGGCTTAAAGGTTTGACAAATACAAATGCTTATGCAATGTATCAGGGTGTTTTGGGGATGAAAACAGGTACTACTACCATTTTCTCAAAATTCCCAACCAACCGCTTTTTGCACGTTCCGCGCACGCAACCTGGCTTAAGCTACACAGGCGACGCCGCTTCTGTACATCCTGAATTTGACCTTGCAAATATCCTTGAAGAATTGCCTGAAGAATTCATCTTTGCCGGAACAAAGGCTCAACCAATTACCTTGGATTTTCCACCATGTACAATTGAGGGTGAAGCTAATACAAAAGCTTTTGCAGTATTGATTTTGGATGGTTGGTTATACGAAGGTGGTGCAGCTGAAAATTTGCACACAAATGAAAAAAGCCCAATTCAAAACCCATACAACGATGCTTTCTAAGCATTGATGTAACTTTCTGAGAGGTTCAACCCAAAAGCGGTGCCGGACATTTGGCACATGCAGGAATGAAAAACTGGCACCGCTTTTATAATTTCAAATAATATGCAGATAATTCAAAACTTAGCTTGTTTAGAGCTAGTATGTCCCTCCGACGAACGCCGTATAACCTTTAGCAAAGATGTGCTGAGAGAAAAACGCATTAAGTCACTATTTATCTTTACCGATGGTACCGCCGTACATCCGGCTAAATCTCCCAAATCCGGTAACAATCTTACCCCTACGGCTACACTATCAACAATCAGCATGTATCTAAAGCTGATTGATAAATCGGGAAATGTGATCATTGATTCATTGTGTACCGATCTTACTTTCTCAAATCTTTTCGATCTGAACATAAACGCAGAACTGGACTACGACAAATCGGAATTTCTGATTAAATCTGAACTTACCGAAGATTTGCGCTTTCTGCTTTACGTGCTTTATGACACAACCGACAAGCAACCCGCTACGGAGTCGGTAGATAACACGGAATCGGTTTTGATCAATACCGCTTATGTGAACAAAGACATTAAAATGACGGGGATTATTCCCCGCTCATTGCAGGGTAAACCCATCAAAAAACTTTTTATCGATCAGCCGTTCTTGGGTTATTTTGACATGACGTCCATCGACGGCAAACGCATTGAAATGCTTCCGGCAAAGATTCTGCAAAAGAAAACCCCGGATGAGTTTCTACTCGATAATTTTTTAATCGATCTCGAAAAATCTAATCTACGCTTTCCGGGTAGATCATACACATACACATCGTATCTAACATTCATTTATTAATCAATATGAATAAATATGTATCAGGTGCCGTACTCGTTACCGTACCGTTAAACAATAACCAAAAGCGTTTTTATTTTCCTGAGCAACTTGCTTTGAAGGGGAAAAGAATCAAACATATTGAGCGGGCACTTATCCCGGCTACTCCCGACGATGTAGCCGTAATTGCTTCGGATATCGATGCTTATGTTACGTTTACGGAACAAAACACACAAGCTGAAAAAATTCAGGCACTCAACACAAAAAACCTGAACATCAGCGGAAACCGTTTGTATATCAACAAGCTGATTGACTGGGAACGCTCCTACGTTACCGCCGACCCATCCGGGCACGACTTTACAGATAAAGTAATTTGCTTTATCGTTTGGTACGACTACGAGGCGAACCGGAACATTATTCCATCGAATATGAACCGTACTTCGATGAATAATTTCGAATTAAAGCTAAACGGTACACGTACTTATTTCGGTGAAAACTTATTGTTGCGCGGAAAGAAGTTCCAAAACATTTTGTTGAACTTCCCGGCTATTACTCCACTTGGTAACGAGGGCTTGGACATTGGTTTGGTGTGGGATAAGTTTATTACCCTATCGCTCAATAACGTGGAGTTCTTCCAGAAAGTACCATTGTATGTATTTTATCAAACGGAGGATTTCTATCAATTGAGACTACAAAATATTCAGTTTGATTTCCAGAACTCCTATATCGATAATTTTTCTTTGGAAGGCGATTTGAAAAGCGTATTCTTCAATTGTATTATTGACGAAAACAAGTAATCACCCACTAATAAAATGAACCATGATACAGAATGTAGAAAAGGTAATCGAGTGGCTGAGAATCAACGAACTTGAGTATTTCACCGTAAAGACTTCTAACGATGAAAACAGCCGGATATTCGACCGGAAAGATGAAGCACCGTTCGAAGATGAAATTACACGGTTTCAGCGTGTAATGTCTATTTCAAAAGGCGGTAGATACATCATCGTAGCTAAAGCCTCAAAAACCACTACCCGCGGCCAATTCAAGGAAGAATTTTCCAACGCAGACGCAGTAACCCCCGCCGTTAGTGGCCTCGCTCCTACTCCATCGGTAGGGCTTAGTGAAGAAAAGGTAAACGAGATGTTGGAAAAGAAGCGTTTGGAATGGGAAAAAGATTTAGAGCTAAAACAACTTAAGGAGCAACTTAAGGACGTAAAAGAAGAATTGAGGGCTAAAGATTCAGCACTTAATAATTTTATTGAAAAGATAAACCCTCACATTGGATTACTTCTGAATGGGTTAGCGTCAAAAATCTTCCCACAAGCGCAACCGACTCAACTTTCGATCGGTACAATTGACAGAGCGATTCAACAACAACAAACCACCTCAGAATCAGAAATGGACGAAAATACATTATCACCAGAAAGCCGCTTAGAAGCTGCTCTCGAACAATGGCAGGCCGCCGACCCCGAAAGCTTTATCGAACTGATAGAGTTCATTGCCAACTTTGCAGCAAGCGGCGAAAAGATCAAAGCAGGGTTTATCGATTTAGGTTACAACGAAGTAAAAGAAATGCTTCTTAAAAGTAAATAGTTATGTACGAAGATATATTCAACCTTGTAGGGGATTTTGGCGGTAAATTTCTTTACCCAAAGTCGGTGAATTCCGCCGTAGGGTATGATTACCCAAAACTGACAGCCGATGGTACAAAATACAAAATTGTTACTATCAGTATTTCTATGAATGTATATCTACAGTTAACAGGAAGATTTTTCAGTATGAAGGATGATATCTGTTATCAGGTTAAGATTTATGGATTAAATAGTCAGCCTGCTTATGGTTATATACTTTCCACAGATTTAGAGCAATGGACTGCAACAAAGCCGGGCGATGCAAACAAAGCTAAAGCACAAAATCTGATTGATAACATTATCGGTAGCCATCAAACCATACTCGAAAGTAATTTGATGTGTGCAAGGATTTTGAACTATTGCAAAGAAAATGCAATCGTATTGCCAGCCGATGCCCGCCAACGCTTGTACATGCTTCAAACGCGACTAATCAACCGTAACGAGTTCATGAAGAATTCGGGCGATCTGACCAACATACAGGAAGCTGAAAGCCCTAATTTCTCGATGTACAACGATGAACTAACCAACTTTATGGATAACCCAGGAATAGGTGTTATTCCTATTGTGGCTATCGTAGTGGTTGCTGTAGTGCTAGCTGCTACGGCTATTGTGTCAATCTCTATCTACAAAAAGTTTTTGCCTATCGATACCGAAGCAAAAGCCGACGTAAAGTATAGTACAGAGTTAGAGGCTCAATTAATCAAGTTTCTTCCCCCAGATACATACGCAAAACTGAAAGCCGAAAACGCCGCCAATGCCGCCGACTGGCAAAAGAAATTAGAAGCTGCAAGCGGTAAAGCGTGGATTAATACCGCAAAGTATGTAGGTATCGGAGTATTAGCTATTTGGGCTTTTGATAAGTTCAACAGTAATTTATCCTATAATAAACGATAATATGGAAGCGAATAAGATTAATTCAACTGTAAAAATAGATTTTCAAGTTACATTGAAATTAAATGAGCAAGAAGCTAGAGCTTTAGAGGCAATAGCAGGATATGGCAGTAGCGAATTTTTGAAATGTTTTTACGAACATCTTGGAAAACACTACCTACAACCTAATGAATCAGGTGTAATAAGTCTATTTTCTACAATAAGAAATGAAATTCCAAAACACATTTCAAAATTGGAAAAATGCCGTAAGCAGTTGAATAATGAGAGTTGTAAGATAGAAAATATAGATTTAGAGTATAACCCATCTAAAAAAGTATCTTCTTTAAAATAGTACGATTATGGAAATTCAAACCTCGCAAGAAATAACAGGACTACCGATCACCATTCAGTGTACCTGGGCAAATTGCTTTACCGAACCGGAATGGGATAGAGGGCTTTGTATTCGCAGTTACGACCGCAAAGAATTGGCGCGGCTAGATGTAGGCGAAGTGATCGGTAAACTAACCGGGGCTTACTGTATTGATGAGCATGACACCGTATGGCTCGAAGCTCAGTTGTATTATTGTGATCGCCGTCCTACGGGGTGGTTTCGCGAACGGGATGTATATCATGCGAAGAAAGCGGATGCTACTAAAAACCCGGATGATACTACAGTAACAACGCCAACTACTACAACCGACACAACTACAACTACAACAACAAAATCAAATAATTGGCTGTACTGGCTTTCGGGCGGGTTGGCTGCATTAAAACTTTTTGGAGGGATATAAAAATGAATGCAGATCAGTTTGTAAAAGCTTTCACGCCTTTAGCTAATCGCATGGCAGAGGTTTACAAAGTCCCTGCACTGGTAATACTAACCATCGGCGGCGTAGAAAGCCAGTGGGGACAAAAAGCCCATGCAAACAATTATTTCGGCATGACAGCCGGAAACAACTACAGCGGCAAAACGGTAGTGCTTACAAATAAGTCTACAGGCAAAAAATACACCTTCCGGGCGTACGACACAGTAGAACAAGGCTTCGAGGATTTTTGCCGTAATCTGGCCAACAGTAATCGCTATCAGGATGCTTTCGATTATATCCATTCTCCCGAAACATTCATCAAAAAAATGATTGAAGGCGGATATAATTCCGAAAATCCAAACTATTACAGTTTCTGTTTATCTATTTTAAAATCAGTAAAAAAACGTGTACAATGATTGCATACGAACAATACATAAAAACAAACAAAGCTGCTTTCATTAGCGATCTTCAAAAATATTGCAACTTGTTGGGCATATTGGTTGATGATCTTATGACCGTTATGTATGCCGAAAGCCGACTAAACGAAAGGGCGCGCAACCCATATACACGGGCTACCGGATTGCTTCAGTTTATGCCGTCTACCGCTGTAGGCCTTGGCACTACCGTAGATGCATTGTACAACATGAACAACGTACAACAATTGTATTACGTGTATCTGTATTTCAAACCATACATCGGTAAAATACACAATGTGTACGATCTGTACAAAGTGGTATTCTTCCCGGCATCGCTTGGAAAGCCGCAAACGTGGACATTTGAAACATCAAAACTAAGTGCCTCGCTTGTTGCCACTCAAAATCCGGCTATTGATCTGAATAAGGACAAAAAAATAACCGTGGCCGAATTTGAGCAATACGTCAGCAACTACATAAAAAAAAAGTCGATGCAGTCGTAGCATTTAGTCCCGGAACCCTGATAATTTCAGGCGTAGTATTCTATCTTATTTACAAGTATCTAAAATCTTCGCAAAATGGCAAAGTATAGCACAACAAAGAAAAACCGAATATTGTCCCAAAACGGAGCAATACAAAACGATAAGTTTAATTCAGTTCAATTTATCAATCAGGGCACCGACACGGTAGTGATTGATGACAATATTGAATTAGCGGAAGGTGCTTCTTTCAGTTGGGACAATCACCCGGATGTGGTAATTGATCAGATTATTAATTTCGCATTCAAAGGTGAAGTTGGCAAAACCAGAAAGCTGCTAGTCATTTTATTTTACATACAGGAGGTACAGAAATGAAAGGATTGTCATTTTTTAGAATAAAACCCGTACAGACTACAGGGCAAAGCACTTCCGACGTAATGAGCCAGAAAGCCGTTACCGACTCGGTAGCTACGGCTACTGAAATTATCGAAATCCAGTTTTGGAATGAAAATGACCCAGGAGCACAAAGCGATGGAGCATATTGGTATAATCCGGTGGATGCTGCTTTGTCTCAATATAACTCTACGTCTGAGTCTTGGATTAATATCGAGATTAAGTTACATAAATTGTATATATGTGTAGATGACTCTGGATTAAATTACCTATTTGAGTATTATTGGGATGGAGAAAGCACTATGCTTGTAGAATTAAACTCACGCCCATTTGCTACCGATGCAACCGTAATAGCCGGAACAAATGAAACCGCCCCAGTGAATAGCCGCGGGGTATTGGCGGGTTTCTTGAGTTGGGTCGGCAGTAAAACGTTTGCTGCATTGCCTACGAGTGGGAAAACGCTGATTGATTCTATCACTGAGTTATTTACAAACAAGGTCGATGATTTAGGTGGAACGATCTACCATTCTACGCCGTGGTTCACACCTGTCGCCGGGCAGTCGGTCACTATTTCAGCCGATGGTTTGACCTTAACGCTTTCTAGCGGTGCGCTATTTACAAGTGCGATGGTAGGGGCTAGAATTGTCGTAAATGGCATTCGGCGGGTAGTTGGTAGCTATACATCTACATCAATTATTGGTGTAAGTTCTGCTTTTCCTGTAAGTATGAGAGGGGTAACTTATACTTATAATCAATGGAGTATTAATAATATTTTATTTGCTTCAGGATATTTTTACAAATACAATTCAAATAACACACAGCGTATAATATACAACCCGGTAACTGGTGACCTTAATGTTGAAGGTCAGTCATGCTTCTATAATGGCGTTTGGTTTGATGCTGGGAATGGGATTAGATGTTCGGGTATTGGGCTAGAGTGCGGTGCATCTGATAAGATTTCATTCGCAGTAAATGACAATGCGAACGTTCAGTCGCAAACAAAAGATATAGGTTTGAAACGAAACTCAGCCGGAATACTTGAGATCAACGATGGAAACACAGCAGGCGTTTACCGTGACTTAAACCTCCGCAACTTAAACTATACTGGTTCGCTTACGAACACTTCTGACATTCGCCTGAAACAAAACATTCGACCCGTAACCGATGGATTGAAAAAAGTAATCGATATCTCAAAAACTATTCGGCATTACGAATTTATCGATCAGGATGCATACGGCTCAGGCGTTATCACAAGTGAGATTGCTCAGTACTTGCTTGAACTTGGTTTTGATGGGCATGTAAAACAACGTGCACCTCGCAACGAAGATGAAGGAAAACTTTTCGGTTGGGAGTATGAACAACGTGAAATTGTAGATAAGGAAGGTAATCCGGTACTCGATACTGAAGGCAACAAAACTTTTGAAACTGTAGTAGCTAAAGAAGGCGATCTTATCTATACAGTTGATTCGCAAGCATTGACTATTTATTTATTCCCTGCCATTGTTGAACTAAACGACAAAATTACAGCCATCGAAGAACGTCTAACGAATGCAGGGTTATGATTGAGCGGATAATCAAAATAGTACAATCAGATAAAGCGTTGCACTTCCTTGTAGGCTTCTTTCTCGCTGTAGCTATACAGCCGTATTTTGCGGGCGTAGTACTTGCTATCGTTCTGGGTATTGTGAAAGAAATTTACGACCGAAAAACACCCGGACACGTTTCTGATATTTTTGATTTAGTGGCTACCGTCGCGGGTGGATTGATTGGATTACTAATTATTATATTATATCAACAATGACACTATCAGAACTACTAACCCCAGAAATAACGGCCGTGCTCGGCACATTGCTAGGCTCAAGCGGAACGGCCTTAATCAACAAATGGCAGAACAAAAAGAGTGACAACATCACTCTGGCGCAGCAACAAAGCACGCTGCTAAAAACTGTAAATAATGATTTAAACGAAGTAGTAAAGCAATTACAAGCAATTGCCTGCTATCGTGATAATTGCAACAAACGCATTAACGGAGAAACGGAGGCAAAACCATGAGAAAGTTATTATTCCTTATTACTGTAGTATCACTTGTGGCTTGCAAGCCTAGCCAGGTGATTGTACACGACATCGAGTACAAAACGAATGTGAAGCATGATTCAATCAATGTATTTCAGCGTGATAGCATCCGTATTACTCAAAAAGGTGACACGGTATTTTATCAGGTGTTTAAAACACAGTTCCGGGACAAGGTATCTGTAAGGTATGATTCTATCTACAAATACAAGGATAAGCCCGTATATTTAGATAGAACAATAACCAAATATACTACCCGTGAATTAAACTGGTTTCAAAAAGCATTTATAACAATAGGAGCAATAACAAGTATTCTTTTGATAGTATTTGTTTCCGTGCTGATGATACGCAACCAATTTAAAATAAAAAATATCTTCAATCTGTTTGGTAATCAGAATAAATAGCGTATATTTGCAGTACCAAAATAGCACACGAAAGGGAAACGAATGAAAACGCGAAAGCGCGAACGTACGAAATGAACTGAAATGAAATGGTTTCTTCTGTATTCCAAAGTAAAAGTAAAAGTAAAAGTAGACTAGTAGGCGATTAGGTGAGTAAGGCTACTGGTCTTTGATACTGAGTCCCTCCGTCATAAAAACCCCGGATAATTTATTTTATCCGGGGTTTTCTGTTTTTAAAACTTTGGTGCCTTCTGGTAAATCAATTCAGTCAAATTTGGGTCGTGGTGGTTTCCGTAAAGCGTTGTCATTTCTAAACTGGAGTGATCAGCATGTTGCATTACCGATAAGTTATCAATTCCGCTTTTCAGCATCTCAT
>JBJOOU010000238.1:0-9005 GCA_046051105.1 Bacteroidota bacterium
TGGCAGGCACTGCCAGTTGGTTCAATGTTGCGTCCGGTTTTCCTGGCGGCAGTTATCGTTTTATTTCTGAGCATTTTTGTGGCCATGATCTTTTCGCCCAATATGCCTGCATTGTTGGGAAAAGCCATTAGCCATGCTGCCTACAGCTATCTGATCGTTTTTGTGTATCTGTTCCTGAGTTTTCTGGTGGTGGATATCATTCGCGTTGCCAATTATTTCTTCCATTTTGCTCCGCAGGGAATGCCCTTGTTCCGATATTGGGCATTTATAGCCACTCTGGGCATTACTGCGATACTGATGATTTACGGTTCATGGAAATTTAATCATCCCGAAATAGTAAAACTCTCCCTCACTGCCGAAACGCCGAAACAAGGTAAAAAACTACGCATAGTGGCAGCCAGTGATATTCACCTGGGTGTTACTATCGACAAAGCGTATTTGCAGAAATACGTGAAAATGATCAACGACCAGCATCCGGACATTGTGTTGCTGGCCGGCGATGTGTCCGACCGATCGATGATACCTGTGAGTCGGCAACACATGGACGAAGAATTGCGCCAGATAAAAGCTTCCAAAGGCGTATATGCCATTACCGGAAATCATGAATTCTATGCCGAAACGCCCCGGGCTACGGAAGAATATCTACGAAAAGCCGGCATCACTTACCTGCGCGATAGTTCGGCACTGATCGACAATAGTTTTTATGTTTTAGGCCGTGACGACCGTACCAATGTCAATCGCAAAGAGATTTCGGAACTGGTGGAAAAGCTGGACAGAACAAAACCGGTCATCATGCTCGATCATCAGCCTTACGAACTGGATTTGACCGAAAAGAACGGCATTGATTTGCAAATATCAGGACATACGCACAACGGACAATTCTTTCCCGGCAATCTGTTGGTGAAAAATATGTACGAACTGGCTCATGGCTACAAGAAGAAAGGCAAAAGCCATATTTATGTATCGTCCGGCCTGGGTATCTGGGGGCCTCAGTACCGTATTGGTACCCAATCGGAACTGGTGGTAATCGATTTTAATTACTAAGAATTAGTTATTCTATACAAAATAATAAAGCCCTGTTTCAGCATAGATGATAAAAAATCTATATTGAAACAGGGCTTTTTATGTCGATTGAGATTGGATTATTTTTCGAGAATATACACCATCTCAGGATTGACTTTTGACAAGCCTTCGCCGTCAATCTGCTGTACTTTTTGCACAAATACATTCAGCTGATGTTTGTTTTTCCACAGCTCGGTATCAAAGCTCGGCTCCCAATCGCCCACGCTAAAGTCGGTGAGGTCTCCAACGATCCATTTTCCGGTTTTTAGATCGCTACAAGTGGCCATGCTCACCTTCGAATCGCGCTCGCGGTCGCGAAACAGCAAACTAGCGATGGCCTTTTCGCCTTTGCCCTGCACCAATATCTGCGGACGAGCCACAGGAATGCTTTTCGTACCCACACCACTCAGACTAAAGTCGGTAGTGCGATTATTCAGGCTCTGAGAAATCCATTTTTCGGCACTTTTATAGATAATGCGGTACTGTGGCACCGGAGAATCATTGCTCCGCCAATAAGAAGCAATAAAAGGATTGCCCGCTTCATCCGTTGTCATGGAAGTTTGGTTGATCAACTCGCTTTTTTGCGGAATAACAAGCGCTACTTCGGCCTCGGCTTCTTTTATGGGCAAATGGTATTTCTCGCCCGTCGACTTTTCCCAGGTTTTGCCACCGTCCCTACTGCAAGCGTAATTCATATTGTGGTTGGAAGCTACGTCGGGACTTGAGCGCCACACCCACGAAACATGAATCACTCCCCTGGCATCCACACAGGCCTGCCAGTAAGCATTCTGGCGGTTCTCGCCATCAATCAGACTGGCATGCAATTGCTTCCACTCACGGGTCTTGGTCGAATAAAGATTCATCACCAGGTTGCCCCTCCCCGAGCGTCCATCACGGTACATAAATATCAGGTTGCCATTTGGAAGTTTATGGAATTCGGGATAGGTAACATTGCTTTCGTTGAGGCCGGTCATGGGCATTTTCTCTGTCAGTTGCAGCGACAACGGTGCCACCGAACGAGCATAGCGGAGCGGATGTCCGTGATGATCCCACGACACATGCAGGTAGCCCGCACCGTCCACCATAATGCTAATGCAGTTGTGTGCATCTTTGTAGTTTCCGGTAAAAGGAGTCGTAACAATCTCGCTGAAAGGTTTGCCCAATCGGCGTTTGGCTAGTGTAAGCCTGCCCTGAGCGTCGTAGAAAGCCGTGAACTGAATGTTTTTGTAGGTGACCACCGAATTTTTGCGAAACACCACCGCATTCACCGAATTGCCGGCCCAGCCTTCGGCTACAGGTATCAGTTTTTGAGCCGAAAGAAATGTAAGGGGAATTATAAAAAGGATTACAAGAAATTTTCTCATCGATAGTTATCTTTTCTTTTTAAAAAAGTCTTTCATCATCGCGCTGCATTCCTCTTCCAACACGCCTTTGATCACTTCCGTTTTGGGGTGCAAAGCATGTGGAGCAAAGCGGGCAAAACCGCGCTTATCGTCGCTCGCTCCGTACACAATGCGGCTCACTTGCGACCAACCCAACGCTCCGGCACACATCACACAAGGTTCCACAGTGACGTAAAGCGTACAATCCACCAGATATTTCCCACCTAGATACTGCGCTGCCGCTGTTATGGCCTGCATCTCAGCATGTGCTGTTACATCGGTGAGGGTTTCGGTGAGGTTATGCCCGCGGGCAATGATGCGTCCCTGACATACCACCATAGCACCAATCGGCACTTCGTCGCGCTGCAAAGCCTTTTCAGCCTCAGCCAATGCCTGACGCATGAAATAAATATCGGGGTTCAGCTGCTCACGCTCGCTGTTGTCGGAATAATAGGTGATGGCCATGGGGGAAGACTTTTAGTTTATTTATAAGGCCACAAAATTACTGTTTTATTGCACAAAGCCAATCAACAAGCCAGATTGTGACATTTATTTTAAATCAAAGGGCATCCGAAAATAGAATCCGGACACCCTTTGTACCAATAAATCAATCAATAATTATTTACCCCAACTATCGTTTTGCTCCAACACAGCTCCTGTATTCGAGTCGATAGACGATTGTGGAATTGGAGCCAATAACCAACACTCAGCTTACGCGTTGATCCAGCCATAAGTTTAATCTTTTGTAAGAATCAGAAGTACATTTTGATGCTATCTGCTTCCTACAAAAGATTTTTATGAGAACGTTTCATTAATCTTCGTCAGCTACAGCTTCCTCCCATGTAGTCCATTTGGCTGTGTTGGCATCATAGCCATCGTAGCCATAATTTTGGCTAAGTTTACCACGAATGTTTGCCGTAATAGCAGCATTGGGGATTGGCCAAAAGAGATTGCGTTTATCAACCTGATAGGTCAGATTAACCTTGGAAAGAATCGTGCCACGATTGAAAAGGCTATAATGAGTGAGGCGCTTAAACCAATAGCTTCCGCCATTGAGGTCTGTTCCACTTTGTTTGTCCCAGGTGTTTATGTCGTAGGTATTACCCCACTCATCTGGTTTTCCGCTCTTTGCAAGACACCATGAAATACGGGTTAACTCGGGTTGACGCCATTCTTCCATATAAAGTTCACGAGCACGTTCATCACATATATCACCGATTGTAACAGTCGAAAACATTTTTTTTGCATTGGCACGAGCGCGAATAACATTCACATCTTCGGCTGCTTCTGCTGTTTTTCCCTGATAAAACCTAGCCTCAGCACGAAGCAAATATGTTTCCGCCAAACGGAAAAGGTACATATTCCCATTAGAGCAGGTAGTACCTTTTGTTGCTCCATTGAACTGGTTTGCTCCATTGTTTTGCTCGGCAGCAGCATCGAGGATGTACATTTTATACAGAGGAATAGGAAACCAGCTACGGATTGTGTCCTTACACAAAAGAGTACCCTTGGCAACAATCACTTTGCCATTTGCATCCTTGTAATCCTCTGTGGCATATAACTGCATGTTTTTGCCTAAAAACGGAGAGTTGGGTCTGTTGTATTTTATATCTTCCATTTCCACCCAGTTGCCCATGGCACGATTGTGGCGCAAATCCTGCGTATCGACTTCTCCGTTATAACTCCAGATAGTCTTGTTGTAGTGATAAGAAGTACGGAAGCATCCGATACCACGACCCAGCACCCGCAACCAGTCTAGTTGAGAATTGTATGAGCTGGTGTTGCGAGCCCAATTATATGTAGGAGAGCCTATGCCGCTGGGATCCATAATATCGCCATTAGACCAGTGAACGCCCAAAGCACGCATGGTTAAGTATTGCGTAAAGTTTTGGTCACTGTAATTCAAAATAGGAAGTATGGTTTCTTTGTTAGTTGGTGCAGCGATATTTTCTCCGCGATGTAAATCCCAAAGCACATTACGTTGTACTGGCCAGGTGCTGGGGTTTCCGGAAGGAACATTCGTTCCAAAAGGCGCAGTCATAAGAGCAAGTCCATGATTTTGAATCAAATCAGTAGCCATGTCTTCGGCTTTTTTGAAATCGCCGTTCACCAAATAACATTTTATCAATAGTTGCATACAAGCTTCCTGATTCACAGCACCGAGATATGGCATATTCTTTTGAGCAGGAACGTGGGCAACTGCAAATTCAAGGTCGTTAATCAACATTTTGAATATGGCTTCTTTGGTAGTTGATTTGTAATCTTGCTTTGGTGCTTCGATAATCTTAGTAACTAAAGGTATATCTCCAAACAGGAGCGCCTGATGATAGTATTTGTAGGCACGATGGAAGTAAGCACGACCTTTATATGCATCACGAGTGGCTGCGTCCAATCCTACCACCTTATCGACATAAGACAGAACTGTATTGGCATATTTAATGCCTGTCCATGCCTCATCCCAAAAACGGAGCATTGCGTTGGAGTCTCCACCGCCGGCCATGCCTGACGTTGGAGTAATCTTGTTTGCAAAGTCGTCCATTATACCACCACCTGCATCTGTTTTTGCATAAAGACCTATGTCGCTCATAATGTAAACTGACGCAATGGGGAGTACATTTCCGTTACCATCCATAAGCATCGTTTTATAATGCAAATCGCACATAGCAAGAGATGCCTGCAAACCAGCTTCGGTAGCATACGTAGTCTTAGGTTCGTAGAACGACAGCGGGTCTTGTTTGAGGAAGTCGTCAGAACAGCTTGACAGCATGGCTAGTGAGGCGAACACCATGCTACCCTTGAACAAATTCTTTATATTGTTTTTCATTTTGAATTTCTTTATATTGTTTTTCATTTTGAACCTCCGAATTTAAAGAGTGATGTTTAAACCAACATTGAATGTGCGGGTTGACAAACCTCCGGTATTGGTATCACTGTATGTTTCAGGATCTCCATATTTCCAGCCAGAGATTGTACCGATATTGCGGCAACTGGCATTTACACGAATCCTTTCAACCTGGTACTTGCGTGTCCACTTTTGGGGCAGGGTGTAACCTACTGAAATATCATCGAAACGTACAAAGCTACGATTATAGAGCTTGCCCACACCTCCAGATAAGCCGGTAGGACCTACTGCATTCAAGCGTGCGTATTCATTGGTAGGATTGTCAGGAGTCCAATATTCTTTTTTAGGAACATTATATGCGTTGGTTACAACAGAACCTCCGTTGTCCTGGTTTAGCCAATATCCTAAAACGCTCTTGTGACCCATATAAGAGTACAAAGAGAATGAGAAACTTAGATCTTTCCAAAGAGTGAACTCGTTACGCAAATTCCAATAGACCGGAGGAATAGTTGTGCCAAGATACGCTTTGTCCTTCTCATTGTAAACAGGGACACGGGTTCCGTCAGTGAGGATTTTATCATCTTCGGTGTAATTATTTTTAACCTTAATATCGCCCGGTCTTTGTCCTACCAGAGCTGCTGATGCAATATCAGTAGGGTTGTTTTGCCAAATACCATCGGTTTCATAATCCCAGATTTCACCCATCGGC
This sequence comes from Bacteroidota bacterium, assembly GCA_046051105.1. Lineage (GTDB taxonomy): Bacteria > Bacteroidota > Bacteroidia > Bacteroidales > Paludibacteraceae > Paludibacter. The sequence goes on from JBJOOU010000238.1 coordinate 5,996, forward strand.
TTACCAATATACCACTTATTTTGGGTATCATCCAACTCTTTACCATTCGCATCATAAGAATAATAAATATGATTGATACGGTTTTGGTTCAACGAGAAGCCAGCAGAGGTGCTCCATGTAAAGTCTTTCATTTGAATGTTGGTTGATGTCAACGAAATTTCAAAACCCTGATTCTGTGATTCACCTAGGTTAGCCGCAATAGAGCTAAATCCGGTGAAGCTCGGCAGGCGTTGATCCATAATCAAGTCCTTTGTTTTCTTAAAGTAGTATTCTACACTACCCGACAGTACATGATTAAATACAGAGAAGTCCAAACCGACGTTATAAGCGTTTGTTTTTTCCCATTCAAGATTGGGAGCTGCCAAACGATCCATAGTTAAAGAGTTAACAACAGTAGAAGTTCCATTGTTGTAATAAACCATTGGATCACCCAATTTTAGGTTTGCCAACACCTTGTATACGTTACCGAAATCACGGTTTCCATTCGTTCCCCAAGAGACACGTAATTTTCCCATATCTAACCATTTCTTTGTCGATTCCAGGAATTTTTCATTGGTAAATGTCCAACCGAGCCCAACTGAACCAAAGTTACCCCATGAATTGTTGGCACCAAAACCAGAAAAACCATCTCGACGAAAAGATCCCGTAATCATATAACGGTCGTCATAACTGTAGAATGCACGCCCCAGATACGAAGTCCCGGTGTAATGAGTGTCGTAGGTTGTAAAAGAACTTTGCAGCTTGTTTCCACCATCTGTATAGTGAAGTCCGAGTACATCGCTCGGGGTAATATTGCGGGCATAAATGTTATCACTCCAGGTGCGGTGGTTTTCGGCTTCCTGAACCAGTGTTGTGGTGAAGTGATGAACATCATTAAAAGTTTTATCCCAAATAAGCATATTGTTCAGATTCAAATCGAAATTTTTGCCATTTCCACGGTTAACACCGCGTGATGCAACAGAAGCGTCTGGCAATGCGGCCGACATAAAGTAACGGTCGTTAAACCATTGGTAACGGGGAGCGATATTGAATTGATATGCGATGCCTAATGGTAGCGTAATCTTACCATTAAAAATAGTATTCAATACAGTGTAGCCCTTCTCCAGGTCATAATATTGACGATCGAAGTAATAGTTGTAACCGCCTTTAGTGACTCTACCACCCATAGGATATTGCTCGTAACCACCATCTGCAGTGTACATCGAAGCATAGGGTGAATTACGGAGCATGTTGTTATCCCAATAATTGTTACCAAGCGACACTTGGATGTCTCCATCAGTACGATCCTGAAAGTTTATATTGGCTCCCAATTCAAGCCATTTAGTAACTTTAGCGTTCATCTTAAAGTTAGAGCGGAATGCACGATACTCGTTTCCTTGCACTGCACCCTCGTTTTTCAGGTATCCAAATGACATGTAATAGTTTACGCGATCGGTTGCGCCAGAGAGACTTGCATTGTAATCCTGATTAAGACCCGTGCGGAAAGTAGCATCGTTCCAGTCATAAGTCTTTCCGGCCAGAAAGTTGTCATACACAAGTTGGGAATTTTTCATCTCCAAACGACGGGCATACAAGCTCAGCATTGATTCGCCTGTTGAAGGCCCGAAACCATTCTTTCCTGTAGAGCTACTCCATGTGGCCTGATCTGCAGCACTAAGATTGCTGGGGTTGTTGAAATAACCCTTAGGATAAGCTAATTGACCTGTCTTAGAGTCAACAGCTTGATAATAGCCATAAAGACCGTCGGCGCCTTTACCATAAGTGTAGTTCATCATATACCAATCTTCGCGATAGCGCATATAGTCGGTAGCGTTAAAATAGTCGCGATAAGCGGATTTAGAATTAGCTGATAGATTAGCACTTACATTGACAACGGGTTTTCCTTCTTTCCCTTTTTTTGTGCTAACAATGATAACCCCCGCTGCAGCTCTTGCACCATATATTGCCGCTGAGGAAGCATCTTTTAAAACGTCGATCTGAGCAATGTCGTCAGGGTTGATCTCCGAAAGCTCTCCATAAAATGCCATACCGTCAAGTACGATAAGAGGGCTGGGGTTAGTAAGTAATGAGTTTTTACCGCGCAATACAATGGATGCACCGCCACCCTTGGCCGAAGCATCGTAGCCAATTTGTAGTCCTGGAGTTCCACGAAGAATATCCTGAACTGTACCCGGGTTTTGGTCGGCAATTTTGCTGGCGTTAATTTGCACAACCGAACCTGTCAAATCTTTCTTGCGCATGGTGCCGTATCCCACCACCACAACTTCACTAATTGCTTTTGCGTCCTCATCAAGTGTTATCTTTAGCACTTCTGAGTCGCCCACAGGAACAAGTTTTGTTTGATAACCAATATAAGAAACAATCAACATTGAGTTTTTATCGAGTTTCTGAATCGAAAATTTCCCATTAACATCTGTAATTGTACCTGTTGTGGTGCCTTTAATTTTAATGCTTACACCCACCATAGTATTCCCGTTAGCATCGGTAACTATACCGCTTACCCGAACTGGAGCTCCTGGTTTTTGCTTGTTTTCCTGAGTAGTTTTTTCTTTTACAAAAAGTGTAATTTGCTTGTTGCTATCTATTTGATAATTGATTCCAGTTTCCTGTAATGCTTTCTTCAGCACAGTTTCAATAGGTTCATTTGTAGCGTTTATGTCTATAATTTTGTCCATCCCAGCTAAATCATTGCTGAAAAAGAAAGCATAATCCGACTTTTGCTGAATCATTTGCACAACCTGTTTGACTGTTTTGTGTTTGGCTACTACTGTAACCTGCGACGTGGCTGTTACCGATATCGATAACAATACCAGCCCTATTATCCATCTGCTGAGTAAAAATCTGCGATAAATCATATGGTATTAGTTTTTTTTGTTTTAAAATTAAACGAATTCAATTAGGGATAAATCAGATTATTTAGCATTTAATTAAAAAATTGCTATGCAAAAATGCATACATTTGCATACAAATAAGCATAACAACCCATCTTCGTAACCGGACGGTATCAAAG
>JBJOOU010000239.1:0-5119 GCA_046051105.1 Bacteroidota bacterium
AAACTTAAGCATATATTTTTCTAATTTTCATGTTCGCAATACTTAGTGTTCTAATCTTGAGTCTTGTAAAAATAGTTTTACCATTTATAATTGTTTTCACTCGTAAAAAAGAGATAAATTAAGTTCCTACTAATTCTCAACCACAATGTCCCGCTTTTGCTCGTTATTTGTCAATGTAATGAAGTGAAAAGTCAAAAATACTTCCTTTATAGTCTGCGAGGAATTGTCCGCCCGAAAAAGCTGACAGAAGTAAAAAGTCTGTCAAACCCGAACTGTCTGTCTATGTCGAAAAAACGGACAGTTCGTCAAAGACTTTTCAGTGAATAAATCTCTGTCTTTTCTTTTTTTACACTGACGCATAACGGTTACGCATATGGCCAGTGGCGGTTTGCGGGCTGCATGCCTGTCCGCCAGCACAGAAGCTGATGCGGGCTACAAAGCTTCAAATACCCACTTCCCCCGCCATTGGCTATATGCGATGTTAGCGGTAGTTTTTTATTCAATTCTTTTTAATATTTCTTTGAGTTTTAGTCCAACATTTAGTTTGTCAAACAGCTTTTCAGATATTTTCAATGAATTTTGAAAGGCTGTATTTATGTTTTTAGGGTTTAAATCAGATGTTGTAAGTATAAATTCTGAATACCAATCTTGGTCAATATCTTTTTCCAAACTTTTCGTCGGGCTTTCCCAATGTTGAGTTTTATTTGTTACTGTTCTGATGAGCCAAAGTAAGTATTTTTGAACAGTCGTCAAGCTTTGGTGGGCGTGGGCAAATTCTTCTCTTTTGATTAAATTGTTCGTTGTCAGCAAAACATTCAGTAATGATTGGCTTAGCCACAAAATATTTTCGTCTGTGGTTCTATCAGGGAATTTTACTTTGATTTGATTTAGCGTTTCCGTTAAAAGTCTGTCTTTGTCAATTAAATTCATTTGGTCAAAATCACTGAACGCAACAATTCCTTCCCACGATTTAATGATTTTTATTTCGTCTGTTTTTAAAAAATGAAATTCGCCTCTAATCATATTCTCAAAAATAGCGACTTCACTTCCGTATTCATTAATGAAATATAAAGCGACAGGATAAACTTGGTTTACCCATTCTTCAGCCGAAAAGTTTTCTTTGGTTTTTAGAAAGATGTAAAATTCGATGTCAGAATATTTGTCGCCTTCATTTTTAGTAAATGAACCGTACATAAAAACTGCGGAAACATTTTCGTCTTGTTGAGCTATTGATTTGGTTTTGTTAATCATTTGTAACTGTGTCATTGTTGTAAATTTTAAATTGTTGATAAATACAAATCATCATAACTTTTGAGAGTAATGATTTATTTCTGTTTTTATTTTTAAACAGTTACTTATAGCTTCATCGGATTGTTTTTTAGTATTTATGTCGTTTTCGTAAAATTACCGCTAACGACCGAGTGTATGCTTTGTAGCCGGATTGCGGAGCGAAGATTTGTCGCAAGACAAATCAAGCCGCAAGCGGGAGCAAAAACTACACAAACGCACGAAACAGGCTATATAGCATACACGTGTGTTATAGCCAGTTTTATTTGCACAGAAAATCCTTTTGTTTTGTAATTTACACTAAATCAAATATGTATTAAAGTGGCACGAGAAAATAATTTACCATATCTTGAATCAAATGATGTGGGATTTCATACTAAAATAATTGAGGATTTAAGCGATAAATATAAATGCTACAATTACTCAACTAAACAAGAAATAATAATTTCAAAAGAACTATTGCAATTTGTAAAGCCAGAAATAGTGAAGGAATGGGAGCATTCTTTTTAAAATTGGCTATAACATCTGTGTATGTACACCATAGGTGAACATATTTCGACTATAGTTGTTTGTTGTTTGTTTTTAATTGACTGAAATTGAGTTGATTGTGCTTTGAGGCATAAATCAATTCAGGTACACTTATCCAAACTGTTAATGCTCTATAGATCATCATGTTTTGATTAAATATCTAACTTATCCAACGGATTTTTAATTTGATCAAATCCCTTGTTTGTAATGTGTGTATATATTTCCGTAGTTTTACTGCTCGAATGACCTAATAAATTTTGTATGTAGCGTAAATCAGTTCCATTTTCAAGCAAATGTGTTGCAAATGAATGTCGCAGGCTATGTATAGAAACTTTTTTCTTGATTTTCGCATTAGTTAATGCAGTTTTAAAAATCTTATATATGCTACTATCTGTATATTGTCCCCCGCCTTCGCCCTCAAATAGCCACTCTTTTGGTTTGTATTCAGCAAAATACTGCCGTAAAGTTAATAGAGTTTTTTGACTTAACAAAGTATAGCGGTCTTTTTTTCCTTTGGATTGCGAAACTCTTATCTGCATCCTTTGAGAGTCAATGTCTTTTACTTTCAGATTTATAACTTCACTTATTCGTAATCCACCTGAATAAATAGTCATTATCAATGCTTTATGCTTAATGTTAGTAATTGTTTTAAGTATGGAAGCGATTTCTTCTTCACTCAATACTTCGGGCAAAAATGTTTCTTTTCGGGGGCGTTCAATCAGATATATTTTCCTTTTTCCACCCAAAACACGCTCATAGTAAAATTTGATTGCATTAATGGATTGATTCTGATACGAGGTGGAGATTTTACGGTCGTTTACTAAATAGCGTAGAAAGGATATAATTTCTTCTTCGGTAATGTCTTCGGCTTTTCTCTCCGAATAAAAGTTGATGAATTCCTCGAACAAATCGCAGTACACATTTTGGGTATTTATACTGTATCGGAGTTCTTTTAGCTTTTCCACGTATTCATTCGGGCAACGCAGATAGTTGGCATGTTTGGGCTGTCGGGGCAAACCTTCGGTTTTCGAAATTAGTTCATACTCCCATTTCAACCCGTATGCTTGCGCTAATTTCTGAAGTGATTCTACATTTTGTTCGTTATAGGGTAATGTCCAGCAATTTTCTGAACTATACCAGCGTATAAGTGATATCTTCTTAATATCTTGTATTAGTGCACGGTTATATACAAAATAGATACGCAAAAGGCGATTCTGAATGTTTTGTGCTTTCAGGATGTCGGCTTCGGCTATACCCTGTTTGCTCTCAACAATCATTTCATCCTGCCGCCTGTTGACAGATACAGTTCTGTTTCTAAAATAATTCTCAATCAATTCCAAATTCTTGCCATAATTAGGTATTATCCACTGTCGGTTTGCATTATCCCAATGTACATATCGAAATGATCTGAGAAACTGTGTATCTGTATCATTTTTGGGTAGTTTCACAAAAATGCGTTTTTCGGTAATTTCAATTGAAATGTCATTTCGCCCCCGTAGGGACAGGTCGCGACCAGCTTTATCTAATCGTGGTGCAACTTCAGATTGCGCTCCTATTGGTTCGGGTTGTTTCGATTTTCTGATTAATCGGGGAGTTTCTTTAGCTACTAATCGGGGTGCGACTTCAAGTCGCACTCCGTTTATCGGCTCGGAAATTAAAATCTCCATTTCAGGAAACAGTTCCTTTAATTGGGCAAATGCTTCCTTGCTATAGGGGATATGCCAGGCTTTCAGTGTGCGGCTCCAGCGCGCATCGGGTATCGACCGTACTTTGGCGGTCTGTGCCTGATCATACGGAAAATCCAACCGGATTCGCCATGCCTTATGATGCTGTACCTTCGATACTTTCATTGTCAGTAGATTAACAGATGCAAACCTACATATTTTTCACCAAACAAACAAATTATGGAACTGGAATTTATTGCCATTTGAAATTTTCTTTTTTGTTTACGGAAATTGAACCCCTCCAGGATGATTAAATGTTTTAAATGGTATGGGTGCAAATGTCATATAATAAGATAGATGCGAATGATATTAGCTGCATATTATCCCGTATGGCAACTCATAGTTGGGTGGGGTGGATAGCTTGTACGTTCAGTCAAATTACTTATAGCTTCTTTGTTTTTTTATTGTTGATGTCCGCTAAACTTTCTTTACACTGAAAAACTGATAATATTTCTCACTTCGTCCGATATGACACTCCGCCAATTTTGTTTTTAGGAGGGCGTGGTTGACGGATTCATCGCCAGCCAAACTCCTCTTTTTATCTTCATGTATAAGTGTTAGTCATTCTCAACGAAGTGAAGAATCTGAATTAATTTAGCAGGCAATAGTAGTTTTTTGGGGGGCAACCGCATTTTTAGTTGAACAACGCTCTGTTTTGATCTTTCGACCAAAAGTTATACAGGAGGGGTAGCTTTTAGGTGTTGTAAATACACAGGAGCTAATTATCCTGATCAAGCATGATCGGCTTCTTGTAGGCTAAAATCAACATCTGCTTTTGATCTTTCTCTTCTGTTGTTTTGCCGTATCTTTAGGCCATATATCCCATATATAACCCGTATATATTCCGTATATAACCCGTATATATCCCATCCCTATATAAGGATGGGATATAGATGATTAAAATGCCTGATATATTCGAAAAATATCAGTGTAAAATAAAGAAAAGCTACGGATGTACACACTAATAGCTGTACCGACGAGTTGGTGAGTGGCAATATTCGTGATGGAATGTTGAAATCCTTTGGGTGGGATTGTTTATCTTTGTAACCAGAAAAAAAAGAAGACTGTAATGGCGGCTGTCTGGTTCTCTTTATAAAAAACAGATCGATGGAAGAAGTGGTACTTAACGAAGCAAAAAAGCAATATCACGAGCCGATGCACACCTGCGAACATATTCTGAACCAGACTTTGGTGCGGATGTTTGGCTGCGGACGGTCGGTGAATGCACATATAGAGCGCAAAAAGAGTAAATGTGATTACGATCTGCCACAGGCACCTACAGCAGAGCAGGTGGAGGAAATTACGCGTAGGGTGAATGAGGTGATAGGGCAGCAGTTACCCGTCTGGGCCGAGTTGATGAGTAGGGAAGAGGCCGCTAAAATTGCCGACCTGAGCAAGTTGCCGGCTGATGCGTCGGAAACATTGAGGGTGATACGGGTAGGAGACTATGATGCCTGTGCGTGTATCGGGCAGCATGTGGAGAATACGTCGGAGATAGGTATGTTTCAGATAATAAGTCATGACTATGAAAATGGCCGCTGGCGGGTACGGTTTAAGTTGGTGGTTAATGATTAGTGATT
>JBJOOU010000240.1:0-20500 GCA_046051105.1 Bacteroidota bacterium
CACCGCTCGGCTTTGCCGCTTGGCTTGCCAAGAAATTTTCGCAAATCTCATTTTTATAAATACGAATATATCTGCAATTTATATTTTGTGTCGATTTGCGGATTTTGCATAATTTGCGTTCTTTTTCCCTTTTTAGACACCCTTCTGGGTGAAAAATCCCCTTTCCCTCAAGCAACTAGCCCAAAAAACACTCGCCCTGCCCATCCGCCGGGCTTTTTTATTTCCAAAAAAAATGGCCTACAATAGCCTGTAGCGCATTTTACCCTAAAACAGATATATATTTTTATATATTTTCCGATAAATGTATTGCTTATATAAAAAATATATATAAATTTGTGACGGTCTTAAAAACTAATATTTACCTACAAACTAATACATTATGTCATCTGATCCAACTACTGGTCACAATGCAAATGTGACTAATTTTTCGAGTTTACTATCCTACGTAAAAGGCTACGGCACCATCTACCAGCCTACCCGAACAGCTATCACCGCGATAGCCCTGGAAGACAAGCTGGCCAAGTCCCGAAAGTCAATTGTCGACGTCGACTTACTGCTACCTGCCTATTCACTGGCTATTTCCTTGCGCGAAAATGCCTTCGCTCCCCTGAGCAAACTCACTACCCGCATCAACAATTCGGTGAAATCATCCGACACACTCGATAGCACCGACGATGCTGTAAAAACATTGGTTCGCAAAATTCAGGGTACGCGCGCCTCTGCCAAGCTGTCCGACGAAGAAATTCAAAAACTGGCCGCCGAGGGCAAAGAAGTCAACCAAAATTCAGCCAATCAAATGGACTACGATTCACGCTTGGAAAACTTCTTCAAACTGATCAAACTCCTGGAGCAAATACCACAATACAACCCCAACGAAGAAGAGTTGAAGGTAAGCACGCTCATGAAAAAATACGATGATTTGAAACAAAAAAATGATGCCGTACTGGCCGCCACAATTCCGCTCAGCAACGCCCGCATCGCCCGCGATACAGTACTATACGCCTCCCTCACAGGACTGGTAGACATCGCCGGCGACACCAAACTCTATATCAAATCGCTGTTCGGAGCCGATAGCCCCCAATACAAACAGGTAGCAAAACTGACATTCAAATCGCTCGCCGTCTAACACATTCATCGAATTTTCTATCACAATAATATCCACTCTCTGTTCAGTTACTGCAATTGCCCGCAAAGCAATTGCAGTACTTTTTTTAGCCCCGCCCAATGGCCAATCAGCGGGAGCCCCTTACATTTCCTCTTCCTCAGTTCCCAACATCCGTCCTCCATTCCCCCACAAGCCATCCTCTGGGTAACAACCACCTGCTACAATCGGCAACCCACCTGCATCCTTCTTCAATACAGTTCTTCCATTTAGCTTTCTCTGCATTGAAATTATCAACAAACCTCCTTCACTTAACATATAATCTACTGAAATCTTCAAAAACTCTTCTGCATTAAGCTTTCTTCACACTGCAATCTTCAAAAAACCTTCTGCATTAAGCTTTCTTCACACTGCATTCTTCAACAAACCTCCTGCATTAAGCTTTCTTCACACTGCAATCTTCAACAAACCTCCTTCATTAAGCTTTCTTCACACTGAAAACTTCCAATAACCTCCTGCAAAACCACACCAGTTCACAGCATTCATCCACAAAGCCAGTTCCCCACCCTACCCACCGTCAGCCATCTCCCACGCACCCCCTGCCCCATCCAAAATCCAATGCCCCGCCCGCAAATCCACAACAACAAAAAGCCCCCCGGCACAATCAAATTACACATTTGATTCACCAGAGGGCTTTGTATATATTACGCAAAAGAGCCAACCGCCATCAATAGCACATCCTCACTTTTGCCCCATTAACCACTAATCACTAATAGTTAATCACTAATCACTAATAGTTAACCACTAATCACTAATCGTTAATCACTAACCACTAATACCGAATATCCCCAACAATCGCTTTTTCTGTTTTTTCGAACACCGTATTGAAGTCAAAATCCCTGATAGCAATCGGCTCGTGAGCAATTACCTGCAATTTAGTACCCATACCAAAAGGGAAACCACCATATCTGAAAATTTTCCACGAATTATTAATCGTAACCGGCACTACCAACGCATCCGGAGCATATTTGCAAAGAATTTTCAGCCCATTGGACGCAAACTCACCCGGCCGACCATCGCGCGAGCGGGTACCTTCCGGATAAATCACCACCGACCGATTGTATTGCTGAATATATTCGCCCATCTTCTTCAAAGCCGGAAGCGCCTGTTTCGGATCTTTCCGGTCGATAATAGCCGATCCGCCATGTTGCAGATTGTACGACACACTCGGGATGCCTTTCCCCAACTCAATCTTGCTCACATATTTAGGATGATATTTACGCAAATACCAACCCATGCTGATAATATCAAACAAACCCTGATGATTGGCTGCAAAAATAATCGGTTTTCCGGTGGGAATATCCGCCCGAAACTCCACTTCGGAAGTAATAAACAACGCATACAGCGACTTTAGCAGAAAGAAATTCAGCGCATCCACACTGCGTTTATGCGCTTCGTAGCCAAACAAGCGATGTGTCACAAACTGAATAATATGAAACACACCTAACCACAGGAAGCACAACACCAGCGCCACCACTGAAAAGGGAATAGACAGAATCTTTTTAATCATAAAATAAGAATTACATTACACATTAGAAGATAATCTGTGCAAAAGTAATAAGAAACTGTTTAAACCCAAATTCCGCAATAGCGGAATTTGCCCGTAGGGCCGACGAAAAACTTCGTTTTTGTCGGGGTTAACCCCGACATTTTTACAGAGAATCTGTAAAAATCGTCGATTAATCGTTAGAATTTATTCTAACGATTAATTTGGGTTAAAAATAAATCCCCGATCGTTTTTTAAGCCCACAAAGCCATTTATTCGCATGCAGCAGAAACAAAAAAAAACCATCCCAAATCAGCGATTTAGAATGGTTTATATTATTTTTCCGACTGTTGTAGTCGGGCTTTTCAGTGATCCAGCCGGGATTCGAACCCGGGACCCACAGCTTAGAAGGCTGTTGCTCTATCCAGCTGAGCTACCAGACCGATCCTTTTTTGTAAAGCGGTGCAAAAGTAGTGCATTTTTTGGAAAGTTGCAACACTTTACCCGAAAATTGATAGATATGCCTGTTTTTGCCGAAAAAATGCTAATTTTGTAAGCGATAAATCATATCTGAATATTAAACTATAACTAATTTCGATGAAGGTATTAAAATTCGGCGGAACATCCGTAGGTTCGGTCAACGGTATTTTGAGCGTAAAAAATATCGTTGAAGCAGAAAACGAACCGGTAATCGTGGTTGTTTCAGCCCTTTCGGGAATTACCGACCAACTCTACAAAGTTGCGAAACTGGCTTCGGAAGGCGATGACGCCTATCTGAACGAATATCAAACCATGCTGGCACGCCACATGGAAGTGATTGAATCAGTAGTATTGCCCGAAAACACGACGACCACCACCGAAACAGTAAAAGTTTTATTTGGCGATCTTTCCAACATCCTTCGTGGAATATACCTGATCAAAGATACTTCGGCTAAAATTATCGACACCATCGTAAGCTATGGCGAATCGATGTCATCAGTCATTGTAGCCAATGCCATCAATGGCGCTACACATGGCGATTCGAAGAAATTTATCAAAACCATCAATCAGTTTGATAAACATATCGTCGATTTCGAAAAAACCAATGCACTAATCAACGAATACTTTGCAAACCCTGCCAAAGTAACCGTGTGTGGTGGATTTATCTCTACTGATAGCACTACGAACTTTGTCACCAATCTGGGTCGCGGTGGTTCGGATTATACTGCTGCTATTTTGGCGGCAGCATTGGACGCACGCATTCTGGAAATATGGACCGATGTGGATGGATTTATGACAGCCGATCCACGCATCATCAGCAATACTTATGTAATTGAAAAACTAAGCTTTAGCGAAGCGATGGAACTTTGCAACTTTGGTGCAAAGGTGATCTATCCACCAACCATCTTCCCTGTTTTTCACAAGAATATTCCGGTGGTTATCAAAAACACCTTTAATCCGTCGGCTCCCGGCACTTATATTTCGCAGGAAAAAGCCGACGAAAAAGCCAAAGCCATTAAAGGTATTTCTTCCATCAACGACACTTCGCTGATCACCATTCAGGGATTGGGCATGGTAGGTGTAATTGGTGTAAACTACCGTATTTTCCGTGTTTTGGCCAAAAGTGGCATCAGCGTATTTATGGTATCGCAGGCTTCGTCGGAAAACACGACTTCTATCGGTGTAAAAAATGCGGATAGCGAAGTGGCCGTAAAAGTGTTGCGCGAAGAATTTGCTTCGGAAATAGCCATGGGCGAAATCGACAATATCTTCTCGGAAGACGATTTGGCAACCGTAGCTATCGTGGGCGACAATATGAAACGCACCCCCGGTATTGCCGGCAAGTTGTTTGGCACCTTAGGCAAAAACGGTATCAACGTCATTGCCTGTGCGCAGGGAGCATCGGAAACCAACATTTCGTTTGTCACCGATCGCAAATCATTACGCAAAGCGCTGAATGTGATCCACGATTCGTTCTTCCTGTCGGAATACCAGGTATTGAATATTTTCCTTACCGGAATTGGAACAGTAGGTAGCAGCCTGTTGGATCAGATCAAAAAGCAACAGCACAAACTAATGACTCAAAACGGATTGAAACTAAATGTAGTAGGAATTGCATCCAGCAAAAAGATGCTTTTCTCACGCGAAGGAATCAATCTGGACAACTATAGAGAAGAGCTTTACAGCAAAGGACTGGATGCAACTCCCGAACTGATTTGCAACGAAATTGTAAATATGAATATTTTCAATTCGGCCTTTGTGGACTGTACTGCCAATGCCGATGTAGCGGCTTTGTACCAGACTTTGCTCGAGAATAACGTTTCGGTAGTCACTGCCAATAAAATTGCAGCGTCTTCCGAATACGGCAACTATGCTACACTGAAAGAAATTTCGCGCCGCAGAGGGGTGAAATTCCTCTTCGAAACCAATGTGGGAGCCGGTTTGCCGATCATCAGCACCATGAACAGCCTGACCAATAGTGGCGACCAGATTCTCAAAATGGAAGCAGTACTTTCGGGCACGCTCAACTTTATCTTCAACACCATCAGCAGCGAAATACCATTGAGCAAAGCCATCCTGATGGCCAAAGAAGCTGGTTTTGCTGAACCCGATCCACGTATCGACCTGAGCGGAAAAGATGTCATTCGCAAACTGGTGATTCTTGCCCGTGAGGCAGGCTACAAAGTAGAACAAAGCGATGTAGAAAAGAACCTCTTTATTCCGGATAAATACTTTGCCGGAAGTCTGGAAGATTTCTGGGCTACCGTAAATGAACTGGATGCAGAATTTGAAAACAAACGACAGATACTGGATTCGCAAAGCAAGCGCTGGCGTTTTGTAGCCAAAATGGATCAGGGTCAATGCAGTGTAGGCTTGCAGGAAGTTGATAGCCTGCACCCTTTCTACGACCTCCAGGGCAGCAACAACATCATCCTGATCACCACCGAGCGTTACAACGAATTCCCGATGATGATCAAAGGCTATGGTGCCGGTGCCAGTGTAACAGCTGCGGGAGTATTTTCGGACATCATGAGCATTGCCAACATACGCTAATTCATTACAGCTAAATGAAAATCAGTTATCTGATAAGCGGAATAATCATTGCGGGACTTGTAGCCTGTGGCAAACAAGCCCCGCAATTGCCTGCTAATAAATTCGTGCCCGACAATTCGAAAGCAGAAACGCTGCTCACTATCAACGAAAGCCTGATTCAGCGGGAAGATAGCCTGTTGGAAATCTACGTAAAGAAAAGTGGCAAGCCTTTTAGCAAACACGAATTAGGCTTTTGGTACCTGATTGATAAAAAAGGAACCGGCAAAAAAGTGATCAAAGATGTGGATTGCAACATCCGTTACCAACTAAGCCTCATCAGTGGAGAAGAGGTAGATAATGGCATCCAAACGCTCAAACCCGGAAAGAAAGAATCGACCAATGGCCTGGAAGAGTTTTTGCAAATACTACATCATGGCGACAGCGCCACAGTAATCCTGCCCTGGTACCTTGCCTACGGAATGCAGGGTAGCCAATCTCCTCCGGTGCCTTCTTACACCTCGGTCATCTACTCGGTGGAAGTACTAAACTAAAAGAACGTTAATTGAAAGTGCATAAAAACTACAATTCTTATATCTTTATTCATTTTCTTAACTTTTTAATATCAATAAAATATCGGATATTTGCACTAACTATTTTCTATTTAAATGAAACAAATAAGCATTCTATCTCTAATCGCTTTTGCAGCAGTTATTTTCACCACATCATGTTCTGACACAGTTACCTACGCAGAACAATTGGCTGCCGAGAAGAAATTGATCAAACAGTATATTAATGACAAGGGAATCAAAGTACTTTCCAAATCACCCAAGGTATGGGAAAAAAATGTTTATGTACTGACTTCTACCGGACTTTATTATCATTTGGTGGATTCGGGCGATACAAGTTACAAAGTAGACACTGGCGATATTGTTATCCCCCGTTACAAAGAATTTAGTCTGGCCGATACTTCAGATATCACAACTTCGAACATGTCGGTAGCTGATTATCCATTTCCGGCAACCTATTCATATAAAATGTCGACATCGGCTCTGTGTGCTGCATTTCGTCAGGCCATCGACTCTATGAAATACAATGGAGCAAGAGCCTATTTAATTATACCTTCGAAAATTGGATTTTATTCCACTGCCGAAGATGTGGTTCCCTACGGCTACGATCTTAAGATACAAATTCAGCGAAGAAATTATCAGGAATAAAAAATACATCAGAAAACAACTTAGAAGCTCATTATTCTAAGTTGTTTTTTTTTATTTTTGTACGCTTAATAAAAAACACAATACAATTAATATACTTGTTATGACACTTATTAAATCAATCTCCGGCATCAGGGGAACCATAGGCGGCCCTGTAGGCGATGGACTAAATCCTCTGGATATCGTGCGTTTCACAGCAGCCTACGCAACGCAAATCAAAGCCGGCAACCCAGCCGGAAAGAAAATTGTAGTAGGACGTGATGCCCGTATTTCAGGAGAGATGGTCAACCAACTGGTAATTGGAACACTACTGGGAATGGGATTCGATGTGGTAAACATCGGCCTGGCCACCACACCTACTACCGAGCTGGCTGTCACTATGGAAAAAGCGGCCGGAGGTATTATCCTTACTGCCAGTCACAACCCCAAACAATGGAATGCGCTAAAACTACTCAATGAAAAAGGTGAATTCCTGAATGCAGCCGAAGGCGAAAACGTGTTGAAGATTGCCGCTGCCGAAGATTTTATGTTTGCCCCAGTGGATGAATTGGGAAAACTGACCGAAGATCTTTCGTACACTCAAAAACATATCGAAAGCGTACTGGCGCTTGAACTGGTTGATGTGGAAGCCATCAAAGCAGCCGATTTCAGTGTGGCTATCGACTGCGTGAACTCTGTAGGCGGTGTAGCCATCCCTGCCCTACTCGATGCTCTTGGAGTGACGAAAGTAGAAAAACTATACTGCGAACCCAACGGACATTTTCCACACAACCCGGAACCATTGCCCGAGCACCTTACTGAAATTTCGTCGGTAATGACAGCAGGAAAAGCCGATGTAGGTTTTGTGGTCGATCCTGATGTCGATCGGTTGGCCATTATCTGCGAAGATGGAAGCATGTTTGGCGAAGAATATACGCTGGTAGCTGTGGCGGACTATGTATTGCAACACACACCCGGCAACACGGTTTCGAATCTCAGCTCTACCCGTGCTTTGCGCGATGTAACCAACAACCGCGGCGGACAATATACTGCTGCAGCGGTAGGTGAAGTAAACGTTGTAACGGCTATGAAAGCCACCGGAGCAGTGATTGGAGGCGAAGGCAATGGCGGAGTTATCTATCCGGCCAGCCATTACGGTCGCGACGCACTTGTAGGTATCGCTCTCTTCCTTACCCATTTAGCAAAATCAAAAACAACCGTTTCCGCTTTGCGTAAAACCTATCCTGAATACTACATCTCCAAAAATAAGATTGAGCTGACTCCCGCTATTGATGTAGATCAGGTGTTGGCAACTATCAAAGCCTCTTACCAACAATACGAAGTAAATGATATCGATGGGGTAAAAATTGATTTTCCTACCGGATGGGTACACCTCCGCAAATCAAACACCGAGCCTATCATTCGCATCTATTCTGAATCGGGCACCCCTGAACAGGCTGATGGTTTTGCAAAAGCAGTCATCGAAGAAATAAAAAGAGTAGCCGGCATTTAACTTAGCGAGAACCATTTTCTCATAAGTACGCATTTACATTCAATTAAAAGGCAGAAGCTTCGGTTTCTGCCTTTTTCTTTCCCATTAGTACCAAAAATCTTCATTCTACGCATAACTTTGCCGGGCACACAACGTTATAAGTAGCAGGAAGTAAATAATGTCGTAATTTTTGATAGCTATTTTGAAATGGATTTTGGACTTGAATAAGGGCGTTTAGCGGGCTAAAACAACCGAATGAAAGAACAAAAGACGTTCAAAAGAGCATCAATAATGTGTTTGTTTCGCTATAAATATGTTTTTAAAATGCGACATTATTTACTTCATGTTACTTACATCATATATTTTTCTCCATTGCCCATGAAAATGTACACGCTGCTACTCGTCGGCCTGTTGCTGATGATTGCCATCCCCGATATCTACTTTTATCGCCACCTGAAAAAGAAAGAATCAAAACCTGTCTTCTTTGTGCTACATTTTGTTCCGGCAGCTTTTTTTGCCCTGCTATTTCTCTACATGAAATTTGGTTTGGAATCGGCCCGAAATTTCAGAGTAGTAGCCTGGGTGATGTGGTTGGTATTTTCATTTCTGCTCATCTATATTCCCAAAATCATTCACATCCTTTTCTTTCTGCTCCACATAGCCTATCAGAAAGCATTCAAACGCGAATCGGTATATTTCGACGTTCTAAGGATTATCACAAACATAATTGTGGTAGTTACGTTGCTCATCAGCGCATTTATCACCCCGCGGAGTTTCGATGTCACTCACGTCACGGTTTCTATCCCCGACCTTCCAAAACAATTCGACGGCTACAGAATTGTTCAGCTTTCCGACATCCATTTAGGCAGCTGGAACCATAAGTTCGACCACCTTAAACCGGTTATTACACTGGTAAACAACCAGCACCCTGATATCATTGTATTTACAGGCGACATGGTGAATAACTATGCAGGAGAAGCGCAGGGCTGGGAATCATCCTTCCGGAAAATGAAAGCCCGCGATGGAAAGTATGCAATACTCGGCAATCACGATTACGGAGATTACACCAATTGGCCTACCGCTGCCGACAAAAATCAGAATAAGCAACAAATCAGAAATAATATCCGGCAACTGGGGTTCCAACTGCTCTTGAATGACCATACTTGGTTGCACCGGGGAAAAGACAGTCTGGCTCTGATTGGCGTTGAGAACTGGGGCAAAAGTGCCGAATATCGATACAGCCGGCTCGAAAAGGCCATTCGCGGACTCGACAAACAATCGCCAAAAATTCTGCTATCTCACGATCCCAATCAGTGGGACGCTGAAATTATTGGACACCAGGACATTGTACTCACCCTTTCCGGGCATACACATGCAGCCCAGTTAGGACTAAAAATCAGGAACTTATTTCTATCTCCAGCCTCTATTGTATTCAAGCATTGGGCAGGACTTTACAAAGAAAATAATCAATATCTCTATGTCAACCGCGGGATTGGCTATATCGGATTGCCCATGTCCGTTGGAGTACGACCCGAAATCACCGTCATTACACTTGTTGATAAATAAGCCATCAAAAAAGATGGAAATCCAAAAGAAAATGTTTAGATTTGTAGTGTTAATGACAATTTTCAACCGATGAAACAAGCATCTCAGGCAAGTATCTGGCATGCAGGTTTCATCGGAAATTTTTAATCACATTGTATGAAATCTTTTTTCAAAACCACAATTTCTATCGCATTCATCTTTGGCTCAATGTTATTCGTTTCTTGTAAAGACGATTCTGTTGATCAGTGGGAAACATGGAAAAAACAAAATGCCGATTATCTAACCAGTTTAAAAGATAGCGTTGGGTTTGTAAAAGACACCGCCGTATTCTCAAATGGATATCAGTTTGAGTATTATTACCGAATTGACAAACAAGCAGACACAGCCAAAGTAAGTCCTAAACTGAATAGCGTAGTAGAAGTTGGATATACCGGAAATCTCATAAATGGTACTACGTTCGATTCTTCGTCAAGTTCTACATTCCCTGTAAACTACCTGATATCCGGATGGATATTTAATCTGTTACAAATGAAAACAGGCGAAATACGAACCATCGTGATTCCACACCAATTGGCCTACGGAAGTACAGGTAGTGGTTCTAGTATCCCTCCCTATTCCACTTTGCGCTTTCAAATAAGACTTATCAAAATTCAATAGACTTAATCGCACTTACAATGAAACAGATACCAGTCATCCTGATTGCAATTCTTCCTTTTTTGTTTTCCTGCAAAAAAACAGAACAACAAAAAGAAGTAGCTACAGCAGATTCTGTAAAAACAGAATCTACACTTACACCCGCCCCTACAAAGGCTACAAGAGAAAACACTGTTTCAGAGATTTACAACAAACAGCAAATACCTGTGTTGTGTTACCACCGCATTGCTGAAGGTGGAAAAAGCGAATATTCGGTGACGCCCGAAACTTTCAAAGCACATATGCAAATACTTGCCGATAGTGGCTACCGCTCTATCCTACCTGATCAACTTTACGATTATTTGGTGTACAACAAAGAGTTACCATCAAAATCATTTCTGGTCACATTTGATGATTCACGGGAGGAACATTCGACCATTGCTGCTCCGGTATTGGAGAAACTGGGATTTCGTGGCGTATTTTTTATCATGACCATTACCTATGATAAGAAAAACTACATGACCAAAGATCAGATTGCTGGTTTGGCTAAAGCCGGACATTGCGTTGGGTTACACAGCTGGGACCATACGATGGCCACCAAATACAAAGATTCCACCGATTGGAAAAAACAGGTGGTAGAACCACAAAAAAAGCTGGCCGGTATTACCGGAAAGCCTGTTGAATACTGGGCGTATCCGAACGGAGTTTTCAACCACGAATCTGCTAAAGAGTTGAGTAAGCATTTCAAAATTGCCTTTGAACTGTCGACCAAACGCGATTCGCTACAACCACTGCAATGTGTTCGCCGCATCATTGTTCCCGACATCAGTGCTCAATCGCTCCTAAAATCGATGCGCAACAGTTTTGCACCAAAGAAAAAAGCCTGAATAAAGTATGGCAGCCGAAAAAACAAATGCAGCCCGATTGCTCGATAAAGCAAAAATAGCTTATCAACTCATTCCATACGAGGTAGATGAGTCGGACTTAAGCGCCATTCATGTAGCCGAAATGCTCAACGAACCTGTGGAACAGGTTTTCAAAACATTGGTACTAAAAGGCGACAAAACCGGACATTTCGTTTGCATTATTCCGGGAGCAGAAGAACTGGATCTGAAAAAAGCAGCTAAAATATCCGGCAATAAAAACTGTGAAATGATCCCAATGAAAGAACTATTACCCACTACGGGCTATATCCGTGGGGCATGTTCGCCTTTGGGAATGAAAAAGCAATTTCCTTCATTCATCCACACCAGTTGTGAATACTTCGAAAAGATATACGTCAGTGCGGGTAAGCGCGGATTGCAACTTTACCTCTCGCCACAGGAACTGATCAAAGTAATAAGAGCAACAACAACCGATTTAATCTGATACATCCACACGTAAAAATAAAATTATATGAGAAAAACGACCATCTTCGCCGCCATTTTCTGTTCATTTTTAATTAGTTCGTGCCAAAACCAAACAGAAAAAAAAGCAACTGCAGGCACCTCGCTACCAGAAAAACAAGCGATAAAGGAAGAACCCAAAATACCAGCACTAGATACTGCCGAATATATAAAAAGAGTCACAGCACTGGCAAACGGCGATACGACCGGACGTTGGCCCGGCAATATTAAACCCTACCCTACCGACGGGGCTATTTTACCATTCAAAAGAATTATAGCCTACTATGGCAATTTGTATTCAAAGAAAATGGGTATTTTGGGCGAATTACCGCCCAAAGAAATGTGGGAAAAACTCGACTCTGAAGTAAAAGCATGGGAAAAAGCCGACTCGCTGACTCCGGTTCAACCCGCCATCCATTATATCGCAGTGGTAGCAGCCGGCTTCCCCGGCAAAGATGGAAAATACCGTACACGTATGCCTGAGCATCAGATTGATTCGGCGCTGGCGATTGCGAAAATGCACAATGCAATTGTATTCCTGGATATACAGGTGGCCCTCAGCAACTTAAAAACAGAGGTTCCACTATTGGAGAAATACCTCAAAATGCCTCACGTCCACTTGGGTATCGATCCGGAATTTTCGATGAAAGATGGCAGTTTACCTGGCAAAAAAATCGGAACTATGGACGAAACCGATGTCAATTTCTGTAGTGAGTATCTGGCAAAACTCGTAAAAGCGAACAAATTACCCGCAAAAATACTTATAGTACACAGATTCACCCAGGGAATGCTTCGAAATTACAAATCAATCAAACGCTACCCTGAGGTTCAAGTAGTTATCAATATGGATGGATGGGGCGAACCCGATCTTAAAAAAGGAACATATAAATTGTACATCAAAAAAGAACCGGTACAGTTTACTGGATTCAAGTTATTCTACAAAAATGATATCAAGAAAGCACCTCATATTATGCTAACTCCTAAAGAGTTATTGAAACTTACACCCAAACCAATTTATATTCAATATCAATGATATAAAAGCGTAATTGAGCTTTTTTCAATCGAGACAAATACACTTTAGAAATAATTTTCATACTTTTGAATAATAATTCAAAAACTCTGGAGTTGACGCGGTGATGAGCCGCGTCAACTGTATAAAAAAATTCAAAAGATGAAGAAACAATTAATTATAGGTATGACTAGCATGTTGTTGACATGTGGCGCTACCCAAGCTGCCACCCCACCTATCAACGGGTTTAAATACACAGTAGATAAATTTGCCGATATCGAAATTCTACGTTATCGGGTACCTGATTTTGAAACGCTTACACTCAAACAAAAAGAGTTGCTCTATTTTTTGAATCAGGCCGCACTCGAAGGACGTGATATTCTTTACGACCAAAATAACAAATACAATCTTTGCATTCGCCGCACACTGGAAACGGTATACGTGAATTACAAAGGAGATCGCAACAGCGATGAGTTTAAAAAGCTGACCACTTACCTCAAACGGGTGTGGATGGGAAGTGGCATCCATCACCATTATTCCGAGGATAAGTTCCATCCGGAATTTTCGCAAAAATTCTTTGCTGAGGCCATTAAATCCATAGATGCTAAAAAATTTGCCAACGTATTGAGCAAAGGTGAAACTGTAGACAAATTAATATCCAAACTGACACCAGTCATTTTTGATAATAATCTTTACCCAAAACGCACCAATCAGGCAGCTGGTGTGGATTTAATACTCACCTCAGCCAACAATTACTATGGCGATGGGGTTACTCAAGCCGAAGTGGAAGATTTTTATGCAAAAATGAAAGATCCCAACGATCCGCACCCTGTAGCTTATGGTCTGAACAGCAAATTGGTAAAAGAAAACGGAAAACTGGTGGAAAAAACCTACAAAGTGGGTGGATTGTATGGCGCAGCGCTTTCCAAAATTGTATTTTGGTTGGAAAAAGCGGCTACAGTTGCTGAAAATCAAAAACAGAAGGAAGTAATTCTTTCATTGATTGAGTTTTATAAAACCGGAAGCCTGAAAACCTATGACGAATATGCCATCAAATGGGTAGAAGATCTGGCATCGAAAATCGACTTTGTAAACGGGTTTACAGAAAGTTATGGTGATCCACTGGGCATGAAAGCCAGCTGGGAATCCATTGTAAACTTTAAGAATATCGAAGCGACTAAACGCACCGAAACCATCAGTGCCAATGCTCAATGGTTTGAAGATCATTCGCCAATCGACCCAAAATTCAAAAAAGAAACCGTGAAAGGGGTTTCGGCAAAAGTCATCACAGCTGCAATCTTAGCCGGCGATTGCTATCCGGCCACTCCGATTGGCGTAAATTTACCAAACTCGAACTGGATACGCCACGAGCATGGTTCTAAATCGGTGACGATCGAAAACATCACCGAAGCATACGATCAGGCTTCGTTGGGCAATGGATTTGCTGAAGAATTTATGTGGAGCGATGTAGAACGCAAGCGCGCAAAAGAATTTGCTTCACTCACCAACAACCTGCACACCGACCTGCACGAATGTCTGGGCCATGGTTCTGGAAAACTACTTCCTGGTGTAGATCCTGATGCTTTGAAAGCCTATGGCTCGACTATTGAAGAAGCTCGCGCCGACCTATTCGGATTGTACTACATGGCAGACCCAAAAGTCGTTGAATTGGGATTACTCCCCAGCGCAGAAGCCTTCAAAGCTGAATATTACGGATTCCTGATGAATGGTTTGATGACTCAGCTTACCCGCATTCAACCAGGGAAAGACATCGAGGAAGCTCATATGCGCAATCGCCAGTTGATTGCATCATGGGTTTATGAGCATGGAAAAGATACCAAAGCCGTTGAATTTAAAGTACGCGACGGCGAGACATTTGTTGTTGTAAATGATTACGCACGTGTACGTGAACTGTTTGGACAACTGCTGGCCGAAATTCAGCGCATCAAATCTACCGGCGATTTCGAAGCAGGTAAAGAACTGGTGGAGAAATATGCAGTAAAAGTAGATCCAACATTACACACAGAGGTTTTAACCAGATACAAAAAACTGAATCTGGCTCCCTATCGCGGTTTTGTAAATCCTGTATATAGTTTGGTGAAAGACGATAAAGGCAAAATTATCGACGTAAAAATATCGTATGATGAAAATTATGTGGATCAAAACCTTCGTTATTCCAAAGAACACGGCCATCTACCAACATTCAACTAAATAGATCTCACTTAATAAACTAACAGCGCCCAACTTCTGCTTAGAAATCGGGCGCTGCTTATTATATCAGAACGTTCAATCCAGACGATAAACCAGTATCTTATCTACCCGGTTTCCATCCATGTCCATTATTTCAAACGTGTAGTCAAGATAGTTGAACTTTTCGCCCGACCTTGGAATCCGATTTAGCTGACTCAACACAAAGCCAGCCACAGTACTGTAATCTATTTCATTGAAATCAATCACCAAACCATCAACTATATCGGCCAATATTTCAACCGGGGCATCTCCATTTACCAACACTGAGTTATCGTCTCTAACGATCATGTCCGGCTCGTTCGACTCTCCTGTTTCCGGCAAATCGCCCACAATATTATCCATCACATCATAGAGCGTCACGATTCCTTCGAATCCCCCATATTCGTTTACAATAAAACAAACACGGTTATTGCTTTTCCGCAATTCATCGAGCACACGATATGCGTCAGCTTTTTCCGGCAACACTACAGGTTCTTTCATTAACGATCGTATATCGACCGATTTTTTACGTCCCAACGCTTTGTAATAATCCGTGAGGTTCAAAACCCCTACAAAATTATCCAACGACTGATCGCAACAAATTACCTTGTTATGACGGGCAGCTTCAATATGCTCCTTGATTTCCGCAAAAGGTTTGCTGATATCTACCCATTCCAAATCAGTACGATGAGTCATCAGATGATAGGCTTTTTTATCGGAAAAATAAAACACATTTTCATGAATATGATTCTGCTCTTCCTCTATCACACCTTCATTGCTGGCAATTTTAATCATTTGTCGTAGCTCAGCTTCAGTCATTTGCTCAGTCGTTTTTCTACCACCAAGCAATTTCATGATAGCACTTGTAGAAACGGAGAGCAACCACACAAAAGGAAAAAGTGCCTTGCTAAAATAGTATACTACCGGTGCTACAAAGCAAGCAGTTCGCTCAGGATTATTCAACGCAATAGTTTTCGGAACCAATTCTCCAATGATAATGGAAAGATAAGTAATAGCCACCACCGAAATTCCCAATGCCAATTGTGTGGCATAGGGAGCCATCCAGACCCATTGCATTAGCAGAGGAGCAATATCGTCGGCTATATTTTCGCCACCATACACACCAGTTACAATGCCAATAAGCGTGATACCCACCTGAATAGCCGACAGAAAATTATCCGAATCTTCCTGCAAGCTCAATGCTATACGCGCACCCTTACTTCCTTGAATTCGCTTTTGCTCCAGACGAGCTTTTCGTGCAGAAACCAATGCGATTTCGGAAAGGGCAAAAAATCCATTCAACAAAAACAAAAATGAGAGAACTAGTATTTCCATTAAATCAATCTTCAGAATTAAAGTCTAAAGTTATTGATTCCTGATGAATAATAAAAGAGATTGCACATGAGTGGACATCAATTCCTATTCTTTAATCAACATCTCTGTAAAAGCATTGATTGTATCCTTCTCATAATCATCACGTAATGAAAGCAGAACCGCTTTCATATTCACTTTAAAATCATTAAACGGAATTGTCCTGAAATCCACTTCATCTTTCAGGCATGTTTGAGGGAGAATGGTGAGCCAATGTCCGGTTTCCAAAAATCGTAATGCCAGGTTTACATCATTCCATTCCAATTGCGGCGTAAGAGTTTTACGTTGATAATAAAGTGCATGGTCCAGCTCGCGTCTGGAATATAGGCTCGTATTTGGCAACGAGACCGCATATTTATTTAAGTCATTGATGCTTATACTCTCTGCCTTGGCCAATGGATGTGTATGATGCACTACCGCGCTCAACTGAGTATTGAATAATGGTGTACATCTCAATCGTTTATCGGGCTTTTGAGGCTCAAAACAAATCACCAAATCCAGCTTGTGATCATTCATTTTATCGATCAAAACCGTAGCTGTATGCCTCTCAACAGAAATATTTACATCCGGATAAGCCTTACAAAATTTCAACAACACCTTGGAGAGTTCAATTGTGAAGCTATAAGTGCAGCCGATTCTGAGCGTCCCTGTGCGCAATTGCTGAAGGTCTTTTACCAGCTTGACAGACTCATCGGCATCAGCCACCGTTCGCACGGCATAAGGCAAAAACCGTTCACCAATTTCGGTCAGGGTTACTTTCCGTTTTTCACGTTTGAAGAGCAAAGCACCAAGTTCTGTTTCAAGCTGTTTGATTTGTTGTGACAATGTGCTTTCTGTCACAAATGATGCCTGAGCTGCCTCCGTAAAGTTGAGTAATTCTGCAGCACGGATAAAATATCGTAGTTGACGTAATTCCATTTATTAATTATTTCTGAGTAAAAATACAGCTTAAGTTTCAAACAATACTACTTTATAGATCGATTTTATCAATCGGTTGGCAGTTATTTCCGTTTAAAAATACAATAGTTATTCAAAATAGCGGGAGTACTTTTGCAACACAAACTTACAAACACACAAAATGAAACTAACGATTCTTGCAAATGATAATATACTGCTCAACCTGCAGGTACCAACCATTCACCAACACCGACAGCAACTCATTGCTTTCCTTAAAGCATGGACATTGCCTGTATCAATGATAACTGGTTTTGTAGGCTATATAGTTTACAAACAACTCCATTTTCTGGATTGTACTCATGAATTTGCAAAAGATTTTATTGGAATTATACAACCTCTGCTCATTTTCCTCATGCTTTTCATTACATTTTGTAAAGTAAACCCCAGCCAATTGAAAGTAAGAACATGGCATATATGGGTTATGTTGGCTCAATTAGGATCGTTTGTAGGGCTGGCTGCCATACTTTATTTTTTCCCGGATACCAATTTACGTGTAGTTATTGAAAGTGCTATGCTTTGTATGATTACTCCTACTGCAACTGCAGCAGCCGTAATTACTGACAAATTAGGAGGAAATCCGGCATCACTTACCACTTACACCATCATTGCCAATCTGGTAACTGCTATTGCAGCACCTATCGTATTCCCAGCAGTACACCCTGTTGAAGGTCAAACATTTGTAAGCTCATTTGGTTTAATTCTCACCAAAGTATTTCCATTATTGATTTGTCCATTTGTAGCAGCAGTATTGGTACAGAGATATGCTCCTAAATTATTAAAACACATTTTAAGCATCAAAGATTTAGCATTTTATATGTGGGCAGTTGCTTTGGCATTGGCTATCGCAGTAACTACCCGTACACTTTTCCACAGCAATACTCCCGTTGTGTTGGAACTCGGAATTGCCGGAGTATCGTTAGCAAGCTGTTTATTACAGTTTTACCTGGGCCGTCAACTGAGCAAACCTTATGGTGAAACTCTGACCGGAGGACAAGCAATGGGACAAAAAAGCGCTATTCTGGAAGTTTGGATGGGTTATACATTTCTGTCACCCATTACTTCATTAGCCGGCGGATTTTACAGTATTTGGCACAATGTGGTGAATTCATGGCAATTGTATCAGAAAAAGAAAGAGCAATAAGAATATCCTTTTCAACGAAGAACCCCGTACAAGATTTGATTCATGTACGGGGCTCTTTTTTTTGAATATGTTTCAGGTCCAAACTACTTATACGATGTAAGTAGTAGAAGCTGTATCACCACCACGGCCGGTCCAGTTAGTATGGAAGAATTCGCCACGTGGTTTGTCAATACGTTCGTAAGTATGTGCTCCGAAGTAGTCACGTTGTGCTTGCAACAAGTTAGCTGGCAGACGTTCTGTACGGAAACCATCGAAATAACAAAGCGCTGAAGTCAATGCAGGAGCAGGAATACCATTGGTAAGTGCTGCTGCACATGCACGACGCCATCCGGCTTGTGCTGCTTCTACTTTTTC
Source organism: Bacteroidota bacterium (assembly GCA_046051105.1). GTDB lineage: Bacteria > Bacteroidota > Bacteroidia > Bacteroidales > Paludibacteraceae > Paludibacter. The sequence continues at coordinate 18,967 of JBJOOU010000240.1, forward strand.
TTTGAAATATGGGTCCAACAACAGGTTTTCCAAATCAGGATTTTTATCAAATGCTTTTTTGATATCACCCAAGAACACCGAACGGATGATACATCCACCACGCCACATCAGTGCAATACCACCGTTGTTCAGGTTCCAGTTGTATTCTTTAGCTGCTTCGCGCATCAACTGATAGCCTTGAGCGTATGAAATAATCTTTGCTCCGAAAAGTGCATCTTTGATATCGTTGATCATTTGAGCTTTGTCGCCGGTAAAGCTGATAGCAGGACCGCTGATCATTTTTGAAGCTTGTACACGCAAATCTTTTTGTGCTGACAAACAACGTGCAAATACCGATTCGCCAATCAAGGTCAAAGGCACACCCAGGTCAAGTGCCGAAACACCTGTCCATTTTCCGGTACCTTTCTGACCAGCTGTATCAAGGATTTTTTCTACCAATGGCTCACCATCTTCGTCTTTGTAAGCCAAGATATCACGGGTAATTTCTGTCAGGTACGAATCCAAATCGCCTTCGTTCCATACTTTAAATACTTCGTGCATTTCATCGGCCGACATTCCTAAAAGATCTTTCATAATCTGATAAGCTTCATTGATGATTTGCATATCTCCGTATTCGATACCATTGTGAACCATTTTCACAAAATGACCTGCACCATCTTCGCCTACCCAGTCGCAACATGGAGCGCCATCTTCCACTTTTGCAGCCACTGCCTGGAAAATTTCTTTTACAGCAGGCCATGCAGCAGGCGAACCGCCGGGCATCATGGATGGACCTTTCAGTGCGCCTTCTTCGCCACCCGAAACTCCGGAACCAACGAAAAGAAGACCTTTGCTTTCTACATATTTTGTACGACGAATAGTGTCAGGGAAGTGTGTATTACCACCATCGATGATGATATCTCCCGGTTCAAGATGAGGAATCAACAGGTCGATAAAATCATCCACTGCCTGACCTGCTTTTACCAGCATCATAACTTTGCGTGGTTTTTCCAACGAATCGCAAAGTTCTTTAATTGAATGAGTTCCGATAAAATTTTTACCAGCACCACGTCCGGCAATGAATTTATCTACTTTTTCTACAGAACGGTTGAATACACTTACAGTGAAGCCTTTGCTTTCCATATTCAACACCAGGTTTTCGCCCATTACAGCCAACCCGATCAAGCCAATATCTGCTTTCTGTTTCATAAATGTTTTTAGTTAGATTTTGCCGAAAAATTATTTTCGGGCATTTATTGTATGTTTAATAATTTTTCAAATATCACTCAGGATTGTAAATCCAATTTGTTTCAGTTTATCCACGATTGAATCGTCCACATTTTTTATTTTGATACTGAATGCCGGAAATTCCCTGCGAACAGGATAATCGCCTCTTAATTGTTCAAAAAGTGAAGGATCCTTTCGGAAGTCTGCATCGTCAGTTCGGATATCGTAGGTGTGTAAAATGGCTTTTGAAAGTATTTGCTGTTCGGTAAGTCCTGCGCCATCGATTTCGAACTCTGGCTGAGTCGGTAATTCAACCCCTGAAGGACGC
>JBJOOU010000241.1:0-6701 GCA_046051105.1 Bacteroidota bacterium
CAACAGCCACGAAGTGGTTGAATAATAATACTATCACCTGTTCAACCCCTTCGGGGCTGATAATGTCATTTTATCCTGGCCGTGGGCTTCACCCACGGTTATTCAAATCACACCCCTTCAGGGTTTTGAGTAGCATAACACAGAAATCTCGACTCTTAATTCGCATTATTAATTATCAACTATCAATTCCTGCCATCCCTGTTGAGTAAGCTGTTCCCCTCCTGTGTATATTGACCTCCCTCCAGCTCCCTCCACAGGAGGGAGAGTGCTGAATCAAGAAATGCAGCTCATTTGAATAACTGTTGCATTATTGCTATATGTGTTTATAAATCAACTATCAACTATCAACTATCAACTGTCAATTATCACCTACCAATTTCTGCCATCCTTGTTCAATGAGCAGTTCCCCTCCTGTGGAGGGGCTAGGGGAGGTCAGGCTGTATGTGTTTATAAATTAACTATCAATTATCAACTATCAATTTCTGCCATCCCTGTTTAATGAGCAGTTCCCCTCCTGTGGAGGGGCTAGGGGAGGTCTGACTGTATGTAATTATCAATTATCAACTCTTTCTGTTTTGCGAGCTATTTTCCTTCTGTGAAGGGCTAGGGGAGGTTTTTCTCTTTTTTGTTACAAAAATATTTCGAAAATTGTTTGTGATTCAAAAAAATTAAATAGATTTGCAGTCTCGTTTGTAAGTTTAATTTTTAACCCATCCAACGAGGGGCTTGCCGGGCATTATTGCTAATGACAGCAAATGTCGTGAAAAAGTAGCCGGCAATGTTTTTTTTCTCTTTGGCAACACTTTTTTGGGACACTGACTGATGGTTGTAGTGTGCAACCTTATAGCTTACAGAAGCTGGCTGATAAGTGAGCGGAGCTATATGCAGGTTGCTACAAGCCGACTGATGGTTGCGCAGCTCTATAGACGAATCGCTACCATGTGGCTGATAATTACGCGGAGCTATATGCTGGCTGCTACAAGCCGGCTGATCGTTGCACGGAGCCACATGCTGGCAGCTATAATGTGGCTGATATTAGCGCTGAGATGGCCGATAGAACCTAAAAGTGGGCTTGTCGGAACGGGAGTCGGGCTGCATGGGAATAGATGGAAGTGAATGTGTTTGAGCTGATTCCTGTATTTGTGTTTTGTGTAAATAATTTATAACCAATTATTTATATATTTTTTGCTATGAAATTCAATCATTTTTCTGTTTCTGCTTTGCAGCAAACGGCTCCTTCGGCGGCTACTACTACCGCCACCGCCTCCTTGTCGGGCTGGCGCAAGATTCAACGCAACCTGCTACTGATTTATCGGTATCCCTGTGCGCAACTGGTGCATCAGCGCTATGGCTGGTTGGCTGTATTGATCCTGGCTTTTACTCTTCCCTGGTTTCTTTATTTGATGAATCCGTTTCATTTCAGAGCGGGTTTGGTAGCTCCTGCGGTTTTTACTCTTCTGCTGTATTCGGCCTTTATTTTTTCGTCCTATTTTTTGATATTTAGTACATTGGCACGATATGCCGACGGTTTTTTTGCTGACTGCAAATGGTGTTTGGGGCGTCAATTTCTTGCGCTGCTATTGGTGTGGGTGCTTATCTGGGTTTTTATTGGTGTGTTTAAATATTACTATCAGGCCGGTGCTCTTACTACTGTGCAGGCCTGGTGCTTGTTGGGTGTCCGTATCTTTTTGCTGGGTATCGTGCCTTTGTTGTTGTTGCAACTGAGTTGGCCAAAACTTTTGCAGGTAAAGCAATCACTTGGCGAATCGGTTTTGCCGGTGGCCGAAATGGATACCGAATATCCTCCGTACTACAAAGAATTGGTGTACGTGGAGTCGAAAGGAATTGCTAAGATCCTTTATTACCTCGACGGAGAAATGCTGAAGCAAAGGCGAATGCGTTGTTCGTTCGACGAATTGAAACTCAAATTGCATCCGGACATACAAATGCTGGTATGCGACAGAACTTTTCGGGTAAATATAGCCTATGTGGATGTAGCAAAGAGCCGTAAGCTGAAAAGCACCATCCAATTAAAAGTAAATCAGCTACAACTGGATGTATCCAGCCGGCAAAAAGATCAGGTGAAACGTTTGTTGCAAGACCTGTAACGAGTGACGTTCGTTACAAATGCATTGACGTTGGTTACTTCGGAATGGCCTGTTTTATGCCGTTGGTTTACAAAATGATATACGTTGGTTGCACAGCTATTGACATGGGATGCGGGGGTGATTATATTTGCACCGTCTGACAAACGCAGACTGCACGGCCCACCAAAGCCGGCAAAATATCAACCTTGAAAAAATGGAAATATGTCAACAACCCGTATTCCCCGTACCATCTCACCGATGAACGACTACATCAATGTGGCGGTACCGTATTTTGATTTAGGAACTCCCAAAAACTCTGTCCGTCTGGGTATTGAGGATGAAGAAGTAACCACGCTAAAAGGATTTCTGACCCAATGGAATTTGCTGTATGCCCGGTATGCCGATAAGTCGGGCAGTCGCACCACGTTGGTGATCGATCAGCTCAATAATCTTATTCAGGATTTTATTGAGTTCGATAAGTCGCACAAATTGCTGGATCGCATTGCCTCGTCGCTCGAAGCAACCGTAGCCGACTTTAGTACGTTTAATATTGCTCCCCGCAATCGTACACAGTCCAAAGTCATTGCAAAATCAATAGGCGAACAGGTGCAACCCATTCTTCAGGTGATGGGTGGGGGAGTGGTATCGGTAAAATGCTACAGCAACGAAAGCAGCCGTCCTTCTATCCACAGCATGGCCAATTGTTTGCAATACGCCTATACAGTAGGTACGGCTCCTGCTTCGCCGCTTGACGAAACCCTGAAGATAGAATTGTCCACCCGCGCATCGTTCAACCTATCCATCGGTGCCGACAATATGGGCAAACAACTGTTTATCTACTTCCGCTGGTACAACACCATTCATCCCGACCTTTCCGGCCCCTGGAGCAATGTGCAGGTGATATGGTTAAGCTAGGAAGAGGTTAATAGTGATAAGTGATTAATGATTAATGATTAGTGATTACTGGTTTCTTTGTTTTCTCATTCAAATAAAAATAACAATGTGGTAGCCTTATTCTCGATCGTGATGATTGGGGTAAGGCGTTTTTTTTTGTTTACCATTTCCGATTGGTAATGGTTGATAGTGGGAGAAGTGATTTCTCTATTGTTTTTTTACAATCCTTATCGGGAATAATTAACTGAACTGTTGGTGGGGTGAATTATATTATATAAATTTGGGCTTGCAAATTAGTGAGAGGATGATTTGGAGTTTTACTGGAAAAATATAACAATAAATAAAATATGAGAGAGTATAAACTGGCTCGTGGTTGGAAAATCTTTACATACATCTGCTTCCCGGTTTTTATCGGTCTTTTAGTCTGGTTAGGAGTTTTGCCTTTTACCGAGACTCCTATTGATATTCAGCAGGCATATTATCTGGTACCTATATCGTTAGGAGGTATTGTTTATATTACTTTGGGAATAGTTGATGCTATCAAACTACGAATTATATTGTACAACGACCGGATTGTAAGTGTAAGTGCTTTAAGCAAAAGAGAATTGATTAATAGCGAGGTAAAAGGGTATCAGATATTATTAAATAGCTATATTGAAATATTGCCATTAGACAATATAAAGAAGAAGAAAATTCAAATCAGTCCGGCTATTAGCCTTTCAACTGATTTAATTGTTTTGTTGGATGAACGTTTTACTAATCTGGACAATTTCAACTATAAAAAAGAAGAAAATGAACTGAATAATCAATTGAAACCCGGTTATACAGAAGAGGAATATAAAGAACGTATTGTCAAAGCAGGAAAGCTGGCTAAGTTTCTGAACTATTTAGGACTAGTGATGGTGGTTGTAGCCATGTTTGCACAAACTTTCTATGAATTTCAAGTTATATTTTATATTCTTTATCCTTTTGTGGTTTTTGCTGTCGCATATAAATACAAAGGTATTATACGAATTGTATCCACAGAAATGAAAAGTCCATACCCAAATGTAAGCGCAGCTTTATTAATGTCTGTGTTGGGACTAATAATAAGTAGCCTGAAAAATTTTAATGTGTACGATTATTCAAACCTATGGGGGCCGGCTTTATTAATAAGCTCTATATTGATATTGTACTATTATCGGTTGACAGGCAGTGAATTATATAATAAATACCAACGCAAGTCTATATATCCACATGTGTTGGTTAGTGTAGTGATTCTTTTTTTTGTAGGATTTTCATATATTTCTATTAATTGTAAATTTGATCATTCTGTCTCAACAGTCTATCGTTCTCAAATCCTTGACAAACAAATATACAAAGAAAAATATGTAACTTCTTATTTTGTGATAGTAGATAAATGGGGCAAAGAATCTGGATTTTCTAAAATGCCAGTACCTAAATCGCAATATGATACAATTCAAAATGGAGACTCCATTACCATACAACTTAAAAAAGGTCTTTTGGACATTCCATGGGTATTTGTCTATAATGAATAAACACAAGGTTGTAATGGTGTCATCGCAAATAAGGTGCAAAACAACTTATAAAAACAAGTAAAACATAATATGAAAAATTATATTCTTTTTTTATTTTGGGTAATTGTATTCTATTCTTGTTCAAATAATCGCTATTTATTAAATGATAAAGGTAGTGAGCGCAACTATTTAGTTCATAAAATAGAAGAATATGCCCGAAAAAAACTTATTACAAAAACGCCAATGCTAGTAATTGACGGGCGTGTTTACCGATATAAAGTTGAACTTGAAAAAAAACTAAAACTTTCCAGGTCTAATATTAAATATATAGGTGTTTTGGAAAATAATATCGCAACAACACTCTATGGTAAAAGAGGAATAAAAGGTGTTGTGTTGATTAATACACATACAGGTGATAAACTTAATGATCTGAATAAGCTTGATGGCACTGGACTCATATTGTATGATGGAAATGTTGTTGACAAAAATGATTTGTGGAATATCAATCCTTTAGAAGTTATTTCTATTGATATTATACATTCTCAAGATGAAATTGCAAAACTTACAAGCGATCACTATCAATGGATAGTTGTGATTAAATCAAAAAAAGAATAAAACTTTACTTTTGATACTTAGGCTTTCTGTGGTAGGAACGCAAGAAGGGAAGAACGAGAGATAGCTGGGATAAATTATGACTTCTTTACTTCGCTCGTCCTTTGTGTCTGGGGATAATTGGGGGCGCGAAAGAATAACTTTTGAAAATTGCAATTAATATGGAAGTAAACTAAAGTCATCTTCCTACTATAAAATAATGACTAAAAAAATATAATCACTATAATTACATGAAATTAAATAGAATATATAGTTGTCTGTTTTTTGTATTGTTTGTTTTTGCGAGTTGTACACAACTGAAATGGGTAACATTTTATGGTAAAAGACCAATTCAAATTTCAGAAAAGAATAAATTGATAACCATTTACTGGAATTACTTTTCTGAAGAAGATGATATTAAAAGAAAATTAGATGCTAAAATAGAAAAGATAAAAAGTAAAGAACATTTTAAATCAGATTCAATAATCTTTCAATCAAATCAGGAAATTCATCATGGAATTAGAACCTACGTTATCCGATTCTTTAGTAATGAAAATGAAAAAACTGAATTTATAAACAGAACTAAAATAACTTATTCATCTGATCTTCTAAATTTTGATTCAGTTGATTTCGACCGTCGACTTCATTCGTTGAAGAAAAGGGCTAAAATCAAAAAAGTCTTCAAAACAATTCCTGAACTATTAAACTATAAAAGTGTACTGAATTTTTATGAAGATTCAACAGTAATGAAAGTTGACAAATATGAATTGTGTTTTAATTATTGGGGTCGCTTAGACACCTTGCGCGTAAATAAATAATTTTGACTAATTAGAATGAGATAAATCCCGATAGTTCGAGATGGTCGAGAGCATTAATTACGAATGGAGCATTAATAGAACTAGGGTACAAAAGTGTAACTTTAGGTGCTACGTTTGTAACTGATCGGCATAAGAACTTGGGTGCCAGTAAAATTGATCTTGATTTAGGTTATGAATATAACCTGACCAAGACATTGAAAGTGCATCCGTTTTTGGGCTGCGAATTAAACGACCATGGGGCCGGACTGACTTTAGGAGCTAAACTGAATAAAGATTTCGACTTGTTTGATTATATCAGTTTAGGAGTTTTTGCGGGTTGCAGATACAGTCAATCAAAAGATGTTATTTATATGGGATCAAATCCATTTTCGTATTCCAATTATATAAGTGCTTCGGTGGGAGCGTATTGGTTACTTTATAATTATCAACGACCTAAAATCAGACGCGACTGGTAAGTATGGTCGCATTGATAAGAATTTATTAAATGCCAGGGGCGAAAAAGAACGTAATTCAACTTATTTTTTTCACCAGCCTTCTACAGCTTGTGTAGAGTTATGCTTAAACTATATATTAATAGCCAGTTAAAGTAAATGCAGATTGTTTCTGTAAATAATGCACAGGATAAATTAAAACACTAAAAACATTTTGTCTTGTAGATTTGTTTTAGTATTGCAAGTAAAAAACTCTGATTAGTTTTCACTATTGTTCGGTATATATTTTTATATTCTTCACTTCGTTCAGAATGACAAAGACTTATACATGCGGATAATAGGAGGGGGTTTGGGGGGGGGGGG
>JBJOOU010000242.1:0-31526 GCA_046051105.1 Bacteroidota bacterium
ATAATACCGAAACCAGCTTCACTGGTAGAACCGGAGCCTGACAATGAAGTCCAATCGGTTTTTGTTGGGGTATAGGTTGATACCTCAGAGCTATTTTTATTAATGCCAAGTGCTTTGAGTAGCGATACAATCCACTCTACAATTTTGCTGCACGCATCCCAGAAGCCTACTGTTTCGCTTTCGCCTGAGTTGCTGTCTGCAATTTGTGTTTGTAGTACTTGCTGATCTTCACAAAGAACCTCACCCGTAGCATCATCTACCCAATTGCCCGTTGCTCCGTCGAAATGAGTTCCGGTAACACCTGAGACTCCACCGCCCCCGGCATTGGAATAGTAAAGGATAGTAAGAATTTGTTCAGGCGTTTTGCCGTAATGGGTTTGAAACCCTTCACGCAAAGCGGACACCATTTCATTGACAGAAGGCATAAACGGTACCTTTGCAATAGCTTGTAAGTCCTGTATTTGCTTTACCCGTTTGGTCATTATTTCAGTGCTTAGTTTCGCATTTGGCGAAATGAAAGCATACAAATACTGATGAGGGCTATCTTTAAGATTACTGAGTACTGACATATTATTTTCTTTTTTTAGTGCCAAACATGAACAAGCCCAAAGCCAACACGCCAACCCCGGCGCCGATCATGGTTTGTTTTTGTTTTGTCACTTTTGTGTTTACAAATGTGGTTGCCTCTGTAGCATATCCGGCCGCTTGTGTAGCTGCATTTTTACCGACCGAGGTATTGTATTTTGCGGCCAGTGTAGCCGCTTTTTCGGAAGCAGCTACCACTAAGGCAGCGTATTTTTTTACATCATCGAGCGAGGTAGCAGCGAGACACAAATCGCGATTGGACAAAGCTTCGTCCCGGAGCGATTTTATTTGTGTGTCGGTGTTGGTTACATCATCGTTGAACGGTGTACTTGTAACAGTTGATTTGTTGATAATCAGCGTAAAATCTTTCTGAAAATCAGGACAAGCCGTTGAAACGTGCGCAACATGAAAATCTTTATCATCCGAACCGGAAAACCGTTTATTCATCCGGTCGCCCCATACCATGAAATTAGCTATAATGGTATTGCGCGGCCTTGCAATAAATTTGTTTGCCTCTACAATCGTTTTCAGTTGTGCAAACGTAAGTCCGTATGCTTTAGGCATATTCAATTTACATCGCGCTATCCAGTAGTTACGTGTTTGTCCGAGTCCTGCTACTATTTGATCGAGATATTCTTCGCATACCCGCTTACGCTTAAGCAGGTTGACGGAATTTTCGAAAGTATTTGAAATTTCCTGATCGGTATAAAATGTTGGCCAAAACAAAATACCATCCTGACCGTCGATTGCTACACTTACATACCATTCTACAAATGAGGTATCACCGTTAAACTTTCCTACAGCCATGCTTTTATTTTTTGAAAAGTTTATACAATACTAAAGCCCCAACACCCAAAATGCCGTAGGTAGTGACATTATTGCCACTGAAAATACTCGCTGTACTGGTTTTGTAGTCAGTCGTTGGGTCGAAGGTGCCTAATTCAATATTTTCAGGTTTTGAATATTTTGTTTTTGTCTTAGCAGGCCAAATCAATTGAATCAATTTTACCAAAGCTGTAACAATACCTATAACTGCCAGTATAGTAACTGTAATTGGCTCTCCTATTCCAGATACCCCACTACCTGGTATTGAGTCATATTCAAAATCCAATACCTTACCCTCTTTCATTGCTTTTATGAAATCTTCGGGGGTCATTCCTGTACGGGCAACTATCCCGGAGCGGATGGTTAGCATAGTTCCGGCTGTGGTTTGATATTCGTTCATTCCGTCCATCCAAAGGAAGGTACGGTTTTGAATATCCGATTTTTCAGCAACGATTGAGGGTTTTGATGATGAGCCTAAGAATTCAGGATGATACACAAAATAAATCCCGGCTTCTTTGATCTTTGAAATCAATTCACTTTCGGAAGTGGCAGAACCCAAGCGGCCAACGCCGGAAGGAACTTTATTGAATGGGAGAACATGCGTTTGTACCATGTTCCAAATTTCCTGTGATAAGCCTTTGTATTTGTAGCCTTCGTTGTAGTGGCTTTCGATGATGGTGTACAGATCGTCCAAACGGTCGTAACGTTTCTCAGGGTCGAGTTCGTTGCTTGTGAACATTCCTTCGAATGCCATAGCGGCGATAATTTGCGCCAAATCTGCGAAATCGTATGTATCACCGTCAACCAAATTGTAAGCGTGTAGGAGCGACGCCATTACGTCCAATTTGTCGAGATAAAGAAGCTGATCTTTTACGGTAGTACTGATATTGTACATTTCAATGTAATAATCTAAAAGACTATACATATATGATTTACCGGGAGTAATACCCGCTTCGTTATCGTCACCCGTCCAGACAATAAAACGGTCGGGGCTGATGGCTCCGATATTTTTGCGGCGGCGTTTCGGTGCAATCGGTTTATTGCTTCCGAATCCGGCTAAGTAGCTTATTTTAGTGCCTGAATTATTCATATCGCAATGATAAGAGTATTGTTTTTCTTTGTTGAATGGATAACCTAGCTGTACAGCGGCTACCGCATCAATTATGACCTCACCCCCTGCCCCCTCTCCTTGAGGAGATGGGAAAGCCACCACATACACGTGAGTAGCTTCTTTTCGGTTGCTGTAACTGGCAAACCTGAACACGTGCGGAATTTCCAACCACCGAAGGCAAACAGCCGTAAACAGGCTGTAGCTTTTGCAATCGCCTACACCATCGTGTAGGAGCCTTGCAGGGGTTTTAATCATTTCGCCTTCCGACCCCTCGCTATCCGCATGATAGCGTACATGATCTATCAGGTATTGCCAGATGTTCCGGCAGGTTTCAAAATCGTTTGCGCCTTCCAGATTTTCGGCTATTGCCTTTATCTGATCGTCATCCTCAATATCATACGCCCGCATTACTACGGTGATAATGTCGGAAGTAGAACCATTTTCGGTAATGACGGTATTTATATTTTTAATATCCAGTTCCATTGGTAAAGTCTTTTATCGTCCATACCGAATCGAAAGGGAACGTTTTATTGTTGGTAGTGATTTGCCCGGTAACATCAATTACGAAGTTTTGCAGGTTTTGAGCTATTAGCTCTGTCCACAATTGTTCGCCTAGGCTTTCGGCATCGATAGAAAAAGCGATATCGAAATTCGTTTCTGAATTTCCTAATACAACCATGGGTTGCAATTCTTCGAACTGCGCTATTTTCTGACCATTAAAAAGAATATCCGCGCCTATGCGCTGAATATTGAGCCGAACGCCCGTTTTGTTTTTGAGCTTAATAGTGGCTACCAGTTCAATGATTTTATTCTCTATTTTCGATGGCAACACCTGAACGATACTTACTTCCAGATTGTACAGCCCTAGTATGGTGGGAAGGTAATACAGCCCCACGGCGGCACCTGCAAGTAGAAGTATGTTTGTTAGTTTCGACATTCGCAATTCTGTTTTAAGCATTGCAAATATATTGTGTACACGCGTGAAGGGTGGGAGAAATGAATGTTTTGAAAACATTGATAGAAATTGAAAATAAAAAAGGCCGTAGAAACTTAATTCTACGGCCTTTTTGGCGGGTTGTCTGTTTACCTATTTGAATTTAATTGCGTCGGCTTTGTCAATGCCTCCATTCAGCAAATGTAATATTACACCATCTGCCTCAGGGAATTTTTGTTTTGTTTTCTTTAAAATAGAATTTCTTACGGGTTCATACTGACCACTTCCGAAGCTAATAGCATTCCCGGAAACAGTTCCTACATATTCATATTCCATCACCGGGGTAGAATCAGTAAACACATACAAACCTTGTATTTGGTTTACCTCTGCCGTTTTTTTCTTTACGATGTAGTCACTAACACCCGCGGCTGTTAGTGCTGTTAGTGATACGCCTAAGAATAGGCCAAAGATTATTTTTTTCATGATGACAATGTGTTGTTATTGTTCAGTATAATTTAAAACTAATTCTTTACATTTTATTTTTGTAAACCTCCATTTCCATGAATCACAACTCCTTATATATGGAATTTTTATTTCTTGTATTTGGTGAGGCCTTAGCATTTTTATTTCAATATCTTCATTTTTGACTACAGCATTGTTTTTCAAATAGTCTACATTTACAATTAAGTATTCAATCCTATACTTTGATTTGTTTTCAATTTTTAGATGTATTTTGTATCTCAGAAAACCTTCATCACGGTAGAATACATTCACGTCCAGAAATGTATTTATATTATCTGCAAAATGATTTTGATCTAATCTAAGTTTTTGTTTTTGAGCAAATTCTTTGATAACCTTGTTGTTGATGTCTTGTATGTGCTTCGTGTGCTCAATTTCAGCAATTTGTTTTTGCTTTCCACTATCTAAATACAATACTACTGAAATGGCAATAATCAAACCAAATACAAACGAAATAGTAGCTGTAAGTGCAATTATCTCAGATTTTCTCATGTATAGCGAAAATTTAATGTTTTCGCAAATATACTATTAATTTTTAGATGTAAGTATTTTTATATCATAGTATTCGCAAAATTCGATAACAGTAAGTATCTGGTAGTCTTTTTTTCCGAGTGCATCCCGGCACTGAGATATTTTGCGGGAAGCTGTGGACTGGCTCCAGTTGGTTACTAACTGTTGAGCCAATTTGATACTGATCTCTTCTGAAGCCTGAAATACCATTGCAAAACCGTTTTGTTTGTTGATACTGTAGTAATAGTACAAAAGTAGATATAAATACTGTAATATCAATGCAGTAGGCTGTTTTTTCTTTGGTTTTTCATCGCTGCAATTATTACTACAGTATCAATGCATTTTATGTGCATATATCTAAGCATGGTTTGTGGGCTATATGTGTGGCCTTGTATGCGTGTTTTTCGTATAAAAATAGTGACATGTTTTGATACTGGAGTGGCAAAAAACAAATCTCTACTATCAACGTGGACTAATAAAATGCAATCAAAATTCTGTAATTCTGTAATTCTGTAATCTGAGTGTTTTATATTTCTGATTATCAGATTAATACTATAGTTACAAAAATAGTACTCTTTGCTCACAAATGGATTACAGATTTGTAACTACAGTAACAATTTTGAAAATGCGGATTTATGCGGAAAATATTCTTAATAATTACAAATCGTTTTTCTGTTTGTAATCTTTTGTAATGAGATTTGTAATTTTATTTGTAATCGGCTAACTATCTATTTTACAAATACTTTTTGAATCTCACATTTTGATATTACAGAATTACAAATCTTTGATTGAATATTTAGGGGGAAAGGGGGAGAAAAAAGGGTCTAAGCCGGGAACATGCCCCAACGCCCCGCGGAGCGGACTCCCGAACGGGCACAAAAAAACCCGTAGTCTGTAACGGCTACGGGCGGCGATTTGTAATGTTTGGGGGTAGTGTGTAGTTGGTAGTTAGTAGTTGGTAGTGGGTTCACATCTGAAAGTTGATACAGTCCATTCTGTGTTTTCAGATTTTATAATTAATAGATTTACATATAAGTGACCAGTTATTGTTCCTGTCAAAGATTCTCCACGCATCCAGCCTTTGGGTCTAAATTTTACTGTCATTCCCAAAGGCCATTGTTTTCTGACTTCATCACCATTATAATGGTTCATAGAAATATTGCTCATTTGTCAGCTCCTTTCATTTCTTTAGCTCCACCGATGATGGGGAGTGCGTTTTGTTGTTCGCGGGTTAGTTGGTGATATTCTTCGGGCGAAATCTTCATTTTGATGATGTGGCTTTGTCCTTTCTTGTCTTTGAGTTCCTGAGCTACTAAGTGAAGGTAATAGCCGTCGGCATTGCACACAATCCCGGTATTTTCGAGCGGGATAATCAGACAGCGTTTTGTACAGGTTTTACCTTGTAAGTCCCGTACAAACGCGCCTATTCGTTTGAGGTTGATTTTGAATTCGTAGTTCATATTACTTTCTCCATTTATAGCTGTTATTTACTTTTTTCAGATGTACATCCCTTGCAGTTCCGGGAGTGTATGTTTTGAATATGCGTGTTTCAGACAGTACAAAAGTTTGATCGTAGTAATAATAGTTAGTTGTATGTCCGAGGTAGAATATTGCTGCATTCTCCAGAAATCCAACAAAAAGGCAGGGTTTGAAAAACCAGTCGTAAAGCGTTGTCATTTCTCCCGGCTGTACAGTAAGATCGGTAATCTTTAGCGGACGTTTGTCTAATATGCTTTCGAAGGCTTCCCGGTCGTCAGTCATAATGAAATTACCCTGATCGACGTTTATGTGTTCGGTGTATTGCATGGTTTTAAAATGGTAAATCCTGATTTGTTTCTTTCTTTTCTCCTGTTTGTTGATCGATGGTGCGTATATAGATCATCTCTTGCGTTTTGGCTTCGATGTTTCGGATAATACGCCCCTCGTTGTTTTTGAAGCTGTCCGGGTTGAGTTCTGCCACCCACGTGGCATTTTTGCAGAATGCTTTGAGGGCTTCGGTGAACTTCTTTGTAGTCCATTTCTGTACGTTGGTATCGCGGGCAAAATCTTCCATCACACGGGTACGAACTAACAGCTTGTCGACATTAAGCGACTGAGGGCTAAAATATACTTCCGCCCAGTCCTGAAACTGATTACCCATTTTAGCGGCGTTCATTCGCTCATACACCTTTTTCATGGGTGGCTGTAGCTTTATGTTCTCGCTGCAAATGGATAGATAGAATTGCAGGCAATCGACCAGAAAATTAATATCCTCGTTCCACTGATCGGGGCTGTAGTTCTTCCCGCGGCAAATGTCGTAACCGAAATCGGTGTTGATATTCCGGCTTTCGTGGTAGTCGTTTTCGTCGGTTTTCTCGTGGTAGTAGTCCGAGAAAACCACATACAGCAAACGGCGTGCGGTGGAACTATCGTTTGACCGGGGCGCAAAGTTGGAGGTAATAACCATTTTAGGACTATCCTCGTATGCTAGTTCTTCACTTTTCAAGTGCTTTTCGTTGCGCTCCATGTTTCCCGTAATGGTGCCGTAGAAGAAATTAAAGTCCAGATATTCATCTGCATCATCTATGAACATAAGATCAGTTTCTTTATTTATACGTTCGTAAATGTGCTGATTGTCTGTGAGCTTCTTGTTACGGCCGCCAAAGGTTACAATCTGTTTGAAGTTCTTTAAAAACATAATCATAAAGCTTTTACCTGTACCGCCTGTACTTTTTCCATCTTCGGATATTTTGTCCTCCATTACCCACACCGCCCACGCTTTTGATAGTGCTTTGTAGCGGTGGAGCATGTAACCGATAGCGAACATCTTTGCAATAAGGTTTTGCTTTTGTTCGGCTATCTGATCGGCTGTCAGGCGTGGTCCATCTATCGCAAAATGGTTCTTTTCGGCGTAGGCTTCATCTTCGGCCTTGTTTCCGGTTATTTTCGCTTCCAGTTCGTCGCGCCAATAAATACGGCTCGCATTAATCAGGTAGCGGAAATAGTGGCTCCGTTGGTGGTTGATCGTTAGAAAAAACTCGTCGTTTTCGTCGCGATCGATGGAGAAAGCCGGGTCAATCCTGCGAAAAGCATAATCCCGTACTTTTTGAGACCATACAAAACGGGGGCATTCCCCGGCTTTGTAGTCGATAATGTTAGTAGGGGTAACGGCTATCGATTTGTTTTTAAAATGCATATACTGAGTGGTTTCGTCATTGTCGGAGAAATCGAGTTCGATTTTGTTCAAATCGTCCATCGTTACCGTTTTGGTGCGTGAACTATTCAGTACGAGGTTTACCACTTTAATATCAGACACATTGGAGCGTACAAAGTCAACCAGATAGGCGCGTACATCTTTGCTCGTAACCTCACGAACTACCGAGCCAACCACATGCACTAAGGTTTCTTTTTTGGTGACAGAATCCTGAATTTTTCCGAATCCCGAATCAGTAAGGAAATTAAGCATGTAGGCGGTGTTTATTTCGAGGTTTACGCCTTTGGGTGTCGTTACCCATTCCCAGAACTTAAAGGGCATGGCGCGGCTTATTAAGTCCTCAAAGTCGCGCTTTTCGCGGCGTAGTTCCAAGAAATCGCGCAAATCTTTGCGGGGTTTACCTCGCATATCTTTGTAAGTGCATAACCATTCCGGGAGCTTTACGGTGTGCAAATCGAGGTACTTTAAGCCCAACTGAATACCACGGCGGCGGCCTGTGGTGTCAATGTCCGGGATATTGTACAGCTTATCCACCATCCGCATAATTTCGCGGTAGTCGTATTCTGGCAGCGTTGCACTTTCGGAGTTCATCCAAAGGGGAGCATATCCGTACGAAAGGCAGTTGACCGAATCGCGTTCACCGGAACAAAATACAGCGGCTTCGAGCTTTTTTTCTTTGTACGGTTTGCCCTCGTTAGCTGCGTTGCTTTCGTGTAGCTTTTGCTCCTGTGCGTTGTATTCCTTATAGGCCGTGCGTAACTCATTCAGGCCGTTGATGTAGTCTTTTGGCTTTGTGCCCTGATAGAAGAAACGAAACGATTTATCGAGGTTCAGCGGTTGGTACACTTTCAGGAATGTGCTTTCTTTGCCGTCCTTGTCTTTTACCGAGCATTCCCGTGCAAAAATGGGGTAGTTATCGGTAGAAAGAATAGTCGTAGTTTCCAACGCGCCTTTGTCGTTTTTCTTCGTTTTGCTGTACCATTCCACCGAGCGATAAGAAAGCTTATCTACATGCGTTTGATTTACCCGGTGCCCGAATAATTCTAACTCCTGCTTTGTCCATTCCTTTTTAAACTGGATGTTGAAAGCCCCTTCTGTTTCTTCGGGTGTGGCTTCCCGTTGGCGAATTTCGGGCTTATTGATCTGAGCGTTGAGCTTAGAACTTACGCCGTAGCGGTCGGCTAATAAACAAAGAGCCTCGTAAAACTTTACGCCCTCTTCCTGCATACAAATGTCGAAAGCACTGCGGGCGTGGGAATCGTCGCCGAAGTCGGTAACTTTCCACTGATCTCCGAACTGACGGAGGTATGCCGACGGGGTTTTCTCGTTTCGTGCCGAAAAAGCTTTCCGTGGATTCTCCACACATTCGCGGGCTTGTGGGTAGTAGTTCAGTATTATATCTAAGCCGCCGTTAGTAGCGACTAGTATGTCGGTTGCTTGAATCATTTCTTTTCAAAATGTTTACATGTTTGGCAATTCATTTTGTCTTTTCCAGTTCTGGCACATCTGCCAGTTACTACGCCCCACAAATTAAAGTGTGTACAATTGCTACATACTTTCTTGTTGCTTTTTGGGGCTATGTCTACAAATGATTGTGCTTTGATATTTTTATTATTCATATTCTTTAATATCTCGTTCAACTTGTGGTTTATGGAGTAAGTGGATTTGTGAGAAATCCTTGTCATCGAAAAGCCAACAATTCAGTGTTTCGTACTAGTATGTCCAGATTACAGGCTCTTTGTCTGGCGGTGCGTATAGGTATTTTTTACCTTTGATGAGGGCGGTTGTGTCCATAACTATTCTGTTATCGGTTCCCATGAGTCTACTCTGAATGCTGAATAGAAGTGTGTATCATCAATGTAAAACAGTTGATCGTCTTTGCAATAAGTTCCTACATGTTCGGTATCAGTTTCCATAAGATGAAATCTAACCTTTTGGTCATCTTGTGGGAGTGTTGATTCATCGAGTAGTATTTCAATTTGTGCCATAATCAAATAGTATCAAAGTGTTTTTTAAAGTTTAAATCGAATTTTGTCATGAAATCGAATTCGTCAAATATTGGTGAATCAGTGCGTAGCTGAATGATAACAGTTCCGTTTCCGTTGGTGGTTTCTATGCTTTGCACTCCTACCACTTCGGGGGGCTTCTGCATATCCATAAAGAAATCAATCGAGTTGAACGGGTTGAAATTGGTTTCGATAACAAAGTATTTTTTGAATCGGAAGTAGTAGCTCGCTGTAAAGCCGTTGTGTTCTACTGTCAGTTTATTTTCGGTCATAGCATTGTAAAGAATGAAGTTGAAAAATTGCAAATTAATTTTCTTGTCGATTCATTAATTACGCATCCTCTAAATGTAGCTTTAGATGCATAGTCTAGAGCTTCTTGTTTTGAATTGAACTGAATACCTGTTTCTTCAAATTGTTGTAATGAAACATATTCACAGATTTTAAATACTGGATTTTTCATGAGAAATATATTTTGAATTGTTCGGATAAAGATTCTGTAATCAATTTCTTGTCACTGTTTTTATTCAGTAAGAATATGTATTTACCCTGTTTGGGTGTTTCCTGCTGTATTCCACACATAAGGCGAACGCCTTGTATTTGTGTCACTTCGTTTGCAAATCGGCTGTATTTATGTACGTTGAAATTGGTTTCTATACGAAGCATTTCAGTACCATAAACCGATTGAAATTCTACGTTTATTTGTTCAGAGCCATTACTTGTTATCAGCATAGTAGTAGTGTAGATGGAATAAACTTTTGTCGTACCCGGATGCAATGAGCTGTTTCTTTAGTATCTGTAAGTCCCTGAATGGTTTGTCCTGATCAACTATTTTGTTTCCGTACTTAAGTACTCCTGTTTTAGGTTTCTGGCTTGCTGTGTTCATGGCATTCGATTTTGAAGATTGATTTTGAAAACTCTTTGTTTGCGAGCACATTCATCAATTTGCGTGCGGGTATGGGGACGGGAGTTATACCGCGTTTCCAATTTTTGAAAATGGTTGAATTGATGCCAGTTTCGATGATTAGAGCCTTTTCAAGGCTCTTAAGCTTGCCGGATGGTACTTCGTCTAAAAAATCCTTAAGCTCTTTACCTGTTGGATGACTGCTTAAAATTTCCATTTCTTCATTCATTTTAAAAGTGGTTTAATGTTTGTATTGAATAAAATTGTGTTACTTGTGTATTATTACACGCTGCAAATATAACTACAGTTTCAATATAGTGATACTGTAGTATCAACAAAAAGAATGAATTTAGAATGATTCTACAAACTTATAAACGTTATGATTATGAAATACAGTGAATTAAAGGAGCTTTGCGAAAAGAAAAATATTTCGATTGGTGATTTGTGTTTAAAGATAGGTTACACTTATGCAGGGTTTCGCAAGGCAGTAAATGAGGGAACTATACAATTGAAAGCGATACGGATTATTTGTTCTGAACTTAATATCAGCCCTTTAATGTGGTTTGATACGATTACCGAAGTAGAAGCGGAATTTAGCGAGTTTGAACGAGTGAAACTACAGTTGCAAAACAAGCAAACTGAAATAACATTGCTCCGGGAAAAGATCGCCGATAAGGACGAAATAATAGCCCTGTTGCGTTCTTCCCGAAATGGTTACGGAAACATAGCCGCTGAACCTCATTAAGTTGCAATAAATATCTGCAACAAAAATGCAACAAAAAACCATCAAAACAGTAAAAAACCATCATTGAAAACCAGATAGTTACCCGCAACAAAAAGCATGATTAAACGTGTGAGTTCGAGTCTCATCCTGCGCACATTCTCAAGATATTTAAAATGCTTCACTGATTCAGTGAGGCATTTTTTATTTCCATCCGTTTTGTCTTTTTTCACTCAGTTCTATTTCCATCCGTTTCGGTAGCCCGAAATCTTCGTTCATCCACTCTGGTTTTTATTGCCCGATGATCCGAATTACTTTTGTTTCGAAATTTATTAAATAAGAATCTATGAAACGAATAGCTTTACTATTGATTGTAATTTGCTCTGTGGCGATGAATGCACAAATTACGGTGCGTGGTGTGGTTGCCGACGCCTTTAATGAAAGTCCCGTGGCTGGTGCTACTGTTTGTATTCTTGGTACAAAACCTTTGGTTTATACCTTGTCTAATGAAAATGGTGAGTTTACTCTAAAGGTGCCACAGCCGGGCCGATATTCTCTATCGGCTGCGATTGTTGGATATACTCCTCAAACGTTTAGTAATCTGATGGTCAGTGCGGGAAAAGAAGCGATTGTGACTTTTCGCCTCGTGGAAAAAGTAACTAATCTCAAAGAAGTAGAAGTTCGACCTACCGTATCAAAAGAACGTCCGCTTAATGATATGGCCATGATCAGTGCCCGCTCGTTTACGGTGGAAGAAACCGAGCGTTTTGCAGGCAGCCTGGGTGATCCGGCCCGTATGGTGGCCAACTATGCCGGAGTTATGGCGGGGAATGATTCGCGTAACGATATTATTATTCGTGGCAATTCACCACTTGGTTTGCTTTGGCGTATAGAAGGGGTCGAAATTTCCAATCCCAATCATTTTGGTGCTCAGGGAACTACTGGTGGTCCGGTAAGTATGCTTAACTCCAACTTACTGGCGAATTCCGATTTCTTGACCGGTGCTTTTCCTGCTGAATATGGCAATGCGCTTTCCGGCGTTTTCGACATTAATTTACGCTCAGGAAACAAAGAAAAGTTTGAATTTACGGGTCAGGTGGGTTTTAATGGCTTCGAAGGGGCTGTGGAAGGCCCAATCTCATTGGGAAAAACTAACCCGAAAGGATCATTTTTGGTGGATTATCGGTATTCTACTTTGCAACTGGTAAGTAAAATGGGCATGGATATGGGTACCGGAACTGCCATTCCAAACTATCAGGATTTGACGGTGATGGCCGATTTGCCTTTCCGAAAACTGGGTCGTTTTAGATTTGTAGGAATTTTAGGAAACAGTTCGATTTCTTTTGGGCGAACCTTTAATCAGGAAGCTGTAAGTAGCAATCAGGTGGGCTATGCTACCGATTTTGATGCCGGGCTGAACATCGCCTTGCTGACACATACATTGCAATTGAATGATAAGTTAAGACTGAAATCTGCTGTGTCATTTCAAAATACCTATTCTCATACCCTGAATGATTCGATCGATTATGACAATCAGAAATTTGCCACTAATTATGCGGGTCGATTATCCGAAAATAAATGGTTGGCTTCTACCGAACTGAAGTATAAGATATCTACAATGGATAATCTGACCGCCGGTGTTCAGTTGAACCGCTATCTGACAAGCTTTAAAGATTCCATTCATAGCAATGAATATCATCGAATGTTGATTATTTCGGATGTGTCGGGGAGAGGGTCCAGTCTTTTTGAGTCTTTCATTAACTGGCAACATCGGTTTGCTGAAAGTCTGAGTTTTACTACCGGCTTGCATTATCAGTATTATGATTTAAGTTCAGAATCGGCATTAGAACCCCGCCTGGGAGTTCAGTGGAAGTTGTCGCCGTTGCAAACATTCAGTTTTGGTTATGGCAATCATAGTCAAATTCAAACGAGAAATGTCTATTTCAATCAGACTTATAATCCGTCAACCAGTACTTATGATGAGAATAATCTGAATCTGAAATTTACGCGTTCCAATCATTTCGTGGCAGGCTATGACCGAAAACTGGATGCCGATTTTCGCATAAAAACCGAAGCGTATTATCAGCAAATCTATAATGTTCCGGTGTCGAAGGCTAATCAGCAGTTTTCGATGTTAAACTCAGGAAGTGGTTATTATATCGAGCGAGTGGATAGTTTACAAAATACAGGAAGGGGCTATAATTATGGATTGGAGCTGACTTTGGAAAAGTTTATGAACAAAGGCTGGTACGGTTTGCTGACAGTGTCGTTGTATGACTCGAAATACAAAGCGTACGATCAGGTGTGGCGTAATACGGCATTTAATACCAATTACGTGGTCAATTTCCTTTGTGGGTACGAATGGAAGGTAGGGAAAAAGAATTTTCTTACGCTCGATTTGCGAACTGTGTATTCGGGTGGTATGCGTTATATCCCCATTGATGTAGCTGAGTCAAAAGCTAAGTCGGAAATTGTTTACGATTGGTCGCAAGCCTACGATCATCGTCAGAAAGATTATTTCAGAACGGATTTTAGGATCGGTTTTCGGCAAAATTTCAAGCATATATCTCAGGAATGGGGATTGGATTTGCAAAATGTGAGCAATCATAAAAATATCTTTGCCGATCAGTATAATGCAGCCACTCAGGAAGTGGTGACGGTGTATCAGCAGGGATTTTTGCCTATGATGCTTTACAGAATAAATTTTTAAAGTGCAGATTTTAAATTTGAATGTGTAATTTCGTACCATACAATTGATATATTATGGAGGTGGAAAAAAAATCACGAAAATTGGCTTGGCGTGACGGTGGGTTGTTTTATTCCCGTTGGTACTATATTCTTCTGCTCTTGGCAGTAGCTTCATTGCTGATTGGGTACGTGTTTTCACTGGCACTTAATCTGAATTATGGTTTTCTGGAGGCTTTTGTTCGATCATTTGGATCGACAGCTGTTATTTGGGGAGGGTGTATGTCGATTGTATCGTTTACCTGGAAAAAATTTCCTTGGGAGCAGATGCCATTAAAACACCTCATTATCGAAGTATTGTTGATATTGTTGTTCTTGTTTTTATTTATAGGGTTGAATGTGATTAGCTTGTCTTATAAGCAGAATATAGGGTGTATTCATGTTGTGAAGTCGGTTGGAAACCAGGTTGTAATCACATTGCTGATTACCTTTTTAATTACGACTATTCACGAGGCTGTTTTCTTTTATCGTCAATGGAAATTGCATTTTTCGAAATCAGTAAGTCTTGAGCGGGACAATATTCAGGCGAGTTACAATATGCTAAAAGCGCAGATCAACCCTCATTTTTTGTTCAACAGCTTGAATAGTTTAATGACTTTGGTCGAAAATAACCCCAAGGCAGAAGAATATATTCAGGAACTGTCGGAATTTTTGCGCTATGTTTTGATCAGTAATGAGCGTGAACTGGTAAGCATTCAGGAAGAACTTGAATACCTTGAAAAATATATCTATTTGCAAAAAATCCGCTTTGGAGAGAATCTGAAGGCAGAAATCCAATTATCAAATGAGGTATGCAATGAGTGTCAGATCCCTCCGCTCATTCTGCAGATGTTGTTTGATAACTGCATTAAACATAATGTGATAAGTGCTAATCGTCCGTTGTTGGTGTGTGTGACGATGAATGATGATTATATTGTGATAACGAATAATTTGCAGGCGAAGATTAGTACAGATTCAACTGGGCAGGGACTGAAAAATATCGAAGGGCGATTGAAACTTTTGACTGCTCGTCCGGTGAAAATTGAGAAAACAGAAACAGAATTTAAGGTAAGTGTGCCATTGGTAAAACATAAAAACAATGATTAAAGTACTGATAATAGAGGACGAACAGCCCGCAGCATCGCGGTTGCAAAAACTACTGACAGAAGTAGCTGATGATTTTGAAGTAATTCATCGCTGCGATAGTATCGAAGCGAGTGTGCAGTATTTTCGATCGGGAGGCCGGCCTGATTTGATCTTTCTGGATATACAACTGGGAGATGGGTTGAGTTTTGAGATTTTCAATCAGGTGGAAATCCAGTCGCCGGTTATTTTTACCACGGCTTATGACGAATATGCTTTGCGGGCTTTTGAACTCAATGGTATCGACTATTTACTTAAACCCATTCGTATTGAAAACCTGGAAAAAAGCATCTCGAAATTTCGAAAACTGGCTCCACAATATCCTGTAGCAGGGCTGAATGATATATTAGGATCGATAATGGATGTACCCAAACGCAACTACAAACAGCGGTTTTTAGTGTATGCCGGCGAAAGTTTGTTGTCGGTTCCTGTCAGCGAAATCGCTTATTTCTATAGTGTTGAAAAATCAACTTTTCTTACTACAATCGTCGGAAAGAGCTATCCTGTGGATTATTCATTGGACAAATTGGAGAGCTTGCTGGCGCCTGCTGACTATTTTCGCGTTAATCGACAATATATTGTTTCGATGGAGGCTATTCGAAAAATAAACATCCTGTCCAAGAGTAGAATAAAACTGTTGTTGATGCCTGAAAGTCCGGATGAGGTGTTGATCAGCAATGCCAGGACACATGATTTCAGGCAATGGCTGGATCGCTAAAATTAAAACAGGGAAAAGCTCGGAGCGAACTTTTCCCTGTTTTGCAATGAGGTTTCGAAGCTTAGTAAGCTCTGGCAAATACTACACGTTGTGCTGATGGTTTTCCGGTCACCATACATACGCCCGGAGTTTTGTCGCCATCCAATGGAATGCAACGGATGGTTGCTTTGGTATCTTCCTTGATTTTTTCTTCGGTTTCTGGAGTTCCGTCCCAATGACAAAGCAGGAATCCGCCTTTTTCAATTTCCTCTTTGAATTCATCGTACGAATTTACTTCACGTGTTACAGAAGCACGGTAGTCGTACGCTTTTTGGAAAATAGTAGCCTGAATTTCTTTCAGCAATTCAGCAATGTAATTTTCGATGCCTTCCAACGATACGGTTTCTTTGCTTAATGTGTCGCGACGGGCAACCTCTACGGTTCCGTTTTCCAAATCGCGGGCACCCATAGCAAGACGTACCGGTACGCCTTTCAGTTCGTATTCAGCAAATTTCCAACCTGGCTTTTTAGTGTCGTTGTTGTCGAACTTCACGCTAATGCCCAGCGCTTTCAGTTTTGGCATCAGTTCTTTTACCTTGTCTGAAATGGCTGCGAGTTGTTCTTCGTTTTTATAGATAGGTACAATCACTACCTGGAAAGGAGCGAGGTTAGGAGGGAGTACCAATCCGTTGTCGTCGGAGTGAGTCATGATCAGCGCACCCATCAAACGGGTTGAAACGCCCCATGAGGTAGCCCAAACGTATTCTTGTTTGTTGTTTTTATCTACGAATGTTACGTCGAATGCTTTTGCAAAGTTTTGACCCAGGAAGTGTGATGTTCCTGCCTGAAGTGCTTTTCCGTCCTGCATCAATGCTTCAATACAGAAAGTTTCCAATGCACCTGCGAAACGTTCGTTGGCCGATTTTACACCTTTCAATACCGGAACTGCCATAAAGCGTTCAGCAAAGTCGGCATACACTTCCAGCATTTGGTTGGCTTCTGCCAATGCTTCAGCTTCTGTAGCGTGAGCGGTGTGGCCTTCCTGCCACAAGAACTCAGCAGTACGAAGGAACAAACGCGTACGCATTTCCCAGCGAACCACATTGGCCCATTGGTTACAAAGGATTGGAAGATCGCGATAGGATTGAATCCAGTTTTTATAAGTGCTCCAGATAATGGTTTCAGAAGTTGGTCGAACGATCAATTCTTCTTCCAGTTTTGCTTCAGGGTCAACCACAACACCTTTCCCATCAGGACTGTTTTTCAGACGATAATGCGTTACCACAGCACATTCTTTTGCAAAACCTTCCACGTGGTCGGCTTCTTTACTCAAAAACGATTTGGGGATAAACAACGGGAAATAGGCATTTACGTGTCCGGTTTCTTTGAACATGCGGTCCAGTTCGGCCTGCATTTTTTCCCAGATAGCGTAACCATAAGGTTTGATCACCATACATCCGCGAACTGCCGAGTTTTCAGCCAAATCCGCCTTAATTACCAAATCGTTGTACCATTGCGAGTAGCTTTCGCTACGCGAAGTGAGTTCTTTAGCCATTTGAATATATAATTTACTGATTTACAAATTTTGGAGCGCAAAGATAAGCATTTTTCGGCAGAAATCGGCTTTATTCAGTAGGCTGAATGCTGCCAAATGAATAGGAATTTTCAGTTATTTCAGGCCTGTTGAAGAGCTTCCTGTGCCAGATTGCACAATGCAAATAATGATTCTGCACATATTTTTCGCAGACTGGTGTTACCACCCATCTCGCTTACCTGCATCATCAGTTGTGCAAAATCTTTCTGATCGGCGAGCGAAAGCATTGAGATATGAAAAAAACAATCGTGTGGAATCATTTTGACTGCCGAATCCCACGAATGAATGGACAAGTCGAGGGTGTTCAAAACCAGTTCAATGGCTGGATAATCGCGGTTTTCGTCCACTTTGCCATCTGCCGAGGCAATAATTTGATAAGCGCAGTGAAGTACTGATTGCTTTTGTATTATTTCGAGATGTTTCATTATTACATTATTTTAGATGCAAAAATACGATCTTTTTATAAAAAAATAGTCCCTCAGCCGAAGCAAAGGGACTATTGACGATTCATTTAATTATCAAACTATTATAAATCGGTGATTGGTTTGTGTTTTGGAACCAAAAGTTTCATGATGGCCCAAGCAATCAGATAAGCCAATGAACATACTGAGAACATGATGCCGTAGGCAATTGATACGTTGTCAGAAATCATATGGCGAGCTTGTTCAAACATCGCAGTATTGTTCGGATCAACCATCACTTCTTTCAGGTTGTCGATTTTTACTTTCTCCAGTGGAACAGCTTGTGTCGCTTTGATTAAACCTGCATTCAATGCTTCCATAACACCCTGCATGCGGTATTTGTCTTCCATACTACCTGCAAATACCTGAACCAATACACCACCTAAACCTCCGGCAGCAGCACCAATTCCGGTTACAGAGCCAACGGCTTTTTTAGGGAACATATCAGATACAGTCGTAAACAAGTTGGCCGACCATGCCTGGTGAGCAGCACCACCAATACTGATGATTGCTACAGCTGCGATCAATCCCATGCTGGCTGCTGCTTGTGTTCCGATCAAAAGAAGTGGGAAGAATGCAATTAATAATAGCGCAGTCATGCGGGCTTTGTAAGTTTGCCATCCGCGGTTCATGAAAGTCATTGGAATAGAACCACCATAAACAGAACCTAAAATAGCGATACCATACACTACAAATGTCGAATACATAACTGTATGTTTGGTTGTAACCGGATCAAGACCAACACAGAACTGTTGTTTGATATAGGTAGGTAGCCAGAACAACAGGAACCACCAGATACCGTCAGTCATGAATTTACCTGCAACAAACGACCAGGTTTGTTTGTAAGTAAGCATCTGATACCATGGGACTTTTACGGCTGGAGCGGAAGCGTCAACTACAGGAGCCGCTTCGTCATCGCTGTTGATGTAATCGAATTCGCTTTGGCTGATTTTGCCTTTTTCCAACATCTGTTTTGGGGTAGCATACAGTTTACTCCAGAATGCAAGCCAGATAAAACCAACTAAACCGGTGATGATGAAAGCCATTTGCCATCCGTGGAAAATGCCTAAGAATTTGCCATCTTCAGGCCATGCAGCCAAAATAACCGGAATAATCAGCGCGCAAATCATAGCACCTACGTTGGAACCTGAATTAAAGATACCAGTTGCTAGTGCACGCTCTTTTTTAGGGAACCATTCGGCTACAGTTTTGATAGAAGCCGGAAAGTTGCCTGCTTCACCAGCACCAAAAATACCACGGGCAGCAACCTGACCGAGTACGCTTTTGCCCATAAAAGCACTCAGAGCACCTGCTACCGACCATACAATCAGCGATGCAGCCAAACCAATTTTTGTTCCGATTTTGTCGATGATGAAACCGGCAAAAAGGGTAAAGCCAGCATAGAATGCAGTAAATACCGAAGTAAGAATCGAAAAATCAGTGGCTGACCAACCGAAGCCTTCGGATGAGCAGAAATAATCTTTCAAATAACCGATTACGTTACGATCCATGTAGTTAACCGTTGTTGAAAACAAAAGCAAGCTTACAATGGTCCAGCGATAACTGGTCATTTTTGAAGTTGTTGATTGTGACATAAAATAGATTGATTAAGGGGAAATTATTATTAAATATTACTTGCGAATATTTTTCACGATAGCCAAAGCATCGCTACACAATTTTGTAATTCCCGCCCAATCTGAATTTTTAATCATATCAGATGGAAACAGGTTTGAACCCATACCTACACAGGTTACGCCCGCATCAAACCATCCTTTCAGGTTGGCTTCTTCAGGTTTTACGCCACCGGTTACCATCAGGTTCGACCATGGCATTGGAGCTTTCAGGCCTTTTACAAAACCAGTTCCCAATACATCGCCCGGGAATACCTTGCAAATATCGCAACCCATTTCCTGAGCAAAGCCTACTTCAGATACTGAACCACAGCCCGGAGCATAAGGAATCAAACGACGGTTGGCTACTTTTGCAATTTCAGGGTTGAACAAAGGACCAACGATGAAGTTGGCGCCCAACTGAATATAAAGAACGGCTGTAGGAGCATCTACAATAGAGCCAATTCCAAGAATCATTTCGGGACATTCTTTGGCTGCATATTTTACCAGTTCGCCGAAAACTTCGTGTGCAAAATCGCCACGATTAGTAAATTCGAATGCACGAATACCACCATCGTAACAGGCTTTTAATACGTTTTTAGAAACTTCTAAACTGCCGTTGTAGAATACAGGAACGATACCTGTTTCTTTCATCGCAGTCATTACTTGTATTTTGCTGAATTTCATAATGTATAATATACCCCCGCCCCTAAAGGGGAGGAAGAAAAGTTAGTATTGTGTTGTGTTAAAATTAAAAAGCCCCTGAAGAAGAACTAACTTAGTTCCCCTTTAGGGGTTAGGAGTTTTTTATCGTTGTACACGCCCGCTTGCGTCACCACCAGCCAATGCTTCAACTTCTTCGATTGAAACAAGGTTGAAGTCACCGTTTACAGTGTGTTTCAATGCTGAAGCAGCTACTGCAAATTCCAACGCTTCGCCCTGGTTGGGTTTAGTAAGCAAACCGTGAATGATACCACCTGAGAAAGAGTCGCCACCACCTACGCGGTCGATGATTGGGTCGATATCATAACGTTTTGAAGTGTAGAACTCGTTTCCGTCATAAATCATTGCTTTCCAGCCATTGTGAGTTGCCGAGAATGATTCACGCAAAGTAGAAACTACATATTTGAAATCAAATTCTTTAGCCATTTGAGTAAAGATACCTTTGTAGCCTTCAGCATCGGTATGGCCAGCTTCTACATCAGCTTCTGGTTTGAAACCTAAGCAAAGTTCAGCATCTTCTTCGTTACCAATACAAACGTCAACATATTGCATCAAAGGACGCATGATAGATTGAGCTTTTTCTTTGGTCCAAAGTTTTTTGCGGAAGTTCAAGTCTACAGATACAGTAACACCGTGACGTTTTGCAGCTTCGCAAGCAAGTTTTGTCAGTTCAGCAGCAGTGTCAGAAATCGCAGGAGTGATACCCGACCAGTGGAACCAGTCAGCACCTTCCATGATTGCATCAAAATCGAAATCAGCAACAGTTGCTTCAGCAATTGCAGAGTGCGCACGGTCGTAGATTACTTTACTTGGACGCATAGATGCACCAGTTTCAAGATAATAAATACCTACACGGTCGCCACCACGTGCAATGAAATCAGTTTTTACACCATATTTGCGCAATGCATTTACAGCTGATTGTCCAATTTCATGTTTTGGCAATTTTGATACAAAATAAGCTTCATGACCATAGTTTGCGCAGCTAACAGCAACATTTGCTTCTCCTCCACCATAAACAACATCAAATACATCTGACTGTACAAAACGGGTGTTGCCAGGTGTCGATAAACGGAGCATAATTTCTCCTAATGTTACAATCTTTTTACTCATTGTTTTCTTTTTTGTTAGTAATAATTGTGGGTTTAAAATTGGTTGACCAAAAGTACTGCTTTTTTTTTATTTGAGATATAGTCGATTAGCTAATTTTGAGCTCAAACAGTAAAAAAAATGACATCTTTTGTGCAATAATTGGTTGAATGTAAAATTCAAAAACCACAAACAGCCCCGTTGTGTGATTTTCAGGGTTGTTTGTGGCTATATTAGTGGTGATTAAAACTGGAAGAAGTTTTTAGCGTTGTTGTAGCTGATATCTTCTACCATTTTACCAATAAATTCAATTTCCTGGTGAGGAAGCAGACCTTGTTCAATGTCATTTCCGAGCAGGTTACAAAGTGTACGACGGAAATACTCGTGACGTGGGTACGACAGGAAGCTGCGAGAGTCGGTAAGCATACCTACAAAGCGGCTCAACAAACCAAGTACTGACAGTGAGTTCATTTGTTTTTCCATGCCATCTTTTTGATCGAGGAACCACCAGCCTGAACCGAATTGCATTTTACCGGCAATAGTTCCGTCCTGGAAGTTACCAATCATGGTAGCAATCATTTCGTTGTCGGCAGGGTTGAGGTTGTACAAAATAGTACGAGCCAGTTTGTTTTCAGTGTCCAGACGGTTCAGGAATTTCGACATTGCTTTGGCAGTTGAGAACGTACCGATAGAGTCGAAACCTGTGTCAGGGCCTAATTGGTTGAACAAACGGGTGTTGTTGTTGCGGATAGCTCCGTAGTGGAATTGTTGAGTCCAGCCTTTTTCCCAATCCATTTCTGCAAAAATTACCATCATTGCCGATTTGAATTTCAGAACTTCTTCGCCAGACAATTCTTTTCCACCGTATACTTTATTAAAGATAGCTTTGATTTCAGCTTCGGTGTAATCTTCAGCGTAGAATTCTTCGATACCGTGGTCAGATAGTTTACAACCCTGAGCTGCAAAGAAATCCTGACGGTTACGCAATGCAAGAATCATATCGTCGAACGAAGAAATGCCAACGCCCGAAACCTGAGCAAGTTGCTCTACATATGCACGGAAGTTAGAAGCACTTTCTACTGCCATCGCTTTGTCCGGACGCCAAGTTGGAAGCATTTTTACTTCGAAACCATCGTTTTTAGTTTTGATGTGGTGCTCCAGAGTATCGATAGGGTCATCGGTAGTACATACAGCTTCTACATTGTAACGACGCATCATACCGCGGGCAGAATATTCCGGAGTTTTCAGTTTTTCGTTACACTCATCAAAAATTTCGCGGGCAGTTTTTGGAGAAAGCAATTTTTCGATACCAAAACCGGTTTTCAGTTCAAGGTGAGTCCAGTGATACAGTGGGTTACGCATGGTGTAAGGTACTGTTTCGGCCCATTTTTCAAATTTTTCCCAATCGGAAGTGTCCTTTCCTGTGCAGAATCTCTCGTCCACACCGTTGGTGCGCATTGCACGCCATTTGTAGTGGTCGCCACCTAACCAAATTTCAGTTAGTGATTTAAACTGATGATCGTTAGCCACCATGGATGGGATAAGGTGACAGTGATAATCGATGATTGGCATTTTCGCCGCGTGCTCATGATACAGTTTTTGTGCCGTTTCGGTTTGTAGCACAAAGTTTTCATCTAGGAAGTTCTTCATGTTAAACTAATATTATTTGATTGTGATTGTATAAATATTTAACTATATGAGTAATCTTTTTGCAATAGTTTTCGTTCGTCAATTGTTTTATAAAGACGAATTCGCAAGAAAAATATCTCTTAAAAACATGTTTTTGAATATATTTTTCGATTTTTTTTATCTGACTTCAAATCGTAAGCGTGTAATTAAACAACTGTATTATAGTTTATTATATTTCTATTTTGCTTCTTCTGAGGCCTCCGTGTGCGAACACGAAGATACAAATAATTTTATATTCCCGAAATAAGTTCTAATTTTGCGTGAAATTTTTAGTGTGTACGCACACAGAATTATTATTTTTGCTTCTGATGAAGAATTTGACTACTAAAATACGTATAAAAGATATAGCTGAACTAGCGGGTGTTTCCGAAGGTACAGTCGACCGTGTGATTCATCAACGGGGCGATGTGTCTGAGAAAAGTCGCCTGGCTGTAACAAAGGTTTTGGAAGAAATCAATTACAAGCCGAATATACTGGCTCGCTCATTGGCTTCTAAAAAGCAATATACTTTTGTATGTCTTTTTCCATCGTATCAGCCCGGAGAATACTGGGAAAAAATTGAGCAGGGGTTCTTACATGCTGCACAGGAGTTTGTACATTATAATGTGTTGATTCAAAAATTTTATTTCGACCAGTTTGATGTAAACTCATTTATCGAAAAATATACTGAAATTCTGGCATTAGAGCCCGATGCAGTATTCTTATCCCCGATTTTCAGGGAGGAAGCATATAAGTTTACAAGCTTTTTGAACGAGCGGGAGATACCATTTTCATTTATCGACTCAACTATCGAAGAGGCTAATTATCTAACTTATTATGGTCAGAATTCTTTTCAGAGTGGGTATATAGCAGCAAAACTATTATTATCGTCCGTTGCTGAAAATACTAAAATTCTTATCATCCGAACTCAGCGTAAAGGCTCGGTGTCGAATCAAACCATTGCCCGTCATAAAGGGTTTCAGCATTATCTGGAAGAATCGGGTTTGAAAGATAAATATGAACTGGTCAATGTTGAGTTTAAAGATAATGATGAAGAGGCAAATCTGGCATTACTGAGAGCCGTATTTGATGGTTGTTATAATATCAAATCTGCTATTACTTTCAATTCGAAAGTATACCGTTTGGCAATGCACCTTGAAACCCTCGGGCAAACCAATGTAACTTTGATTGGCTATGACTTGCTGGACAAGAATGTAAGTTACCTCAAACAAGGCGTAATTTCCTATTTGATAGCTCAGCGCCCGGACAAACAAGCTTATTTTACAGTAAGGGATATGTGCCGGCAACTCATTTTTAAACAAGATATTAAACGTATTAATTACGTTCCAATTGATATATTGATGAAAGAAAATATTGAAGATTATCTGCACTTTAGCGAATAAGATCAATCAATTTTCCATCTGATGTTGTGCAGGCGTGTACACATTTATTTTCTGTAATTTTCTGTTTTTCTCACACACAAGTTTCTACAATAAAATACTTAAAAATAAACACTAATAAATTTATTTATCATGAAACTAGGAAAATTCAGTTTAGGTATAGGCGACCGTTTCTCGCATCAGGGAAAGGCGCAATTGCGTGCAATTATGAAGGCTAACGAAAGTGGTCTTGATATCAGTCCGGTTTGGAACAAATCCAACCGTGAGCACACGTACGTTCACTCACACCCATCAGATACCCGCAAAGAGGCAGATGATGCAGTAAAAGCATTGGGCTTCACCGGCAAATACTTTGTAGATGCCGATCATATCAATTTAAACAACGTGGCGCCATTCGTGGCACACTCTGATTTCTTTACGCTGGATGTAGCGGCATTTATTGGTAAAGAAAGCAAACCCGAAGATGTTGATGCATTTGTGGCATCTTGTGCCAAATATATGGGCAATCTTCAAATTCCGGGCATTGATCATGCTTTGGTTGTAACTGAAGAATTGTTGCGTACGATTGCTACTAAGTTTTTGGCTGCAACTCAGCAAGCTGCTGATATTTACAACTTCCTGATTGCTGAAAAAGGAGCTGGCAATTTTGTTACTGAAGTTTCGATGGACGAAGTGGAAAGTCCACAAACACCGATTGAATTGCTGTTTATTCTAAAACTGTTGGCCGATAAAGGTGTACCAGCTCAAACTATTGCTCCTAAATTCACCGGACGCTTCAACAAAGGTGTGGACTATACAGGCGATTTGGATCAGTTTGCCAAAGAGTTTGAAGAAGATGTATTGGTCATCGATTTTGCAGTAAAAGAATTTGGCTTGCCCGAAGAACTGAAACTCAGTGTTCACTCGGGTAGCGATAAATTCTCTATTTATCCAATCATGGCCGGAATCATTAAAAAATATGATAAAGGTTTGCACGTAAAAACTGCGGGTACAACCTGGTTGGAAGAAGTTATCGGTCTTGCCGTTGCTGATGGCGATGGTCTGGAAGCCGCTAAATATATATATGAACATTCGATCGGTCGTAAAGACGAGCTTTGTGCTCCTTATGCCGATGTAATTGATATCGACGAAAGTAAATTGCCTTCTGTAGAAGAAGTAAATGGATGGAGTTCAGAAAAATATGCGAGCACGCTTCGCCATATTCCGGGTCATCCAGACTATAATCCTAATTTCCGCCAGTTGGTACACGTAGCGTACAAAGTGGCTTCGGAAATGGGCAAAACATACACCGATTTGCTGGAAAAATACCCCGAAGTAATTGGTGGATGTGTAGAAGAAAATATCTACGATCGTCACTTGAAAAGACTTTTTGATTTGTAAATAGTTTGATAATGTCTGATTGCCGGTACCCGTGAGGGGCCGGCTGTCAATTTCTTTTAAATTTAATAATTAAGATCAATGAGAAATCTATTTGATATTAAAGACCGCGTTATCGTAGTTACCGGAGGAACCGGTGTACTGGGTAGCTGCATGGTGGAATATCTGGCCGAACAAGGTGCCAAAGTTGTAGTTTTAGCACGAAATAAAGAAAATGGCGAAGCGTTGGTTCAAAGCGTAAAAACCAAAGGTTATGAGGCAATGTTTTTGCAATCGGATGTGAATGATATGGCGGTTGTTGAGCAAAATGCTGCTGATATCATGAAAGCATACGGTCGTGTGGATGTTTTGGTGAATGGAGCAGGAGGGAACCAGCCCGGTGCTACCATTGGCCCCGATAAAACCATTTTCGACCTGGATGTTACCGCATTCAAAAAAGTAGTGGATCTGAACCTGTTTGGAACAGTGATTCCTACTATGGTTTTTGCAAAAATCATGGCTGATCAGAAACAGGGAAATATCATCAATATTTCATCCGAATCTGCACTTCGTCCATTGACCCGCGTGGTGGGGTATGGAGCTGCTAAAGCGGCTGTAACTAACTTTACGAAGTATCTGGCTATCGAGCTGGCTACCAAATTTGGCGAAGGTTTGCGTGTGAATGCATTTGCACCAGGCTTTTTCATTTCAGAACAAAACCGCGCCTTGCTGACCAATCCTGATGGATCGTTGACAGCACGTGGAAACACCATTATTGCGCATACACCTTTTGCCCGTTTTGGTGAGCCGGAAGAATTACTTGGAACGCTTCACTGGCTGGCCAGCGATGCTTCTAAGTTTGTAACCGGTACATTGACCGTTATTGATGGCGGTTTTGATGCATTTTGCATCTGATTTTTCTATAAAAGGTATATTATTCGCACTTAAGTATAAAAAAAGTTGTAGTAACTTTGTATCCAAAAGCGTTTGGAAACAATTATTTAGTTATCATTATGTATTTGTGTAAACAATCTTGGAGATGGTACGGTCCGAGTGACCCGGTATCATTGTGGGATATTCGTCAGGCAGGTGTTACCGATATTGTAACTGCATTGCACCATATCCCGAATGGAGACGTTTGGCCAGTAGAAGCCATTCAGTATCGTAAGCGTAAAATTGCCGAAGCCGGATTGACCTGGTCGGTAGTGGAAAGTGTTCCTGTTCATGAGGACATCAAAAAACGCAGTGGAAATTATAAAGAGTATATCGAAAATTACAAGCAAACCATTCGAAATTTGGCTGCCTGTGATATTCGTGTTGTGACTTACAATTTCATGCCTATTCTGGATTGGACCCGTACCGATTTGGCTTACGAAATGCCCGATCGTTCACGTGCTTTGCGTTTTGAAATGGCCGCTTTCGTAGCGTTTGATTTGTATATTCTGAAACGCCCCGGTGCTGAAAATGAATATACGGTTGATCAGATTGCCAAAGCGAAAGCCCGTTTTGATTCAATGACTGAAGTAGAAATTGAAACCATTACACGTAACATTATTGCCGGATTGCCGGGTGCTGAAGAAAGTTTCACTCTGGAACAATTTCAAGCCGCGCTGGATACATACAAAAATATAACTGATACAGAGTTACGCAACAATCTTTACTATTTTATCAACGAAGTAACTACAGTTGCCGAAGAAGTGGGCGTTACAATGGCTATCCATCCGGACGATCCTCCACGCGCCATTTTCGGTTTGCCTCGTATCTTAAGCAATTCGGAAGACATCCGTAAATTGTTTAAAGCCGTACCGCTTAAATCTAACGGACTTTGCTTGTGTGCAGGTTCATTGGGGGTATCGGCAGATAACGACATTGCTAAAATGATGCACGAGTTTGGCGATCGTATTTATTTTGTTCACCTGAGAAGTACAAAACGTAACGACGAAGGAGATTTCCACGAAGACAATCATCTGGAAGGTGATGTGGATATGTATGAAGCCATGAAAGCGCTGCTGGTAGTGCAATACACACAGCAACGTCGCATTCCGGTTCGTCCTGATCATGGACACCAGATGCTGGACGACTTGCATAAAAACACTAATCCGGGTTATTCAGCCATTGGCCGCTTAAGAGGGCTAGCTGAATTACGTGGACTGGAAATGGGAATTTCCAAAACGTTGTTTTAGTCATCGTGTTTCCGCAAAGGTGGGGAGTAAAATAGTAAAAAGGATATTCATCTAACTTACAAATTTAATTGATACTCTTCCCCTTTGCAGGGAACGGGATTAAAAACAACACTGATTATGATTGAACTAAAAAAAGATTTTAAATACTCATTGATGGTGGCCACCAGCATGGGTATTCGTATCACTCCCGTGAACGGACAACCGGTTCACAGCAGCAAACTTTTTGAAATGCAGGCTACCAGTGCCGAAACCAACGTAGCCAGCATTTCTTCTTTCCTTGGACTCCCTGTTAAAGTCCTGACTACTTTTGTAAAAGACAGCCCCATTGCGCAATTGATCAAGGCCGATTTACGTGCCCGCAACATGGACTTTGAAGGTACTGAGGTGGCTCAGGGCGATCCCTGGGGTTATCGTCACCAGTTCAATATTGCCGATAGTGGTTTTGGTGCACGTGGTCCACGTGTCTTGAACGATCGTGCCGGCGAAGTAGGACGTACCCTCAATGTAAATGATTTTGACCTGGAAAAACTCTTTGTAAAAGAAGGAGTTCAAATCCTGCACCTATCCGGTTTGATTGGCGCACTTTCGCCAGAAACCAGTGAATTTTGCCTGCAATTGGCTCGCTATGCTAAGAAAACAGGTACCCGCATTTCTTTCGACCTGAATTACCGCGCCTCTTTCTGGAAAGGCCGCGAAGCTGAATTGCGTGCTATTTTTACCGAAATTGCATCTGTATCTGATATTCTTATTGGTAATGAAGAAGATTTCCAACTCTGCCTGGGCATCGAAGGTCCTGAGGCTGGTGGTAAAGGTATCGAAGCTGAAATTGATGGTTTCAAAGGAATGATTGGCCGCGTAAAAGCAGCTTTCCCTAATGCATCGACTTATGCTACTACGCTTCGTCAGGTAATCAGTACCAATGAACACTTGTGGGGTGCTATCATGTTGGATGGCGATGAATGGCAGGTAATTATGCCACGCAAAATCAATGTGATGGACCGCATTGGAGGTGGAGATGGCTTTGTAGGCGGAATGCTATATGCGATTCTTAAAGGTTGGCCGGCTGAGCAATGGGCTCAATTTGGTTGGGCTTCGGGTGCCTTGGCTACGACCTTCCTCACTGATTATGCACAACCTGCAGATGAAGAACAAATCTGGAGCATCTGGGGCGGTAATGCACGCGTAAAACGATAAGAAGCCCCCTAAATCCCCCATTTGGGGACTTTAAAGGCTTTTCTTGAAAAACGTATTTTGAAAAATTTAAACTAGGCTAACTCAAAAGTCCCCCCCCCCCTGTGGGGGATTTAGGGGGCTGGAAAGATATTATGATATACTACGAAAAAGGTTCAATAGACATTGAACTCAGCTCTGAAGATTTGAAAGCTGGTATTTTCGAAGCGCTTGAAAAATTAGGTAAGAGAAATAAAGTGCTGGCTATTCCACCGGATTATACGCGTTTGCCAAGTCGTTCGGGTGAATTGACCGAATATGCATGGCAGTTTTATGGTGATGCTTTGACCGATGTACTTCCTGCATTGGGCACTCATTCAGCCATGACTGCACATCAGATTGAACACATGTTTGGTAGGTTGCCGGCATCATTAATCCGCGAACATGACTGGAGAAATGATGTGGTTACTGTAGGTCAGGTGCCTGCAGAATTTGTAAAAGAAGTGTCAAAAGGTGCAGTTGATTTTCCTTGGCCGGCTCAGGTAAATAAACTACTTTTGGATGGCAATTTTGATTTGATTTTATCCATTGGTCAGGTGGTGCCACACGAAGTAGTGGGTATGGCCAATTACAATAAAAATATCTTTGTAGGCACTGGTGGAGTAGAGGGAATCAACAAAAGCCACTTTGTAGGTGCGGCTTATGGTATGGAACGGATGATGGGACATGCTGACACACCGGTACGCAGGATATTTAATTATGCTTCGGATAATTTTACCAATAATCTACCTATTGTATATGTACAAACAGTAGTAGGTTTGGACAAAACGGATGGTAAAATTAAATGCCGTGGAATGTTTATCGGCGACGATTATTCGGTATTCGATAAAGCGGCCAAGCTGGCTTTGCAGGTGAACTTCGATTTGCTGGACAAACCATTGAAAAAGGTAGTAGTTTGGTTGGATCCAACTGAGTTTAAATCTACCTGGTTGGGAAATAAATCGGTGTATCGCACACGTATGGCTATTGAAGATGGTGGCGAACTGATTGTTTTAGCACCTGCGCTGAAAGAATTTGGTGAAGACAAAGAAATTGATCGTTTGATACGTAAATACGGATACAAAGGTACGCCTGCTACTTTGAAAGCTTGCGAAGAAAACGAAGAACTGCGTAACAACCTGAGTGCGGCAGCACATTTAATTCATGGTTCATCCGAAGGACGGTTTAGTATTACCTATTGTCCCGGCAAAGGACCTGAAAATGTGACTCCTGCAGAAGTGGAAAGTGTAGGTTTTCTGTGTGCTGATATTGATGAAGTTACTGCGCGGTATAATCCAGAAAAGCTGAAAGACGGATATAATACAATGCCAGATGGTGAGGAAATTTTTTATATTTCCAATCCTGCATTAGGGTTATGGGCATTTAAAGATAAGTTTAAATATTAAAGCCCCCTAAATCCCCCCCCCCCCCCCCCCCCCAGGGGGACTTAAAGACTTTATTATAAGAACGTAATTTGCTATTTTTTAATTAAAACTAACTAAAATTCCCCTGTGGGGGATCTAGGGGGCTTTATGAAAATTATTATTGATGATAAAATCCCTTATATAAAGGGAGCATTTGAACCTGTAGCAGAGGTAATTTACTTAGCGGGCTCGAAAACAACTGCAGAAGTAGTGAAAGATGCTGATGCTATTGTTACCCGAACCCGTACTATTTGTAATGAAAAACTCTTGGCGGGTTCTTCGGTGAAGTTTATCGCTACAGCAACCATTGGCTTTGATCATATCGATACCGATTATTGCGAAGCTAACGAAATCAGCTGGACGAATGCACCGGGTTGTAATTCCAAATCGGTGGAGCAATACATTGCTTCAACCCTGATGGTGTTGGCGGAAACCAAAGGTTGGGACTTGACTCAAAAGACTCTGGGAGTAGTGGGAGTGGGTAATGTAGGTAAAAAGGTAGCGCGTATAGCCGAAATTTTTGGCATGAAAGTGCTGCTGAATGACCCTCCACGAGAGCGTGCTGAAGGTGCTGATCAGTTTGTAAGTTTGCAAACTGTAATGAACGAAGCTGATGTAATTACTCTACATGTTCCATTGGAAACCAAGGGCGAAGATGCAACCTTTCATTTGGCAAATGATGCCTTTTTTGGGAAATTAGGCCGTAAACCTGTGTTGATCAATTCGTGCAGAGGCGAAGTGGTGGAAACGGCTGCTGTAAAGGCGGCTCTTAATGCTGGTCAAATCTCAGAATTCGTATGTGATTGTTGGGAAAATGAGCCAAATCTGGATTTGGACTTATTGGCTAATACCATTATTGCTACGCCGCACATTGCAGGTTATTCCAAAGATGGTAAGGCAACTGGTACTTTGATGAGTGTACAGGCAATCGATAATTATTTTA
>JBJOOU010000243.1:0-2558 GCA_046051105.1 Bacteroidota bacterium
CTTGAAATATGAAGAAATTTGTAAATTATCATTACTCAAAGTATTGTGCGTTAGTAATATTGATAATGTGGATATACTCAATCAGTTTAATTATTCTCAAATTAAAAGGTTAACAATATTAGGATGGGAAATTGAAGACTTATCAAAAATTCAAGGTTTTGACAAAGTAGAAATTATAGAATTGCTTGGACTAAAAAAATTAAAGTCTCTATATGGATTAGAAAAATTATCTAGCCTACAAAGAGTTGATGTTTTTAACTGTAATCAATTATTAAACTTGGGAGCTTTATATAAAAGCAAAACAATAGAATATTTTAAACTTATAGAATGTGGAAAAAAATGGATTGACACTTTAGAACAAAATAAACTTGGGTTTGAACAAAAAAAATTTAAAGTATATTGTGATAATTGGAGAGCATTTGATGCTTACTTGAATGAAGCCGAAACAAAATGGATGTATCTATAAATTACTGCACACAACAAGGGTTTTGCGTCAGGCGGGCTGAAGTGCAAAATTCAACGGCAGTTTTTCAATTGAACTTTAGTAATAAATTTATATCTTTGTGCTTCGATTTCCCGCCCGAACGCAAAGCCCCGAAACGTCAAACTGTCTAATAACCTCTCTTCTTCCCGTTAATTCATTTGTATTAAAAATCGTTCAAATAATTTGCACAACTCATTGACTTTTTGTACATTTAAGTATGAAATTCATCAACGGAACTAACAGAAACCAACTCCCGCTTTTTGCCTCATCGATAGATGATGCTATTGCGCAAGACAACGAAATCAGGCTCATTGACCTTTTTGTAGACAGTCTTAAATTCCCTGATTTTGGATTCACTTTCGATTTTGTCGAGAATGGAAGACCTGCTTATCATCCTTCGGATTTACTCAAACTCTTTATTTACGGCTACCTCAATCGCATGCGTTCGTCTAGAACTTTGGAAAAAGAGTGCTGCCGAAATATTGAACTCATGTGGCTGTTGAAAGGTTTGGTTCCGGACCACAATACTATTGCTAATTTCCGTAAAAACAATCCTAAAGCCATTGCACGCGTTTTTCGGGCAACAGTTAAACTAGCCTCCCATTTTGAACTCATTGGTGGCGCTTTGGTTGCTGGTGACAGTACCAAACTCAGAGCACAAAACTCTAAGAAAAACAATTTCAATCCCAATAAAATAGAGCGTCACATTGCTTATATCGATGCCAGACTAGAAGAGTACAACTCTGCTTTAGCTAAAGAAGATGGTGATGTTCTGGAAAAACAAATTATTGCAAAGAAGATAAAGAAACACAGTATTCAAAAGCAAAAATACATTGGATATCAAAATACAATTGATACTACTGGCGTTACCCAGATCTCGACATCGGATCCCGACAGTCGCCAAATCATGACTCGAAATAATATTTCAGAAGTAGCCTACACGGTACAAACCACCGTAGATGCTTTACACAACATTCCCATTGATTTCAAGGTGACTAATGAAAACGATTCCAAAGCCATGGGCGGCATGTTGCGCCGAGCCAAAAACATTTTGGGACACAACAATTTTACCGCCATTTACGATAAAGGCTATCATACCGGAAGTGAGTTTGATTATGCAAATCGGCTTGGAATTGATGTTTTGGTCGCTATTCCAGGAGTTTCTGCACACGCACCTGATTTGGCTTTTGATGTAGAACATTTTAAATACCATCAAGAAACTGACACTTATATTTGCCCCGCCAATGAAACTCTAACGACCAATGGAAATTGGTACGCTAAAAAGAATGGCAAATCAATAACCCAGATGAAGCATTACAAAACTAGTGCCTGTTTGACTTGTGAACTTTATAAAAAATGCACCAAAAATGCCAAAGGCAGACTCATTGAACGCTCCCAGTACGCCCATTTGATTTACCAAAACAAAGTTAGAATCGACAACAATTATCAAATCTACCGTAGACGTCAAGCTATCGTAGAACATCCGTATGGAGTCATAAAGAGACAGTGGGGATTCTACTATATTATGACTAAGAAAACAATCAAACACGCCTCAGCCGACGTGGGATTGATTTTCACCGCGTACAACCTACGTCGAATTTTCAACCTAATTGACCACAATCTACTAAAACAATATCTAAAAATATTGGCTTTGTATTTTGGGACTCTAAAAGCGATTTTCAAAGCTTTTTACGCTTTGTTATATTTTTATTATCATAAAGCGACTTTTACCAAGAAGAGTTTTAATTGTAGTTTAAATCATATATATTTACTCACTAATTAACCAAATAATCTTCGTTTAGAGGTTTTTAGACGAACTGACGTTGGCGGTAATGCTTTCGAACAGAGTGCAGATAAACAACAAATTAGACATTTAATGAAAATTTCAAACTTATTTTTAATTCTTTCCTTATTCTTTATTTCTTGTAAAGAAGAAACTAAAAAATCAACTGAAATTCAGAATGACACTCAAATTGAAAAAGTTTCGAAGAAAGATAGTATTCAAAAAAAATATATTGACACAATAATTAATCCTGAAATTACTCAAGATACTTTATCTGAAATTAATGAAGAA
>JBJOOU010000244.1:0-11201 GCA_046051105.1 Bacteroidota bacterium
ATATATTTACATGTTTTTATAACGAAGTATTGTTATCTGAAACCTGAAAGTGTGGAAATGGAAGATATTTTTATGTGAATTAGTATCAGAATAAAAAAATATCAATATCTTTGTTTTAAATTAAATGTAAGAACATATGAAGAATTATCGGATCAAATTATTGATGGTGTTTCTGACCCTGGTGTCAGTACAGTTGATGGCGCAGGATATTATTACCAGAATAAATCCCCGCAGACAAATAGCCTGTAAAGTAATTGAAATCGGGGAAGAGCAGGTGCGTTACCGCTCCTCTGAATTTTCTGACAGTTTGGTGTTTAGTATTGATACCCGCAATATCGAACAGATATTGTTTGCCAACGGTAAGGTGTACAAACCTACCAGCCGAATGTTTGATAAGGAGAGTTATGATTCCCAGCATAAAAACGCGCTGAAGTTTACCTTTATATCACCCGTATTGGGGTACGTTGGTTTGAGCTACGAGAAAAGCATTAAGCCGGGTAGCTCGATGGAATTTGGCCTGAATATAATTGGTGCTGGTTGGGATTTTGATAATCGTAATCCTATTGGTTTAGGTTTACGTGCCGGATATAAGTTTATGACTTCGCCCGATTATTATCAACGCCATATGTTGTATAGTCACATACTTAAAGGAATGTACGTCGAGCCGCAAGTTGGATTTACTTTGTACGCAAGCGACGAGAATAGCTATACCTATAGCTATAACTCAGGATATTATAACAGCTATATGTATTACAATAGTACAACTCAACGAAAAACAACTGCTTTAGTTACTGTTGGGGTATTAGGAGGAAAACAATGGGTGTTTGACGACCGCTTTCTTATTGATTTGAATATCGGAATTGGTTATGGATTTGGCACTTTAGAAAATAATGGTATGCATTATGGTTTTAACGGAACTACAGATGGTGTGCCGTTGTGCTTTATGTCAGCATTTAAAATAGGTTACCTGTTTTAGAGGAATAACTGTTTTGTAACTAATAAGCCGCAAAAATCTATTTGATTTTTGCGGCTTATTAGTTATTTGAATAACCGTCCCTGCCAGGTGTTGCGTTCGTTCAGGCGCTTTTCCAGTTTGGCGGTAAATTCGAAATTCTTCAATCCCCAGTCGGGGGCTATCAACAATCGTTGTGGCGATTGAGAAATAAAGCGTTCGATAGCAATTTCAGGATTCATTCGTTCCAGAAAATCAATAATCAGATCGATATATTCATTCGCCGTATATAAGTTGAACCATTCTGGGTGCTCGTTGTATTGGCGTGCCATCACCGTGCCTTTTACCAATTGAAGCTGATGGAGTTTGATGGCAGTGAGCGGTAGTTCCGAAATGCGGTTGGCATGATTCAGTATTTCTTCGCGACTCTCACGGGGTAACCCGAGAATAAGATGAGCACCAACCCGCAATCCGCGATTGGCAGTGGCGGTAATCGATTCTACTGCGCAAGCATAGTCGTGTCCGCGGTTGATAAATTCCAGGGTTTTATCCAGCGTCGATTCCACACCGTATTCAATCATCACGTAGGTTTCCTTTGCCAGTTCCTGAAAATAATCTAAAATACGTTCGTTCACGCAGTCGGGGCGGGTACCTACTACAATTCCTTTTATTTTGGGATTGGTTAGTGCTTGTTCGTATCTGGCTTTTAATACATCAAGACTATCGTATGTATTAGTGTACGACTGAAAATAGGCCAGATAATATTGTGCCTCGTATTTGTGATGAAAGAAGCTGATACCTTCGTTCACCTGTTGGCCCACGGTTT
The DNA here is from genome assembly GCA_046051105.1 of Bacteroidota bacterium. GTDB lineage: Bacteria > Bacteroidota > Bacteroidia > Bacteroidales > Paludibacteraceae > Paludibacter. The sequence goes on from JBJOOU010000244.1 coordinate 1,779, forward strand.
TTATCGGGCGACAATATTCAGGTATAAAGGTTTGATTGTTGCAATAGGTGCAGCCACCTTCGCCCTTGCTGCCGTCGCGATTAGGGCAGGTAAAGCCTGCATTGATGGATATTTTCTGAACTCGTTCGTCAAATTCTGATTTTAATATCTGGTTGTAGTTTAAATATCTGTTTGTCATAAAGATTCTCCGTAGAGATTTGATTTTTTTGCGTCATACAAAGATACCCCAAAAATATGATTCGGAAATAAGATAGTATCCTTGTAGCTTGCTTTGGATTACGTGACTACAACATTTTTTTTGGATTACAGTTCAATTCCCGTCGGAATTACACAAGTATTTCGCTATTTTTGTATTGCAAAACCTTGAAATGTATGTATCTATCCAATTATCATAGTCATTCCACTTTTTGTGATGGGCGAGGCTCTATGGAAGACTTTGTGAAATTTGCTGTTTCCAAAGCGGTTCGTAAATATGGCTTCTCGGCTCATTCGCCATTACCATTTTCTACCTTCTGGAACATGGAGTTGGATGATATGCCCGAATATATTGCCGAATTTCATCGTTTAAAAGCAAAATACAGTGCACAAATTGATCTATATATTGGCCTGGAGGCCGATTATATTCACAATCATTTTGAACTTCAGCATACTTTGTATTCCTATGCTGAGTTCGATTATATCATTGGCTCAATTCATTATATGGATCCGCTTCCCAAAGGTGGGTTCTGGTGCATCGACGGTAGTTTTACTGATTTCTATGCTGGCTTAAAGCTGCTGTTTGATGGCGAAATTCGTCCGGCAGTGGAGCGTTTTTTTGATATGTCGGAAAGTATGATTCTGAAAGGCGGTTTCGATATTGTGGGGCATTTTGATAAAATATCGCTGAATGCATCCAAGTGTGCCGATTTTGAAATCACCGATAGCTGGTATCAGAATCGGGTGGGAGAGCTGCTGCAAACGATAAAGAAACAGGGACTTATTTTGGAAATAAATACGAAGTCCTTGCGGGAGAAAGGGCTTGTTTATCCTGATTTTCAGTTTTTACCACTGATCAAAGAATTGGAAATTCCGGTCACGGTAAATTCTGATTGTCATTATCCTACCAATATTCTTGATAGTTATGAACCTGTGTATGCCCAATTGAAAAAGACAGGCATTGCTTCGTGTATGCAGTTGGAAAAAGGGAAATGGATAGAAGTGGAGTATTAATTCCACCCGCTGCCAAAAGCAAAATGACAGCGGATTGAATCAGACAAAGCGATTATTGTTTCGCTTTCTGTAAATTATTGTTGGTCCAGTAGGATGCAGCCAAAATAATCAGGAAAATAACCGGAAAAAAGCTGGCAAATCCTAATCCGTCGACGGCTGTGTGACTGATGGAGGCAAAAATAAAATCGAATGTAAAGCCCGCATAAGCCCATTCTTTTACCTTGGATGGTATTTGTGGAATAATCAAAGCCAGTACACCAAGTACTTTACATACGACCAGCGCGGTGCCAAAATATTCAGGATACCCCAGGTGGCGTATTCCTTCTTTTGCCATTTCAGAATTGAATGTGAGAGCAGGCATAACTCCTTCGAATAGAAACAGGATAACGGTCGTTACCCAAAAAATAATCTTGTTCAGTTTCATTGTGTTTGCTTTAGAAATGATTAGATAGTTTGTCTGTTGTAAATCCATAAACAGCATAAAACTGAAATTAGTTCAAATAAAAATACGCTTTTCGGCAAATGGTAGGTTGCCGAAAAGCGTATTTTGATCTTTTGCAGTAGATTAATTTTTACGTTCAATCTCCCGCAGGTTCTCCATTTTCTTTTTCTGAAGGAATCCGTAAATATCTTCGAGATGCTCAGTGACTTTCTGATTGCCAAATTCGTATATCTTATTCACCAATCCATCAAGGAAATCACGGTCGTGCGAAACGACGATCAGTGTTCCGTCAAAGTCGATCAATGCCTGTTTCAGAATGTCTTTAGTCTTCATGTCCAGGTGGTTGGTGGGCTCATCGAGAATCAGCAAGTTCACCGGTTCGAGGAGTAGTTTCAGTAATGCCAAACGGGTACGCTCACCTCCCGAAAGCACTTTTACTTTCTTCAACGACTCTTCCCCGCCAAACATAAAGGCACCTAATAAATCCTTGATTTTTGTGCGGATGTCGCCTACCGCAATATCATCGATGGTTTGATATACAGTTAAGTTGTCGTCCAGGAGTGATGCCTGGTTCTGAGCAAAATATCCGATTTTTACATTGTGCCCTAATGTAAGCGTTCCGTCATGTTCCAACTCGCCCATAATGGCTTTTACCATGGTCGATTTACCTTCACCATTCCGACCTACGAAGGCAATTTTCTGTCCGCGCTCTATCATAAAGCTGGCATTAGAGAATACCAGTTTGTCGTCATAACTTTTGCCTACCATATCTGCCGTTACCGGATAATTGCCCGAGCGTGGTGCAGGTGGAAATTTCAGGCGCAGGCGTGAAGTATCCTCTTCATCTACCTCAATCAGTTCCAGTTTTTCGAGCATTTTTACGCGCGATTGTACCTGAAGCGTTTTAGAATAAGTTCCTTTGAAGCGCTCAATGAATTCAGTGGTTTCGGCAATCATTTTTTGTTGCTCATCGTATTGCTTTTGTTGCTGTTCACGGCGTTCTTTGCGTAGTTCCAGATAATGTGAGTACTTCGCTTTGTAGTCGTAAATGCGTCCCATCGTTACTTCGATGGTGCGGGTGGTGATGTTGTCGACAAAGGCGCGGTCGTGGCTGATCACTACTACTGCTTTGGCTGAATTGATGAGAAAATCTTCCAGCCATTGAATCGATTCAATATCGAGGTGGTTGGTTGGCTCATCCAATAGAATCACATCCGGACGACGCAACAGAATTTTTGCCAGCTCAATGCGCATACGCCAACCTCCTGAGAATTCCGAGGTGTTTCGGGTAAAATCTTCGCGGCTAAATCCAAGTCCTAAAAGAGTTTTTTCCACATCTGCATCAAAGTAGGTTTCTTCAATGCTGTAGAAATGCTCGCTTAATGTTGATACTTTTTCGATCAGCTCCATGTAGCTGTCGGTTTCGTAGTCGGTGCGGGTAGATAATTCTTCGTTTAGCGCTTCTATCTCTTTTTCCATGTCCTTAATATGCGAAAAAGCCATTGCAGCTTCTTCGAACACGGTTCGATTGTCTTCCATCAGCAAATGCTGAGGTAGGTAAGCGATCCCGAAATCTTTTGGAAAGGACACTTTCCCTTTCGAAGGTTCACGTACGCCGGCCAACACTTTCAGCAAGGTCGACTTTCCGGCTCCGTTTTTTCCCATCAGGGCAATACGGTCTTTTTCGTTGATTACAAATGAGATATCAGAGAAGAGAGTTTTTCCGCTAAATTCCACGGAAAGTGAGTCGACTGAGAGCATGAATTATACCTTAAAATGATTTGATTACCTTATTCCGAATTTCGGAGTGCAAAAGTACGTAAAAAAAACTTTCCGCCACTGCCTTAAAGGTTTATGACGGAAAGTTTCTTGTTAAGTTAGCACGTTCTATTTTTTGTATACAAAAACTTTGGCGATAAGTGCACCGTTTTTGATAATATATACCTGATTAGGAACTAAATTAGAAACAACAACCTTGCTGGAGGTGGGTGTTACAATTTGTTGGATTTGGCCAAGAGTATTGTAAATGTAAATTTGATTCGACATTTCCGGTGAAAGAATTGTAAGGGTACCATCGGATTGTGCAAATACGATGAGTTTTTTGTCGCCTGCTAATTTATCAAGTGTGCTTACATGTATCGTATTGGAAAATGGACTGATGTTTTCGTAGTACAGGGTTTTATCGCTTGATTTTAATACGTAATAATAATCCCGATTGGCTACTAAGCCATCAATAGGAACAGAAACCATATTGCCATTTTTGTAACTTAGCCCATCAATCCATTTGTTGGAAAAATTGTATTCTGTTTTCTGGTTAAACCCAATTTTCATGTCATCAATGAATACGTACCCACTTGTTTTGATGAACGATAATCTGAACTGAGTATAGTTTAATGATTCTCCAAAAGTGAATGAACTTGTGGTATAGGTTGAAGTGTTGATATCAACAGTACCCGCATTTACGAATTGTTGACCATTCCAAGCTTCCAGTTTGAGGGAGCCTGTACCACTCAATGAACGGCAGTAAAAGGTGAGACTGGTGGCAGGCATCATATATCTTTCGGTCTGGATGTATTCTCCGTTGTTTTTAAACTGAATAGCAGGAACAGAATCGCCACTATAAACCGACGACGTACTAATTGCAGAAGCATTTATGATCCATCCCTCCGGGGCTGTGAGGCCATTGTTGAACCCTTGTTTAATCACTGAAGAACCGCTTGATGTGTTGAATACCGTCAGGTAGTAGCCACTTGCCGGATTTCCAATAGAATCCTCTACTACTTTCCAGTTGGCATTGAATGAGTAAATGGTGGTGTCGGAAGCTTCAGTAGCAACGGGAGCGCTAATGTAAACAGGACGTAGTGGCCAGCCTTTGAGATAAGACTGGCTGCTGCTGGCTCCGTTTGAGCTAACAATTAAAGTGTCGTAGATAGCTTTGGGGTAACAAATGTAGGTGGGGGTAAACCGAATATCAACTTGTGTTTCAGCCACAGTTCCACTACTTGGTATTAAGCTGATAGATGTTCCCCAGGTTGTGTCTGTTGATTTTTTTATTTGATATTGAGATCCTTTTTTTAATGCGATATTTAAATTGGAAGTCAGTTTTGAACCGGAGACTGAAATAGCCTGATTGGCCGACATTGTTCCTCTGTCAGTCGTGAAGTCGGTTAATGCCCCATTGTTATATAGAGTCGGGTTGTTTGATCCATCCTGATAGATAAAACTAATTATACCATTTGTCTCTTTAATTTGGGTGAGTTTCTTATTCAGTGCTGAACCTGATCTTGTTTGGGGTATTAAGGTGGTAAAACCTCTGGTACCCGGATATGTATCGGCTGACATAGTACCATCTGATCCAATACTATCTGCTTCGATGATGTCAACATCCATGGCGGATGAGGTATTGTTGGGAGAGTTGTTGTACCAATTATTGGCGTTATAATATATATGTGTCGCCAATAATCCGTGTCCGGGAAGGTACTTGTCCCATCCTTTGTTTTGGCGATTTTCCAGAATAAAATATTCAGGATAAGTGGAACTGTTTGCAGTATATTGCGCTCTGTTTGACATATTAGATACCAAATAGGCTTTGTTGGCAGTAGTAAGAGTATCCAAAGTATAGTTGCCTCCAACCTGCAAGTCTGTTGGGGTAAGCCATTTCATGATGTATCTTTCGTACGCAGAGTAAGCAGGCGGTGTTCTACCGCTGTTGAGGTATGGACCTGCATCCATAATATCCCAATAGGAAACTGTATAAGCATCAGAGTTATCGGTGTTGTATAAGTCGTCCAGTCCCAAAACATGGCCAAACTCATGACAAAATGTGCCAATTCCGCACATGTTGGATCCAGATGACCCTTTTAGTTCTGAAGTACAAGCATAGCCATATACCGCGACACCGTTAAATTTGGTAGAGTAATTATTTAATGACCAACGATGTGGCCAAATTGTTGTGGACGATCCCTTTTCCGCCTCATTATATCCTGCATAATATATAAATACATTATCCAGAATTCCATCTTTGTCCGTATCGTAAGTGGAAAAATTTACGCCGTTGCTATATGCTAAAGAGCAGGCATCAATAACCAATTGTTGCGGATTTGTGTCATTTCCATTTGCATCATTTGCTCCGTAATAGGATATAGGGTTAGAGAGTGTGTAGGGACCGTATACATCAAACTGTGGGTTAAAATTCCCCATAGAATTGTCTCTGAAGTAATCTTTAGCAGAACCAGTTCCGCCATTTGTGCTATATCCCGTCTGGTTAAGAAGGTTTGTGAATGCAGTTTGGGGTGTAGCGGTCACAAAGCTTTTGTCGGAAAAGTTGACAAGAATCACCAGAGACTTGGGAGTTCCGGTGAGGGGATATGCTTTTTGTCGTCCCTGAGTTGAATCGCTTGCAGCGACTTTGGATCGTATTTTGGCTCCGGCAGTTATCGTTTCTATTTTCAGTGTTTTGAGAAACGTCAACTCACTCAGACTTCTCGCACTAATTTCGGAAGCTACTACATTGGTGGATGTGAATGTGCCATCCGTGGCTTTGGTGGCATATGTCATGTATCCCTTATTGTTTGTTATCAATGGATAGCCATCCAAAGTTGCATAGTAGTGATGAAACTCGTCACCGCGGAGTCTTATTGTCAATGTTTTTCCGTCAGGTTGCGTGATCGTTCGGGGAGTTGGGTCGGCAGGTACTGCTCCCAGATAGTTGATAGATAGTAATAAGGTTAATCCGGTGATGAATAGTTTTATATTTTTTTTCATGAATATACAAGTTTAGTGACAAAAACCTTTGTGCAAAGATAAGGAATATTCCTACAGTTATGCAGTCGTGGAACTACTGTCTGCTTATGAAAATACTGTTTTTACCGATCTGTGGAATAATTATTTTTTGAAAATAAAGTACACCGCTAATACTAAAAACATAAAACCAATTAAATGGTTCCACCTAAAGCTTTCTGTCTTGAATACTAATAATGAAAAGCCGGTGAAAACAACCAGAGTGATCACTTCCTGTATCACTTTTAGTTGTAGCAGTGTAAAAGGCCCTCCGTTCTCTTTAAAACCAAGTCGGTTGGCGGGCACCATGAAGAAGTACTCGAAAAGTGCTATTCCCCACGAAAACAGGATCACTACTATTAGTGGTAATGCTTCGAACCATTTAAAATCTCTGAGTTTTAAATGGCCGTACCAGGCAAATGTCATGAAAATATTGGAGATGATCAGCAATCCGATGGTATAGATTCCTTTCATTGTATGATGTTCTTATTGATTGTTAGATGGTTTGTTTTCTTTGCGGGGAAGATAATCCTCTTTGATATTTTCCATTGCAGCATACAGGCTTTGTCGTACTTCCGGATTCCATTTTTCCAATTCGGTGATCAGGTTTTTGGCATCCCGGCGCGACGAATCTTTTTCGTGCGGGCAGTTTTTGATTTGTTTCTGATACTCACGAATTCGCTCCATTTCTTTCATTTCCTTTTCCGAGATAAGCGATAACGGCCGAATGATGGTCATATCAAATTTATCCATCTTTAGCTTCGGTGGCATGGTTTGTATTGAGCCCTGATATATCATATTGAGCAGCAAAGTCTCAGTAATGTCGTCGAGGTGATGGCCAAGTGCTATTTTGTTGCACCCGATTTGCTGCGCCACTTCGAAAAGGGCTTTTCGGCGATGCCAAGAGCATAAGAAACATATTGATTTTTTTGTTTCACGGCTGTCATCATAGCGTGTGGTATGATGTACGAAAGGAATATCGTATTTTGCACAATGCTCGCTCAGATAATCAAGATTGGATTGGTAGCTGATATTTTCCACCGAAATATGCGCTGCGGTGACTTTGAAACGTGGCACAAAAATTTTCATTCGTTCGCCCAGCAATTCTACCAGGGCCAGCGAGTCTTTACCTCCCGAAAGTCCAATGAGAATATGATCGTCGTTTTCGATCAACCAATAGTCAGTAAGTGCTTTTTTGAATTTTTTACCGATGGTTTGCAGTGTTTTTAGGTCAGCTTTCGTTAGTTCTTCCATGTAACTTGTGTGAATTGGAGTGCAAAAATACGATAAACAGCCTATAACTGTATTCGAAGAATGATTTTTCTCATTTCTATGAAAAAAATATTTGAATACAACTTCTTGAAATATCGAAATTTAGGATGAAGTGTTACAAAAATGCGACAAAAAAGTGATATTTTTTTGTTCAAACTGTTTGCAGTTTGTCAAAAACCTACTATCTTTGCACCGCAATTGAGAGATTGCTCAACGACAAAAGAGTAGTTGAAAACATGTTACTGCGAAAATAGCTCAGTTGGTAGAGCACAACCTTGCCAAGGTTGGGGTCGCGGGTTCGAGTCCCGTTTTTCGCTCCAATGAATGAATAGCGAAACTAGTGTGTTTCGCTTTTTTTCTCTGAAATATATTTTAAAAGTGCCAATTGCCCAGATGGTGAAATTGGTAGACACGCTAGTTTCAGGGACTAGTGGCCGCAAGGCTGTGCAGGTTCGAGTCCTGTTCTGGGCACTTTTTTATTAATGCGCAGGTGGTGAAATTGGTATACACGCTACTTTGAGGGGGTAGTGCCGGTTACGGCGTGTGAGTTCGAGTCTCATCCTGCGCACATCAAAACGTAAATCGTTGAAGAGCTGATGATTACTACAACATCGGCAAACGATAACGCAACTTACTGCAACAATAACGCAACACGAATAATCATTCTTTTTTGCGGTGACTATCATAGCCATCGTAAAAAAAAAATGTCCACACCATCCAATTTCACCGACTACGGTACAATTAATACTTATCTGCCTGCGGTATTAAAAGAAAATAAAAGCGGCTGGATAATTGAATACTACGCTTTGCATCCTATCACTAAGGAACTTACACGCAAACAAATTCGCCTTCAAAACGTAATGAAGCGTTACCGACTTGTAAAGGATGCCCGCGCTCACATCGCTGTGATGATCTCAAACCTCAATCAAAAACTTTCCGGCGGATGGAATCCGTTTTTTACTTCTGAGGATGCACGGATGTACGAAACTTTGAGCGATGTTGCAGATAAGTTTCTGAAAGAGAAAGAGAAAGAAAACCGCGAAAGTACATACCGATCTTATCAATCGTTTTGCCGGATGTTGCTAGAGTGGGGGAGTAGGCAAAACCCTAAACAATTATGCTCGATGTTCACCCGGATAAACGCGGTGATGTACATGGACTACATGTACAACGAACGCAACGTTCAGGCATATACTTATAATAATCACATCAAAATGGGTCGGGCTTTTTTCAACTGGGCGAAAGAGAAATGTTACTGTAAAGAAAATCCATTCGAGCATGTAAAGACAAAGGAAAAGCCGCGAAAGAGTAGGAAGATCATCCCGGCGGAAGTACGGGCGGATATTATCGAAGATTTGAAAAAGTACAACCCGGAATTGCTTTTAATCTCAAAGCTGATGTTTGACAGCCTGATACGTCGCACGGAAGTAACGCTTTTGAAAATAGGTGATATTGATCTGATAAACAAAACTATCCGTGTCGATCAAAGCATCGCTAAAAACAAAAACACACGCTTTGCAACCATCAATCAGGATATTATCGATACTATAGTATCACTCCATTTAGATCGGTACCCGAAAGGCTATTATTTGTTTTCCGAAAAGTTGAAGCCGGGAGCCGTGAAGTTGCCGCCCAACTATGTATCAAAGCAATGGGCTAAAATGCGAAAGCGGCTAAAGCTACCGATTGAAATGCAGTTGTATAGCCTGCGTGATACTGGT
>JBJOOU010000245.1:0-33285 GCA_046051105.1 Bacteroidota bacterium
TAATGCAAAAATTAAAGCTTTCAGAGCTTCATTCAGAGGAGTAAGGGATGTGAAGTTCTTTCTTTTTAGGCTGACAAAAATTTATGCTTGATGATAAAAACACAACTTTTCCGATTGATCCCCAATCGGAAAAGCTGTGTTTTTTAGGATCACCTGAAGAATCTATGTTCTTTATCATCAAACACAAATTCGACTTATCCTAAAATATCATTTCTATTTATTCTTAGCCAGAACAAACGTTTTCAGTAGATTATTGAGATCTGATTTTGATTTTCATCATTTCATTACTTATTAAGTAGTAATATTGTACATCAGTTATATGAAAATCATCCATTATGTTATTCCTTAAGCATCTTCTACTACCTGTGCTATGCACCATCTCTGCCACTGTTACGCCACAAAATGCGGAGGGCACTATTTATAAATCGAATACATTTTCGATCAGCAGCAATCTGGTTTCTCAAGGACAATATCAGGCGCGTATTCTTTCACCTACCGAAATACAATCGAACTACCAATCGCAAGAAACGGCTTTTAAGAGCCCACGAATCAGTTTCAAATTCTCTATCAACGGGCTGGACAATGAAATGCAGCCGGGTAAAAACCACGAATTGGTTTGTTTGTCAAGCGGGACTGAATGCGTATCTCCGCTGATATGCTTTGGTGAGCAAATGATCGACAAGCAGACGGTGCCACCCAATACGTACTTGCAGCCCAATACTTTGCTGAAGTTGCGGGTGGATATGCGATCGGTACTCGAAGAGTTTGACAAGAAAGGGTTTTATACGAATTTTCAGGGTACGAAGATTTACAAAGCAGGTTTCAAAGGCGTGTTTGTGGCAGGGAGCATCCGCCCCATGATGTGGAACTTTGATAATCTGGGAGGCAGAAAAGATTTGCAGCTGCTGGATACTGACGGAGACGGCATCTACGAGCTCGAATTGCGAATAAACCCGTTACAACTATCCAACAATGAGCTTAAGACCTGGAAGCAAACCAGAAATACTTCGGCATTTCCTCAGTACACGTCGCCTAACCTGATTGAAAGTGCGATCTACAACATGTCGGTGGAAGAAATGGAAAAGGCCATTGAGAAAGACAGCACCTTACGCACCGGCATTGAATGGCCGGGAGTCTGGACCCGCGACGTAAGTTACAGCATCATTCTTTCCATGGCTTATATGCAGCCAAAAGTGTCGCAAAACAGCTTGCTGCGTAAAGTGAATGCCAACGGGCGAATCATCCAGGATACGGGCACCGGTGGCGCGTGGCCAGCGTCAACCGACCGGATGATTTGGGCGGTGGCAGCCTGGGAAATTTACGAAGTGACCGGCGATAAAAACTGGCTGAAAAAAGTATATCCTATCATCAGAAATTCGATTGAAGATGATCTGCTGGTGGCTTTTGATCCTTCAACAGGTTTGATGCGGGGCGAATCGTCGTTTCTCGACTGGCGCGAACAAACTTACCCACGCTGGATGCAACCTGCTGATATTTATTCCAGCAAAAATCTGGGAACCAATGCTCTGCATTATAAAGCATTGACAGTAACTGCACACATAGCCACATTGATGGGAGAAAAATCAAAGGCTCAACTATATTCTCGTCAGGCAGAAAAAATAAAGACAGCGATCAACAAATACCTTTGGATGCCCGACAAGGGGTACTTTGGACAATATCTCTATGGACGGAACTTTGACTTGCTTTCGACACGATCCGAAGCATTGGGCGAGGCGCTGACGGTTGTTTTCGATGTGGCAGATGCGGATCGTCAAAAGGAAATTGTTCAACATACACCGGTGGTCGACTACGGAATACCGTGCATTTATCCGCAAATCGGCGACATCCCACCTTATCACAACAATGCCGTGTGGCCTTTTGTACAGACCTATTGGTTGTGGGCCGGAGCGAAGGCAGGCAATGAAAAAAGCGTTGTACACAGTATTGCTTCCATCTATCGTTCGGCGGCTATGTTTCTTACAAACAAAGAGAATTATGTAGCCGACAATGGCGACTGGGCGGGTACGCAAATTAACTCCAGCAATATGCTCTGGAGCCTGTCGGGCAATATCAGCATTGTACTGAAAGTGCTTTTCGGGATGCGATTTGAACCGGATGGACTCGCTTTTCAGCCTTTTGTACCCAAAGTTATGGCAGGAGATAGATCGTTGACGAATGTAAAATATCGTCAGGCTATACTGGATATTTCGATGGAAGGATTTGGCAATCGCATTAAAACTTTCCTTCTCGATGGCAAAGTCAAAAAATCAGCCGTCATTCCAACGACTTTGAAAGGGAAACATCAGGTGAAAATCATTTTGGCTGACAACCAATTAGCTGATCAACCGATCAATATGCTCAAAAATGCAGCCACTCCTCTTACGCCTTTGGCTGAAAAGAATGGCAATCTGATTGTTTGGTCGTCTATCGAAGGTGCTGTTTCATACCGCATTTACCGCAATGGGAAAGCCCATGCTACCCTGACAGAACTTCAGTTTATGCCCGGAGAGAGTGGTGAATATCAGGTGACAGCTATCGATGGAAATGGCTTGGAGTCTTTTGCTAGCGAACCACTGGAGCTGTTCAACGCAGAAAAGGTACTGGAATTTGAAGCTGAGAAATTTGCGACAGCTTCAAAATTACCTTATCAGGGATTTTCCGGAACGGGATTCGTAGAAATAAGTCGAAGCGAAAATCGAGATTTAGCCATGGACATTGAGGTTCCAGAAGATGGACTTTACTCCATCAGCTGGCAATATGCAAATGGAAATGGCCCTACCAATACCGAAAATAAATGTGCAATCCGAAGCTTAAAGGTTGATGGCAGGTTTGCAGGAACGATGGTATTTCCTCAACGCGGAGCCGGCGAATGGTCAAACTGGGGAAGAAGCAATTCCGTACAACTGCAACTTGCCAAAGGCAAACATCAACTCAGACTCATCTTTGGTTCGCAAAACGAAAATATGAATATGGAAGTAAATCAGTCCATGCTCGATCGACTTGTACTGACCAAAATAGAATGAATCCGAATGTAGAAATCAGGATTCATTCTGCTCTCATTGCAAATAACTTATAAAAGTCATTTCTAATTTGTAAACCATACAATACCAGGTTGAAACCCTCAAAATAGTCGAAATATTAACAACAACAGCCCTTTTCTCATTACTTTTGGATTTTTTGATAATAATTTTCGCTGATTTTTATCACAAAAAGAACCAGAAGTCGCATTTATGATTATATTTGCACTGGTATTCAAAAGAGTACAAAAAAATCATTCATAAACTTAATGCTAATAAAAAGATGGAAGAGTTACTAAACAAAATCAAAGCTGAATTTGAAGCTTTTGCTAAAGACGCAGAACAACAAGCTGCAAAAGGAAACAAAGCTGCTGGCACACGTGCCCGCAAAAGTTCATTGGATCTAGAAAAATTATTGAAAGAATTCAGAAAATTGTCATTGGAGGAATCAAAGAAATAAGCATCGTTTCCAGAAAATCATTCTTAGAGCAAAGCTTTCCTTTTCAGGAGAGCTTTTTTTATATACCTGCATCATGAAACGTACGCTCCATTTTTTTAATCCCGAACATGATTTAGCATTAGCCAATGCTGATAAGAACTTCTACCCTCCTGCTTCGGCTCTTCAACTGGCTAACGATTTAGATTGTTTGCCATTATGGATTGCAGATGCCGGAGATTACATACTTTCCTCCAATGTTTACGAGCAATGGTTAGTTGAGTTGCGCCAATATTTTCCGGCTCTACAACAAATTACTGTATGCAGCACTCCCGATGTTGGTTTGGTAGAGAGGATACTTCCTTGGGGATGGGACCCTCACTGTCTCAATATTCTGAAGTCTAAAGGACTAAAATCAGACATCCTACCAGATGACTCAACATTGATAAGGATAAAACACCTATCACACAGAAGAATCTCAATGCAGGCAATACGTGCATTAGACAACCTGAAAAACCCAAAGATACCATTTGCCCCACCAGCCCAGGAGTTCACCAACATGCAGGAGCTGGAATGCTTTGCTAAGCAAAACACCCCTTTAGTATTTAAGGCTCCATGGTCGGGCAGTGGTAAAGGACTTTCGTGGCTGCGCGGCCAAATGACTGATAGCCATCGAGGGTGGTGCAAAAAAATTATTGAGAAACAAGGTAGTGTGATTGCAGAACCGGTATACAACAAGATTCAGGACTTTGCAATGCTGTACCGATGCGAAAACGGGCAATGCCAGTTTATTGGCTATTCGCTTTTCGAAACAGAGCGGGGCATCTATCGGTCCAATGCGCTGATGACCAATGAAAAAATTGTGGAGCATCTTTCGCAATGGCTAAGCAAAGATTTACTTCGAATGATTGAACATAAAATGAAATCATTCATTCAATCCGAAATAGCCTCTGAGTATTCTGGCTTTTTAGGAGTGGATATGTTTATTTTTGAGCAGTATGGCAGAGTCGGCCTCCACGTATGTGTCGAAATCAATTTACGCCTGACAATGGGCTGTGTAGCCCGATTATTTTACGACAAGTACGTAAAACCCGGGAAAACAGGGCATTTTTTTATTGATCATTCGACTCGGTCAGGCGAATTGATGGACGATCATCTGCACAGGACGAAACAACTACCGATACAGCTAAAATCAGAGAAACTAGAAAGCGGATATTTATCACTAACGCCCGTAAAATCCATTACAAACTACAGAGTTCGCGTTGAAATAGCTGAATAAACAGGAATTAAGCGACTTATAAACTGATAAAGTCGCTAATAAACTGTCCTCTTCTTTCTGTAGTTTTCCCTAAACTCCTTCGGGGTACAGCCCTTCTTTTTTCTAAAAATCCGATTAAAGTTCGACAGGTTATTGAAACCACAGTTGTATCCGATCTCAGCTATTGTTTGGGTAGAATCTGCTAAATATCGGCTTGCATGCCCTAAACGAATGTCAATCAGATAATCCATCAGACTCTTTCCTGTCCTCAGTTTAAAGAATCGGCTAAAGGAAACTTCGCTCATATTTACGAGTTCAGCAACCTTTGAAAGTCTGACTTCTTCGCAAAAATGTGCGTTCAAATAATCATCCACTTTCTTAATACGACGGCTATCGTATGTCTGCTCGGCCTGCGCAAAACTGGAGCTTGACAATGTACGAATATCATTGCTCACTGACAGTTCGTAAAGAATGGTCAGAAAGGTCAGTACGGCATAAAAGCCCTGTTCCTCATGTGAAAGTGATCGAAGTAAAGGTCTTATTTTAAGGATAGTAGACAACGGAAAAGTGATACCTTTCTGCGCTTTTTCAATCATTTCTTTAATTGTTCGGAACTGATTTTTATCAATAAAATTCCGAATAAACAGATCGCTGGAGAATTGAATTGTAATTTCTTTTATGTCGCTGGATTGACAATTCCAGTTTTGCCATGTATGTTCCAAATCTTTGCCCGTTATGAGCACCAAGTCATAATCGCCGATTTCTTCCACCGAATCGCCAACTACCCGACGCACCCCCCTTGCATTTTCTACATAGTTTAGCTCATACACCGTGTGGTTATGCAGCGGGAAGGTAAATTCAGTTTTATTCCTCTCAATGATATAAAAACAATCTTTATCTGACAAAGGAGTAATTTCGTGGAGAACGGTTTCATTATTCATACATTCAGATTAGAATTAGGTAATGACAAAATCATGATGATTCTTATTCAGCAAAAATATACTTTTTTAATCAAACAACACACGAATAACTGATTGTCTGCAGCAAATGCAATCAATTATTTCTTATTAGCCGTACGGATGCTTTCGCGTGCCAATTTCCCCCAGGGTTTTATCAAATCATCCGTCCAATTGCCACAGGCAGCAGCGCGTGGCAGCAACATGGAACAGGTTTCGTTTTTATCGGAAACCGACCAGGCGATCCAGCTCAGTTTGCGTTCTTTCATCCAATCCACAAAAGCCGACCATTCGGCAGGATCGAGCGGTCCGTCGCCGGAAGCTTCCATCCCTGCACATTCCGATACAAATACGGGAATGCCTTTGGACATGGCCTCATCGGTACGGTCTCGCAACCATTTTTTATGCGTTCCAGCATAAAAGTGCATGGTGTACATGATGTTGGTTTGCCCATTGATGGGGTCGGCAGCTACCTTGTCGAGGTCCTGATCCCAATGCGGATTGCCCACCAGGATGATGTTGTCAGGATCGATGGCACGAATGGTTTTGATCACTTCTTCGGAATAGCTTTTTACTTCCGGCCATTCGAAGTAGTCGGGTTCGTTCCATATTTCGTAGATCACGTTGGGGTATTTTCCATATTTTGCTGACATATCAGCAAAGAATTTTTTGGCGTCGCTTAGGTGATTTTTGTGAGCATGAAAATCAATCAGCACATAAATGCCATTTTTGATGGCTGATTCAATAACAGGCGTCATACATTCGAGGGCGAACTTTGGATTTTCGCGGTAATTATCTTCGATCTCGAGCCCCATTGCCGCACGGATCACATTACAATGCCAATCGGTAGCCAGCCAACTTACAGCCTTAGCATTGTAGAATCGCGGCCAGAGATTGTGCCAACCCAAACTGGCTCCATGCAGTGCCAAGGCTTCGCCGTGCTGATTGCAAAGCTGCGTACCTATCACCTGTAGCTGACCATTTACCGCAACGGGAGTGGTTTTGTTACCGGCAAAAGAGGATATTGTAACGAAGAATAACAACATCAAACAGAAGCCCCCTAAATCCCCCTTGGGGGACTTGAAGAATGTCTTGTTTTGAAAAAAATGATCTTTCATTTGTAATAAATATATAGATTGAATTACGAGACTAATCTATAAATCCACCTTGGGGGACTTATAGAATGTCTTGTTTTGAAAATATGAATTCTCATGTATTTGTAAAAGAGTTGAATAAACGATACTAATCTACAAGTCCTCCGTTAGCTAACGGAGATTTAGGGGCTCATTTAATCCTCTCGATGAGCTCCAAACACATGCGCCCGTTGTGATATGGACATTTCCAGAAACCGGCTTTATCATTCTGCTGATCGCGCACACCGTCTTTGGAAACCGACCAGAACCATTCGCCGTTTTCGGAATCAATGATATAATTCTGCGTAAAGTCCCAGCATTTCAGTACATTTTCGAGATAAAAATCATTCCCGGTCAACTGATAAGCATTCAGATAGCCCACCATTGCTTCGGCCTGTGGCCACCAGTCGCAATTATCGTCCAGGTGATTTTTGTCGCATTCCTTTTCGTTCATCAGTCCACCATCGGGGCGCAAGCCTTCGGAAGCTGCGATGGACAGTTTGATGCACAAGTCTTTTACTTTTTGGTGAAGAGCCTTATTTCCTAATACATGTGCTGCTTCGTCGAGCAACCAGGAGGTTTCGATATCATGACCATAAGAGTGAATGGCCGATTTACAGGTCCAGTTCTCGTCGAAAAATAAGTCGAGATGTCCGGTTTCAGCGTTGATGATTTTATCCAGAAAAATCTCAATCAGATTCTTCAGTTGTCGTTCCAAAACGGGATCTTTCCACACGCGATAGAGGTTGGTATATGCCTCCAGAATGTGCAGATGTGTGTTCATCGTTTTCTTTTCGTTGGCGTCTTTCTCGCTCAGGCGAAGATCTTCGAGCAATACCCAGTCGCGGCTATAGGCTTCGAAATAGCCATTTTGATCGGTATCGAAACTGTATTTCTCGATAAGCATAAACAAATCGATGGCTTTTTGGAGCACAGCATGATCGCCGGAAGCTCGATAATATTCAACGAAAGCATAAATGAAAAATGCCTGACTATAGATTTGCTTTTTGGTGTCGGCAGGTGTACCGTCGGCATAGAGCATCCAATAGGTGCCGCCCATATCTTCGTCGAAAAAATGCTTAAAAATATAGTCCTTACTACGGGTAGCAATGTCCAGGTATTCCTTCGAATGGAGATGGAGCGCTGCCGATGAGAAGGTCCACAAGATACGGGCATTCAGGATGCCGCCTTTGGGAGCATCGGCCACGAGCGTGTTGTCGCCTTTTACCTGGCCGTAGAAACCACCGTTTTGTTTATCGGTCATTCGATCGATCCAGAAAGGCAATATATTATTAATCAACTCATGTTGCACCTGTTCTTTCAGCTGCAACAAAGATGCTTCTGTTTTCATTTTCATCAAATAGTATTCGTATTCAGAATAAATTAAAAACTATGATTTAGGGTTTATTTCAATAGTAAAACAACCACCTCATCATGACAGGAAATCAAATTCGTGGTTGAAATAATTCGTCCATAACAATGATTTCTTTGTTTCATATGTAAAATGAATCAACCATCACAATCAACAGTTTATTTCAATAGTAAAACAACCACCTCATCATGACAGGAGATCAAATTCATGGTTGAAATAATTCGTCCATAGAAATGGTTTCTTTGTTTCATACGCAAAATGATTTAATCATCACAATCAACAGTTTATTTCAATGATAAAACTCATAAGGTACAATGGTAGACAAGCTATTTCATTATTGAAACAGCCTGTCTACTGTAATAGATTTACAGCTCCACCTCTACTTTGTAGAATCCACCGGCAGGTTTCATCGGAATAATGTTGCTTTCCTGCTTTTCGCCAGCCACAATAAGTGATTTTACTCCTTTCATACTTCCATTGCTGTTTTTTACCACAATCTCGAAAGTAGCGCCACGGAACTGACGTGTCACAGTATATTCTTTCCATTCGGCAGGGATACACGGATCGATGCGCAGCCCGTCGTAAGTAGGCTGAATGCCGAGAATGTATTGCGAAATGGCATAGAAATTCCAGGCTGCCGTACCTGTAAGCCAGGAGTTTTTGGCCTCGCCGGGTTTGAAAGCGTCTTTGCCAGCTATCATTTGAGCATACACGTACGGTTCCACTTTGTGAAGTTCGCTGATGTGCTCGGTGTAGGACGGACAAATCTTGCGGAAATATTCCCAGGCACGATCGCCGCGTCCCAGCACGGTTTCGCCAATGATAATCCATGGATTGTTGTGGCAGAAGATCCCTGCATTTTCTTTGTAGCCGGGAGGATAGCTGGAAATTTCGCCGTATTCGATGTAGTATTTGGTAAAAGCCGGATTATTGAGCACAATACCGTGTTCGCAGTCGAGGCGTTCTTTCACCGAGTCGAGCGCTTTTTCTACCAATCCGTCTTCCAGTCCGATGCCCGCCATGGTACACCAGCCGTTGGATTCGATAAAGATTTTGCCTTCTTCATTTTCGTCGGAACCGATCTTGTTGCCATAAAAATCGTAAGCACGCAGGAACCATTCGCCGTCCCAACCGTGTTGTTTCACGGCTTCGGTCATTGCGTTTACGTGTTGTTGCGCTCGATCGGCTTCTTCGTTTTTGCCCAGTTTTTGGCACAATTCCACATAATCATTTCCATAAATCACAAACAAACCGGCTATCATCAAACTTTCGGCTTTGGAACCTTCGGTTTTGTTTTCGGTAGTTTGGAAACTTTCGTTCGGGTCGTTGGAGAAACAGTTGAGGTTCAAACAGTCGTTCCAGTCGGCACGTCCGATCAATGGCAATCCATGAGGACCAAGGTTGTTGATCACATGGTCAAAAGAAACAGTCAGGTGCTCGAACAATGAAACTTCCGAGCCGGGAACATTGTCGAAAGGCACAGGCTCATCCAAAATGCTGAAATCACCCGATTCTTTGATATAAGCCGTTGTTCCAAGGATGAGCCACATAGGGTCGTCGTTGAAACCCTGACCGATTTCGTTGTTTCCTTTTTTGGTCAATGGCTGATATTGGTGATAGCAACCGCCGTCGGGGAACTGGGTAGAAGCAATGTCGATGATGCGCTCGCGGGCCCGTTCGGGAATCTGATGCACGAAGCCGATCAAATCCTGGTTGGAATCGCGGAATCCCATGCCACGGCCAATGCCGCTTTCGAAGAAAGAAGCTGAACGCGAGAAGCAGAAGGTGATCATGCATTGGTATTGGTTCCAGATATTAACCATGCGGTCGAGCTTTTCTTCGCCGGTATTTACGCTAAAGACGTTGAGCAAATTATCCCAATATGCACGGAGTTCGGCCAATGCAGCATCCACTTTTTCGGCAGTATCAAAGCGCGCAATGGTTGCTTTGGCTTTGGTTTTATTGATGATGTTTTTGCTTTCCCATTTTTCGTAGTCGGCATTTTCCACATAGCCCAATACGAACACGAAATCTTTTGATTCGCCGGGTTGCAAAGTCACTTCGATGTAGTGCGAAGCAATGGGCGACCAGCCGTGTGCTACCGAATTGCGGGGAGCACCTTCCACCACCGTTTGCGGCTCGTCGAAACCGTTGTACAAACCGAAGAAAGTTTCACGGTCAGTTTCAAACCCTTTGAGTTCCACATTTGCAGCATAGTAGGCATAATGGTTGCGACGCTCTTTGTATTCGGTTTTATGGTAAATCACCGAACCTTCCACTTCCACTTCGCCGGTGGAGAAGTTGCGTTGGAAGTTTTCCATATCGGTAGCGGCATTCCACAAACACCATTCAACGAAGGAGAACACTTTCAGGGTTTTTACTTCATTGGTGGTATTGCGCAAGGTCAGTTTTTGTACTTCAGCCCAGGTTTTAAGCGGTACAAAATACAGTACTTCAGCCTCCACGCCGTTTTTTACGCCTTTGATGGTGGTATAATTCATCCCGTGGCGGCATTCGTAGCTATCGAGTGGTGTTTTGCAAGGCTTCCAACCCGGACTCCAGATGGACTCGCCATCGTTGATGTAGAAGTATTTACCGCCGCTATCCATCGGAACATTGTTGTAACGGTAGCGGGTAAGGCGACGAAACTTGGCATCCTTGTAAAAAGAATAACCGCCACCGGTGTTTGAAACCAGACTAAAGAAATCTTCGTTTCCTAAATAATTGATCCATGGCCACGGTGTGCGTGGATTGGTGATGACGTATTCACGTCGGCTGTCGTCGAAATGTCCGAATTGCATATAGATTGTATTAACGTTTTTATTTTCGAAATCAACTTTTCCAAAGTTCGAAACTTTGGAAAAGTTTAGTTAGATAACTTCAAAGCTGACTCCTTTCAAGTCTTCCGAATTGGGACCCACCAACACTTCGAATTCGCCGGGTTCGATGACTTTTTCGAGATTGAGGTTGTAGTATTCCAGTTTATCGGGGGTGATGGTGAATTTCACGGTCTTCGTTTCGCCGGGCGAAAGGTTGATGCGCGCAAAGTCTTTCAGTTCTTTCACAGGGCGGATGCCGGTGCTCACTTTATCGCTGATGTAAAGTTGAACGACCTCCTCGCCAGCTTTTTTGCCGGTGTTGGTGATATCCACTGATACCTGAACCGATTCTGTTTTACTTATTTTTGTCCGATCAATTTTGGGAGTATTGTAACTGAAGTTGGTATATGTAAGTCCGTAGCCAAAAGGATACAACGGCCCGTTGAGTTCCACGTAATTGCGCATGCGCGATGGTTTGCGGCTATAGTAGCAAGGCAATTGTCCCACCGATTTGGGAATGGTCACCGAGAGCTTTCCCGACGGATTTACCTTACCGAATAAAACATCGGCAATGGCAGTGCCACCTTCCTGACCGGGATAAAAGACCTGAACAATAGCAGGTACTTTTTCAGCAATGAAATTGAATGTCAGCGGTCGCCCACCGAACATCAACACCACGACAGGTTTTCCCGTTTGCAAAATGGCTTCCACCAGCTTGTTCTGATTGCCAATCAAATCCAGACTTTCACGGTCGCCGGTGTGTTCGTCGCTCCAGGCTTCGCGGCAAAACGATTCTGTTTCGCCCAGGGCTAATACTACCACATCGCTTTGCTGAGCCGTTTCCACCGCCTGCGCTATCAGTGCGGCATCGGCTTTCTGATCGTTCGGCGTTTGTGTGCCGTTTTGCCAAAACGAACTTTCTTCCATCGCAATCTTGCAGCCTTCGGCATATTTCACCTGAAAACGTCCTTTGGCAAAAGCCTTAATTCCATCCAGTACATCCACGCCTTTGCGGGGTTCGGCGGTGTAACCTCCAAAATGTACGCCTTTGGCCAGTGGCCCAATCACCGCAACGGTTTTAATCTTTGCAGAATCCAGTGGAAGTAACTGCGATTCGTTCTTCAAAAGTGTGAGTGATTTATGTGCTGCTTCCAGTGCCAAAGCCCGATGAGTGGCATTGTTGGTTACCTTTAGCATTTCTTTTTCGTTGATTTCTTTTAGGTCGAAAAGTCCTAACTGATATTTGAGAGTGAGCACTTTTAGCACCGCTTCGTCAACCAGTTTTTCGCTGATGGCACCTGATTTTACCAGATTCTCCAGTTCGTCATAAGCTCCAACGTTATAACGCAAATCTACAGCAATACCATTTTCGATACCAATTTTCCCGGCATCGGCCAAAGTTGGCACCATTTTATGCGTTTTGTACATTTCGCGCAAAGCGTCCTGATCGGCAATCACCAATCCTTTGAAACCCAGTTTTTCGCGCAACACATCGTTCAATAGCCATTTACTGGCATGGTTCGGTTGCCCGTTCATTTCGTTGTAAGATGGCATTACGCTGATGGCTCCTGCCTGAATACATTTTTCAAAAGGAAGTATGTGACTGTTCATTAAATCGTACTTCGACACATTTACCGGGGCGGTGTTTCGTCCGCCTTCCGGCTGACCATGCCCTACAAAATGTTTCAGCGTGGCTGCAACGTGCTGATTGTCGGGTTCTGCATGTCTACCCTGAAATCCCCACACCGCAGCTTGTCCGCACATAGCAGCGAGGTAAGCATCTTCACTGTACATTTCTTCCGTACGTCCAAATCGTGGTTCGCGTGCTAAGTCCAGCACTGGCGAGAAAAGCTGCTTCACGCCTCGGGCAGCCGCTTCCTGAGCCGTAGCATCAAAGATCCGTTCGAGCAAATTGGTATCCCAGGTACAACCGAGCGCAATGGCCTGCGGATAGACGGTGGCTCCATTGGCCATAAATCCATGTAAGCCTTCGCCGATAAACAGCGGAGGAATATTGACGCGCAGGCTTTTGTTGTATTTGCGGAGGTTATTGGCAATTTTTACGTACAAAGTGGGTTCTATGCCCCATCCTAAACCGATTTCACCCACTCCGTAAGGGAAGTATTTTTTCAGACTATCGGTATTTACATTGCCTTTTGCATCCACAAAGGCTTTGATCACATCGTAAGAGCAGTTTTTAAGTTGTGCCACTTTTTCGGGTAAAGTCAGTTGTGGCAAAAGCCTTGCAGCTCTATCTGCCGGTTTTTCAACAACTGCATTGCCAGCCATTGAAAAAGGTGCCAAGAGAATTACCGAAATTAGAGATAAATAAAGAATTCGTTTCATTTTCGTTTTAAAAAATCGGGGCGGAAAACCAGAATAACCGCCCCGTTTTACACAACACATTCTTAACACCTTAATTATTACCTTTTTATTAACTCTAAGAAAACTAACTTTTTATTGTACTCCTTTTCAAATTCAATTCTTCAGAGATTTCCTTCACCTTTTTATCGGAAAGTGGATAGAAAAGCATTCCCACAAAAGCAAGAATACTGCATACGGCCGGGAAAAGACTGATCATAATATGTTCTCCAAAAATGGTTTCGGCACTTTGTTGTGCTGCGTCGGGCACATAATGGAAGACTGCTAAAATCCATCCACTCATGGCCGAACCTAGCGCCCAACCCAACTTTTGCGACATGGAAGAGGAGGAGAAAATTAAGCCCGTAGCACGACGCCCTGTCAGCAATTCCTGATGATCGACAATATCGGCAAACATCGACCAAAGCAATGGCAATACGTAGCCAGCAAACACCGAGATACAGAATTGCAAAGCCAAAATCACGTAGATATTATTCGGAACAAAGTACAAACCGGTACTCAACACGCCTGCAATCAGGATGGCAATCATGTAAGTACGTTTCTTTCCGTATTTTGCCGAAATAGAAGGTGCTACCATTACGCCCAGCAGATTGGCCGCCTGACCTACGAGAAAATAAATAGTAGTCATGTCCCAACCTGTTCCGGCCATCTTGTAATTGATCTTTACGTAATCTCGGAAATAGTAGATGGCCACACTATCGCGAATGGCATTGAACAGTAAGGCTGCCAAACCAGTACCCACCAAAATCCACCAGGGAGTATTGTGAAGCAGATTTTTCAAATCCTGTTTGATGGATACATTTTCATCGCTCGATATTTGTGTGACGCGTTCTTTGGTCCAGCTAAAGCACAGCAGAAACAACACAACACAAAGAATACCGATGGTGCCAACGCCCATTACCCAACCTATGGGTGAAGTGCTAACCGATGTTTCAACGGCTTTTGTGGCCTGAATCGTTTCATTGGCCCCAAAATGAGTTGAAAAAAAGTCGATCAGTGGCTGCAACAACATGAAAGTAACGAAGCTACCGATAAAAGCAAAGGACATGCGGTAAGAGGAAAGCGAATTACGTTCCGTTGGATCAGAAGAAATAGCGCCCAACAACGATGCGTAGGGCACATTAATTAGCGAATACACAATCATCATCAGCGAATAAGTGATGTAGGCGTACACCAGTTTGCCTGTTTGTCCAAAATCGGGAGCGAAGAACGTGAAAGCGCCCATTACCGCAAACGGAATGGCAAACCACAATAAATAAGGTCGGTATTTTCCCCTGCGACTACGAGTACGGTCGCTGGCAATACCTACAAAAACATCGAAGAACGAGTCCCACAAGCGGGCGACTAAAAACATGGTGCCGGCAGCAGCGGCAGTCAATCCGAAAACATCGGTGTAGAAAAACAGGGAATACATTCCGAAGATTTTCCAGAACATCGACGATGCTGCATCGCCAAAACCGTAACCGATTTTTTCTTTGAGTTTAATTTTTTCTGTATTCATTATTTTAGATTCAAGGACAAAGAACAAAGAGGAAAGACTCACTTTGATTGAAGTCAAGAATCTCCTGGTTGCTTGTGGTCTATTGTTAGTTATCGTTACAAAAGTATCGCAAAAGTGAGTATCGCATGAAGCTGATATGTTTCCAACAGGGGGTTATTTTGCTACTTTCACCGCTTTGGGCGATAGTTTCAGGCACAAAACATCACGAGAAGGCAACATTACCGAAATTGCTTTACGGGTATCTCCTACTGATTTTTTCAACCAGAGATCGCGCAACATCCAGATCGTTTTTCCCCGTGTATCCAGCGTTCTTCCCGATACTTCATCGGTCACCGAAAAAGTTTTCCAGTCGTGAGTCAATTGTTTGGATGTTTTGCTACGGTTGAGGAACGTAATCGCCCATTCATTATTCTTTAACGGTTTTACCCAGGTTTCCACACTGTCTTTCGAGGCAATCCGAAGCCCCTGAACGCCCAAACTATCCTGATCGATATCGATCACTTCACGATTGGTCAGCACATCCAGTGTAGCCTTTGTCATATTGCTTAGGTCGTTTCCGGCAATCAACGGAGCAGCCATCATCGCCCACATGGTAAAGTGCGCACGTTCTTCATTTACCGGCATGCCGTTGCCCACTTCCAACATATCGGGGTCGTTCCAATGTCCCGGACCTGCATACGCCCGAAGCGAATCGTTTTTATCCATAATCTGCATTACGCCGAACGATTTCCAGGTTCCGTGATCTTCCACACAGTCGAAACAGTTGAAAATATCGCCGGTGGTACGCCACATGTGTCCTACATTGGTAGCCCATTTCCAGGGTTTGTTGTTTCCCCATTCGCAAAGGCTGAACAGAATCGGGCGACCCGCTTCTTTCAACGCCATGCTCATGGTGGTGTAAGCGCCAATGCCATTGATGTTTTCAGTAAAGCACCAGTCGTATTTAAGGTAATCAACCCCCCATTTAGCATAGGTTAATGCATCCTGATATTCGTGACCACGACTGGCCGGACGTCCACCGCAGGTTTGTGCACCTGCACAAGAGTAAATCCCGAATTTTAATCCTTTGGAATGAATATAATCGGCTAAGGCTTTGATACCTGATGGAAAACGCTTGGCATCGGCCACTATAAATCCCAACGAATCGCGGCTTACCTGCCAGCAATCGTCGATCACCACGTATTGATAACCCGCATCGCGCATGCCGGATGAAACCATCGCATCGGCCGTTTCTTTGATTAATTTTTCGCTTACGTTGCAGGCAAATTTGTTCCAGCTATTCCATCCCATCGGAGGCGTAAGTGCCAATCCTTCAAATTTTTGAGCATTAGAAGTAATGGTAAAGAACAAAAGACAGAACAAAAGAAGCCCCCCTAAATCCCCCCTTAAGGTGGACTTTGATATTACTTCAGTATTTTTAAATTCAGTTTCTTGAAAGTTTTTTTGTGTCATATTCATGATATTGATTAGTTATATGTGACGTTTTTCACGCCTTCTATTTTTTTCTCGGTTGTTTTTGATTTGAAAATTGTGTTCAACTGTTCCACCGTCAGTTGGTCGGTTGGTTGAAAATGTGATGAACCGACGTAATTTGAGATGGCATTCATCAGTTGTACATTTTCCTTGTATTGCAGATTGTGCATCAAATCGGACATACAAACCAGTAATTTGCCTTTTCCAACCCGGCATTCGAAAATCAGCCCCAGAAAATTGACCCGTTCTACATTGTCAATTGTTTCCACAATGGGGTGAATAATTGCCCGGTAATCATTCAAAATAATTGGATTCGATTTCCGTGCAATTAGCCACCATTGCCAGTTGCTGTGCGTTTCAGTAGGAAAAGTAGTGAACAATGGATGTTTATTGTCAATCAACAATCCCATCGTTCCCGGCGAAACCGGCTTTTTCGCATTTTCCGAAATGCTTTTGAACATGGCGTAATTCCAATAATCGGTGGTAAACAATCCGCCTACCGTTTGTTCCGGATACGCATTTTGAGATGGCATCAGAATGGCATTTCCTCCTGCATTCAAATAAGCAATGAGATGTTCGTCCCATTTTTCAAACAACTGATTTGCAGAATACTTAGCAGTTGTATGAGGATAAATCCATGCTGGCCAATTGTTTTTGATGTTTGTTCCGGCTAGTGCTACCGTCAAATTTGCCCGCGTAGCAACCAGAATATCTTTTAAATCTAACTTGATAGTTCCAATATTGGTTACTCCCGATGCGGCAATATCAGTAACCAATGTTCCCTGTCCAATTATTTTCCCTGATTCTTCTGCAAGTGACCAGCTTATCTTTTGTCCGCTGAATGCTTTGGGACTATTATTCGAAATTTTGATGTTTCCTGAAAATACGCTATCGTTGTACCAGGTGTACGTTCCAGCCTCCCACAATGGCATCACATCGTTGTTCCATTGTTTAAAATCTGCTGCCGAAATAATTCCTTTCGACTGCATCAATGCATTCAGAATACCCACCACAGCCGTCCCCTGACCGGGATAATCCTGCAAATCGAGCATTTCAAAACCAGCCAGATGTGGAGTACGACGCATCATTTCGAGGTCGGCTTTATAGCAAATCAGACTCAGCGCTGCCGAAGCATCAAAGTACTGTTGGTATTTTGCAGTTCCTGCTTTTTCCTGCACTCGGCGAATGAAAATTTCCAGGTTTTGAGGCGACAAAACGCCGGTATAATTCGGAATTTCTTTCGGATCGGGATACATTTGAAACTGACCGGTTTCGTGTGATACAACCGGAATTTTAGTCATTTCCACTCCGGATTCCAACGTTCTGTTTGTGTTTGGATAAAGCGCATTCAAAATGCCACCCTCTTTGGCGTCGACAAAAGCGAACGAACTGCGTACATGTGATTCGAAACTTTCATCGTTTTTCGGTCCGACTCTACAACCAACGAAGAAATCTTCGCCATCGTTACTTCCCGACCAACCCAGATGGTAATTTGTGCCAAATGTGAAGAGCGGTCGTTCATCGTATTTACGGAGAGCATCAGTCAGTTGTTTCAATGAAGCCACTTTTCCCCAAAGCTCATTCCCGTTAGAGAGCATCACAAACGATGGATGATTGGCGTATTTATCCAGTATCGCTTTGCCTTCGCGTAGCAAGAAACGATTCACGGGCGTATTCAGGCTGCTGTCAATTTGTCCCCAAAAAGGTAATTCCGGTTGCAGATAAAAACCACTTTCGTCTGCTGCTTCGAAAGCCGCTTCGGGTGGGCACCAGGAATGAAATCGGACATGATTGAATCCGTAGTTTTTCAGAATGCTGAAATAGTTCAACCATGCTGCTTTTCCCATCGGTGCATAACCGGTAAGTGGAAAAACGCAGGCATCGTGTTTTCCCCGAAGGAAAGTGTGTTGCCCGTTGATGCTGAAGAATTTTCCATCGGTGCTGAATTTTCGTAATCCGAAGGTGGTAGAACAACTATCCAACAGCATTTTGTTCTTTTTCAACTGAATAGTCAAGTTGTACAACACAGGATTGTATTCACTCCAATGTTCTGCCTCTTTCCCTAATGGGTAATTCATTTTGAGGTTGGTAACACCAGGTTGGAGCAAAACCGGAACTGTCAGATTTGAACCAACTTTCGACGTAATTACGACTTCCGTTTTTTTTGCAACCTTGCCTTGATTGCTGATACACAGTTTCAATTCCACCGAATTGTTTTCAATATTGGGAATTGTTTTCAACGATTGAATTACCCAATCAGATTTGGCTTCCAGGCTGATGTCGCCTAAAATCCCGTTCCAAATAGTTTGCGTTTCGTCGGTCCACATGTGCGAAGAGCCAACTTCCTTTGGCAATCCGCAATCCGGTCCATTGTCTATACAAACCGTCAGTTGGTGCTTTCCTGGTTTCAGGTAATTGGACAAATCGTATTGCTGCGCCACACAAAGCAAAGAATCAGCACCCACTAAATGGCCATCTACCCACACATGGCTCACGCGGGTGCGCTCCATGTTGAAAAAAATGTGTCTGGATTTCCAGTTAGAAGGTATGATGAATTCCCGTTGGTACCAGGCTTTTCCGTAGAAACTGTATTTCCGAAGGAATCGGGAAGTAGTGGTCGTTGGAACCGATTTGATTCCTTTGCCTGCCTCATCGAGCGAGGCAGGCAGAAGAATTTTATCATCAAACTGAACTCTATTCAACGAAAGTCCGCATTCATTTTTCAGATCGACAAATAGTTTCCATTCGCCTTGCAACGACATTTTTTGTGCCGAGGCAAAGACGGAAAGTAAGCTAACCAGAAAAAGTAGAGTGAGTGATTTTCGTTGCATATCAGATATTTGGCTTGGGATATATTAGTATCCTACTTTTTTATTTTGTGCAATCAATGCTTTAATAGTTTGCACCGATGTAGCCGAACGGTATCCATCAGCAGGCGTATTTTGCACATAATCCAAAAGTTTATCAATAGTAGAAGTGGCCACATGCATGCGGGTATCCGATGACGCGTAATAGATAAAAACGGTTCCGTCTTCGTCGGCAATCCAACCATTGGTAAACAATACATTGGATACGTCTCCAATGCGTTCCTCGCCAACCGGAGCCATAAAGAAACCAGCAGGTTCCGCAATCAATTTGGCAGGATGTTCCAAATCAGTGAGGTAAAGATACAATACATAACGCAAGCCGGCAGCACATCCACGTACGCCATGAGCCAGGTGCAACCAACCTTTTTCGGTTTTAATCGGGTGCGGACCTTCACCATTTTTCACTTCCTTGATGGTGTGGTAAAAACGCTCATTGATAATTTTTTCTTCTTTCACTTCCGCATTTGTCATGTCGTCGATCAATGCCCAGCCGATACCACCGCCGCTTCCGGCATCGATGAATCCATCCTGCGGACGGGTGTAAAGTGCGTATTTTCCCTCCACAAATTCAGGGTGAAGCACAACATTGCGTTGTTGACTTTTTGATTTCAAATCGGGTAGACGTTCCCAAGTCAACAAGTCTTTGGTGCGCACAATACCTGCTGCTGCTACTGCCGATGATAAATCGCCCGGAGCCGCATTTGGATCTTTGCGTTCGCTGCAAAACACACCATAAATCCAGCCATCTTCATGTGCTGTCAATCGCATGTCGTACACATTGGTATCTGGTTCATCTGTTTCAGGGATGGTGATGGGTTCGTCCCAAAAGCGGAAATTATCAATTCCGTTAGGGCTTTCAGCAATGGCAAAGAAGGACTTACGGTCAATTCCTTCTACACGTACCACCAGAATATACTTACCATTCCATTTCATGGCTCCGGAATTCATGGTTGCATTTACGCCGATACGTTCCATCAAATAGGGGTTTGTTTCGGGATTAAAATCGTAGCGCCAGTGCAGGGGTGCATGTTCGGCTGTTACAACAGCATTTTCATAGCGGTCGTAGATGCCGTTTCCATTGGCTACTTTATGGTTTACACGACTTAAAAATTCTTCGTGTCTTGCTTTTAGCTCAGTAAGAGCTTGGTTGAAATTGCTCATCTCGTTATTGGTTGTTTTTCGTTTTCTGATCGGGTTCGTTATTTTTTTACACAAAAGCGCTTTGTGAGAGTAGTTTGTTTGTCTTGAATTGTAAGCAGGTACATGCCATTTTGCAGACTGCTGGTAGAAATGCTCAGGTTACTTTGAGCATTGGCATCCAGCTGTTGCCCGTTTATCAATCTGCCGTCGGTGCTATATATTTTCCAACTTATATTACCATTCAATCTGCCAGGAAGAATTGCATTCAAATGATTGCTAACCGGATTTGGATATATTGTAAATGAATTCTCCATTGTATTCTCGGCTACATCCGTTGTTGCAGCTTTCAAAATCACAGCTGTCGTCGACAATGCCGGCAATGTAATCGTAAAAGAATTATTACTCACATTTACTGTGCTTTTTTTCAGGGCATTATTGCTATGAGAAACAAAAGTCTCCGTAGTAGGCAAGGATGCAATCTGGAGCGCATTGTAACTTCCATTATTGACAGAGAATGCCGATAAATTCACCTTCACGCTGTGCGATGCTGAAACATCCCTATTCACAAGCATCACAGTCATAGAATCTGCTGAACTCGTAACTGTTGAGTAAGCCGATACTGTATTTTCAACTGTAGAAGTGCTTGATACCGAATAGGATTTGGCATAACAGCTGAAAAGGTGCAATGTTTCGTACATGCCTGTATTCCAGGTCCACGGAGTGAAATATTCTACGCCGTTGTTGGCAAAAGTCCCCAACATGGAAGCGTATAATACAGAGTTCACATTTGCATCGGTGGTATTAATTCCCGATTCGCTCAACCCCAACCCTATCCCGTGATTGACTCCGAAATAAGTGGTTAACCAATCGCTAATACGTTGGAAAATATATTCTTTGTTTTGCGACGTATCCCATCCTCCATTGATACTTTTGATGCCGTTTGCTCCGGGATAAACATAGGTTTTATCGTAAAATATACGGTGTAGCTGAACCACATCGGCATTAGCCGTTTCGCCCGGATACCAGTGAATATCCACCACATCGAGTAGTCGGATACCGGTAGCTTTTTGTTCGTCAGCCACTCGTTTCAGAAAATATTCCATCCAGCTGTAATACTTTCCGTTGATGTACAAGGTTTCCGAACCCCATTTGTACCATTGCCATTCGTTGGCACAAACTGGTCCGCAAAGTTTTATATTCGGATAAAGTGCTCTTGCTTTTTTAGCCACCGCAAAGTATTTATCCATGAATGCCGTAGCTGCCAGTTGCGAAGTCATCACATCGTCATGTGTTCCACTCCATATTTCCGGCTCGTTGTCCATGTTCCAATACTGAAAATTGCTGCTGTTCAAACCCAATCCTCCAGTTCCAAACCATTTGGTCAGAATCGCGGCTGTAGAATCGGCAGGCCAGTCTTTGGTGTACAATGCGGGATTGCCGTTTACGGTGGCCGTACTTCCGCCTGAAGTATTTACCGTGCCTCCACCTGCCAGGTTTTGGGCACAACCGCTCCACCATGCCGATTGGTTGTAACCCCAGTCGTTGAAGTTATTATTTTTGTTTGAGGCTGTTTTGCCAATCAATTGAAAAGCCCACATTACCTGCATATTGGGAATTCCCGCTACGATGGATTTGGCCATATTATCCCAATCGCGACTATACACATTGTTGTACCAATCGGGATGACTGGACAGTTTCAGCCTCCAATTGTATTTGGTGGCGTTATTGCCTCCATTTTCGCGTGCAAAACGAAGACCCGCCTCACGAGCCAGTGTCAGCTCCGTGCTGGTAGCTGTCGTTCCGCTAAAAGCGGTGGCAAAATTGTTGTTCCGTCCGTACAAATAGGGCGACACAGCTTTCCTTCCCACTGCTGCATTGACAGTTATGGTCACATCCTGCGCATTCAGCATGCTGAAATGCAGCCCTGACATAAGGAATGATACTACTATGTAAATGAGTTGCTTCACGCGAATTATTTATACATTGAATTCATTTCTTTATTCAACAGAATGAATGGAAAATCGGAAAAATTTTTAAAATCGATAGCCGATTCATGTCCTTCGTAGGGCACATAAAAATGTTCCGGTTTATTAAAAGCATTCCGCCAAAAAAGCACATAACTGATTTTGTAATCTTTCATGGCCGGCCATAAAATCTGCGTGAAATAATTGTTCACTTTGATGCTTTCCATGCCGGTTTCCGAGAGGGTCGGTATTTTTCCTGATTTTTTAGCATATTCAGTTACCACCGACAACCCTTTGCTTATCTTGTTTTTATATGTATCAATATCATTTTGCTCTGTGCCGTAAGCATAGGTATCAAAACCAATGACATCCACCCAGGCATCACCCGGATAGCGCGACAAGAAATCGGCTTCGCTCAAAATGTCAGCCGGCGAGAATGCATAAAGCAGGTTATGAACATGCTTCACATCACGTAGATACGTCACTGTCATTCGGTACAATTCGTTGTATTCGGCCGGTGTACATTGTTTGGCACCCCACCAAAACCAACTACCTGTATGTTCGTGATACATGCGGAAAATAACCGGAATCAGTTCGCCGTTTTTATCTTTCAAATCCAGAAAAAAAGCTGCCACGTGATCAAGGTATTTCATAAACTTTTGATGGTTGCTACCGTTGGGCAACACGCTGCGAACCACCGAATCCTGAGCACAATCCCAGGCCGTTTTGCCCGTAACGATATTGTCGCCATGCCAGCTGACAGTATTCACGCCGCCACGCTCGTACACCTCACGGATGTAGCGCTTCATATCGTTGAAGTAGATGGAATCCAGATTGTAAGCAGCACCAATTTCCACATGACCAATTTCCCATCCCGTTACGGCAGGATAATCGCCCGTCACGGCTTTTACATCCGAAGCACCTGCTTTACCGTACCAATTGTGGCCGTAAGCCGCATCGTCCTGATGTCCAATCATGATGCCTTTCGATAGTTGTGCTTTCATATTTTGGTACAAAGCCTTCGTTTTCGGACTAGCATTCATATCCACCAAAGCTTCTTTTCCGTGAATTCGGTCAGCATAATATTTCACCAGCGCGACTGTAGCGTCTGTATCAAACACCGAATTCAGACCTTGCTCTTCCTGAGCCGGATCGCCCATATAGTCGTCACCCTTTTGCCAGAAAATATGGCTGCCGTTCGGACGGGCTTCACCACCCCAGGCCCAGAAATTACATCCGGCCAACACATCGCCTTTTTTCGACGATTCCAACACTTTCGCAAACACCGAAGCATAATACTGGTCGCGCAGTGAAGTGCCGTCGGTGGCGTTGTACTGATGATGATCGCGTGGAAAGCCAAACTCCTCCATTACAATGGGTTTCTTCAGTCTGTGTGCCACGTCGATATGTTGTTGCATGTATTCCGCTGTTTTATCGATGCTGTTTTGCAGTGTTCCCGGCATGTTTTTCACATCAAGCCAACTCCAGTTTTTTGGCCAGATATGCATGGTTAGGTAGTCAATATTTTTATCGGCATGAATTTGTTCAAACAATCTCAAGTCGTTTTCGCATCCCCACGAACCTTCCGAACCAATGGTCAGTAAATGGTTTTTATCCAGCAATTTGATGTATGCCGAAATCTCTTTCAGCCAAGCCGCAAAAAGGGGTTTGTTTTCGTCTGAAAAGGCGCGAGGCTCGTTGCCAATCTGCCAGGCAAAAATGGCAGAATCGTCCGTATATTTTTTACCCGTATAGCGGTTGGTGCGCATCATTACCTTGCGGATATGCTTTTTAAGCAATTCTTTACAAGCTTTATTGCCAGCATATTGCTTCACATAATTCATGTAGGCTGGCCATCCATCCACCGACGGGACAGGATTTTTTCCCATGCCCACCCAGTTCAGATATTGACTGTAGCCGCCGGACCATTCCCACGAATTGGTAAAAAAGAGTACAGCTTTCATATTTCGCTTACTCATTTCGGCCAACAGAAAATCGAGTCCATCAAAGATGCTATCGTTATATACGCCAGGCTTTTTCTGCAAGGTAGGCTCTACTTTCGAAGGCACACCATTTTCACCATCGGCTCCAATCAGTACCCGCAGATTATCAATGCCATGCGCTTTCATAAAGTCCAGTTCGCGCAACAAACGTTCACGATTTCCGCCTTCGCCTTTGCTCCCCAGGATAGCTCCGTACCAAAAGTTCGTGCCCACATAATAATAGGGTTTGCCATCCAGCATAAACTGCCCTCGTTGCATCCTGACAAATGATTTGCCCGCCGAAATTCCACTCATTGACAAAAGCAGGAAAAGAATGATTATATGTATCTTCTTGAAAAATTGCATTTTACACACAAAATAGTTATTTGATAATAAGTATTGAAATTCTGAATTCAGAACGCAATACTTTTTTTTGGGCGTGCCCCTTCGGGTCGGGCTTTCGCTGCTGCCCTCCGCTAAAGCTCCGTGCATTCGCTCTATCCCTCACGCACAGCACACCGTTGCCACATTAGCTCGTTAAAGGCAAGTTTCAACAATACTAGGGTTTATACTCCACTTTATCCGTTCTGAATGGCAAAAGCGGCAATCCATTCACATCAAACAAGTCGGGCATAGCATCGTTGGTGAAGCAATAGCGTACATTTACTGGCGCTTGCACATCTTTTGAGCTGATTGTGATTGAGCCATTCTTTTCGATTTTAGCTACGGCCGGATAAAATTGGTTATCCTCACCAGCAACCTGGAAGTTGGCCGGTGTTTTCGCCTTGCAGGTCAGCTTTCCGGAAGTTGTAAAACTAATATTTACTTTATCTTTTTTGATGCTTATGCTTTTGAAATGAGGAAAATAGGGATTGATTCCATCCACGCCATATTGTTCTTTCAGAGCCAGATTTACCAGTCGCATGCCCACCTCTTTCTTGATGCGCGGATGAATGTCTTTGATATTATCCACCAAGTCACCCACGCCAATCATACCAGTCTTAGGTAGGCGAAGCACCGATTCCTGTTGCTCACGCAGGTAAGCCGAACTGTTTTTCCAGTAACCGCTCCATGGTGCAATTTGCACAAAGTAAAACGGAAACTCGTTGCCAAACGCTTTTCGCCAACCGGTGATCAGCCCTTCGAAAAGGGATCCATAGTTTTGAGGTTCACCCGTATTGCCTTCACCCTGATACCAGATTGCACCTGCTATTTTGTATTTTGTCAGCGGATTCATCATCGAATTATAAATAACCGAAGGCGCTACGGGTGCCCAATTAACAGGTTTTGTATCTTCAGCAAGTTTTTTTAATGCAGGATTTTGTTGGTAAACTTCGCCCGGCGTCCATGATTGTACACAGGTTCCGCCCCAATAGGACGCAATCATACCTACCGGTACATGTAGCTTTTCGTTGAGTGTTTTACCGAAAAAGTAACCCGCAATACTCATCGAAGGAGTAGTTTCAGGCGAGCTGACTTTCCATTCACCTTCGATATTATCTTTGGGATAAATGCTAAAAGTATGCGAAAGCTGAAAAAAGCGCAATTCCTTGTTGGCCGACTGAGCCACAGCATCGCCCACATCGATGGGTTTCGATTCCCAATTGAAGGCATATTCCATGTTCGATTGACCCGAACACAACCATACTTCGCCTATAATAATGTCATTGATGGTCACCTTTTGAGTGCTGCTGATGAACGTAATGCTATAGGGACCACCTGCTTTTGGGGTTTTTACGGTTGTTTCCCAGGTCCAGTCTTTGCGTGGTTCTGCTTTCACCGTATCGGTGGGATTCCAACTGCAACTGATTTTTACGGTGCTACCACTTTGTGCCCAGCCCCATAGCTTCACATCAGTCGATTGCTGAAAAACCGCATGATTACTGATAATGGATGGTAAGCGAAAAGCCCATTGTGCAGAAGCAGATATGGAGATGAATACCATAATAATAACCCCTAGCCCCTGAAGGGGAACTATGTTAGTACTGGCTTTTAAAAATCTTTTAATGTTCATATTCTTTTTGTTTACTTACATTTCAATTACTACTCCCCTTTAGGGGACGGGGGTCATCTATTTCAAACTTGGCATTTGATCCCTGGTCACAACATATTCGTAGCTAAAGAATTTTTGCCACCAGGCAGCTCCGTTATGACTGGTCGATTCGGTGTAATCACCGTTCCAGGGCATAAACCACGACCAGGTGTCACCGTATTCCATCATCAGTGCCGGATCGGGGACTGAACCACATTCGCTTAAAGTAATTAGTTTTTTACCTCCGGTAAATTCCCGCACTTTGTTGAACGAAATATACTGTGAACCGTGTTGATTCTCTCCGGGGTAAATATCCATTCCCAATACATCCACATAATCGTTGCCCGGATACCAGGTGGTTGCATTGGCCGAAGCACTGGTGGTATATACCCAAATCAGGTTGTTCAATCCGTGATAATTAACCAATCGGTCGAACATCACTTTCCAGAGTGCTTTAAAAGGTTCAGCACCTTTGGCTCCCCACCAAAACCAACCGCCTTCGGCTTCGTGTAGTGGTCGCCACAAAACGGGGATGTTGGCATCTTTAAATTGTTTCAAATAGCCGGCAATTACATCGATGTCGACTATCATGGCTTTGTATTCAGCAGAACTGGTATCGGTCACTTTTGATACATCAAAGGTTGTTTCAGAGGTATTGAAACTTCCCGATTTGTTAAGCGGGTCGCGCCAGTGCCAGGAGATAGTGACAAGTCCGTTATTGTTCCACCAGTCCTGCCCAAGCGTGAACGGGCCTGAATAATTTACCCAATTTTGGTTCAGGTTGGTGTGATCGATAAAGTCGAAACCTGTCAAAGCCGGCCATTTTCCCGTATTGGTATGCACCCAGGTAGCTTCCGTTATATTGGTACTATGAGCGGCCATGGTTCCGGAAATTATTTTACTTCCAAAGCTGTTTTTCAAAAAATTGTAGACATTCACAGCCTGTGCAGATGCATTAGCACTCACCGGTGCCGAAACAATATTGAACGCCACCGGCCCAACAGTATCTTTGGCCAATCGGATATAATCCAGCTGAATGTAACCCCAGCTTTTTACCAACGAAATGGTATGTGTGCCTGCAGTCAGTTTGAGTGTGGCGGCCTTGATTTCTGACCATGAAGTGGTTGTCGCGAAGGTGATGTCAGCAGCATTTACACCATCTACATACAATGTGTTAATCTTTTGAGCTGTACTGATGTAATTTAAAAATAAGTTATAATAGGCAGTTCCTGATACATTTACAGCGAATGTAACATTCCCTGAATTGGTATTAACATAGCCGGTTCCACTGTAACCTGAATAAGTTGTCGCTTTGGCAGCATCGCCGGTTAATGTGGCCGATTCTGCTTCGTAAATAGTTCCTTCCACCACTGCCGCTTTGGCTGTACTGAAATGGATGGTAATTTCTTTTGCTCCATTGCCCGCTTCATCCAAAATAATATTGGCTGGGATGTGGAGTGTATAATCTGTTCCGGGCAACAGGGCTGGATTGATGATGATGGTACGTGGACCCACCGTAGCCTGAACGGATTGATTATTTAATGTGATGGTGTAATTAGTGGCCAGATGCACTTTTTCGGTAAATTCCAAAGTAATTGTAGTTGCAGTATCCACTTCGGTGGCATTGTCGGCAAGGGTGCTAGACATCAAAGTAGGTGCAACCGTATCGCCCGATTCGTCATTGGTACAAGAACTGACATATATCGAAAGAAAGATCAATATCAGCAGCTTGCTAAATTTATGGAAGGGGAATTTTATCATCGGGAAAAATATAAAAGGATAGAAAAAAGGGGGGAAATATACGAGGACATCTCCCCCCACAAAAAACATTATCAATTGTTAGAATC
The DNA here is from genome assembly GCA_046051105.1 of Bacteroidota bacterium. GTDB lineage: Bacteria > Bacteroidota > Bacteroidia > Bacteroidales > Paludibacteraceae > Paludibacter. The sequence goes on from JBJOOU010000245.1 coordinate 28,180, forward strand.
CGTAGAGATTCTTTCTAGGAGCAACACCGGAGGCAGTCGATTTCAAATCGAAGCGGAAATTATCGATATAAACACCCGACAAATCAACGGTTGATCCTGCGTAAATGTACATACCAAAATCACCAGTTCCATCAATCGCATTATCTTTATTCAAATCAAACGATAAAGTCACCCATTGACCATTAGTCGTATTTTCGAAGATATTACCCAGGTTAATGGAGTTATTCCATCCTCTGAAACACATACCTGCACTAACTCCCGGCGCAGCTTTGGTAATACAAATATCCATTTTGAATACATAATTATTTGGATTACTCAAAGCAGGTAAAGTTCCCCAGTTGGCAGCCCATGACCACAACCAGCCATTTACATTGTTGTTACCAATCATACATTGTGTGCCATCCAATTCAATAGAAGGAGTGCCAAATCCGAATGGACTTCCCCAGGTTGATTGAGAATTGCCACCTCCATTGAAATTAGTCAACATTACAGTAGTGCTAATAATAGGGTCGGTACCGTAAGTAAAGTATGGAGACTCAATAGTTTCGCCGTCGTACGAATTCATTGTAAACTTCACCTTACCATGTTTGGCTGCCACAGGAATATACACGTCGATAGAAGTAGCTGAACGCACACCGTACAATACTGCTTTTACATTATCTTCGAAGTAAATGGATTCAACATTATTCAGATTTTTACCTGTAATGGTCATCAATCCACCTGGAGCAACAGCCTCAGTAATGCTGGTAATAGCTGGCGTAGTTGATGCTTTAATGGCTAACTGATCGGTTGAAGCTACTTTTGTTCCGTTCACAGTTTCAAAAGTCACGGAACCGGTTCCGGCACAAGTGGTTGGAACTGTAACGGTCAGCAAAGTGGTTCCTGCGGCTGGAGTAACAGCTACTGTTCCACCGATGAAAATTACTTTACGAACCAAATCCAAATCAGTACCTACGATGGTTACATTATCGCCGGCAGTCAATGCTAACGGACTAATGGATGTAAATGCCGGAGTAACCATGGTTAAGGCTGCTGTAGATGCAGTAAGTCCTGAATTGGTATTCAATACTGCTGCTCCATCAGTTGCTGTTAGAGGTACAGCTACAGTCAGGCTGGTTTCCGATTGGGCTGTGATGACACCATCCACAGCACCGGCAAATGTTACGCTGGTAACCAAATCCAGATCGGTACCTGTAATTTGCAAAGTACCCCCATTTTTTACATTGGCAGAAACCAAAGAAGTGATAGCAGGTGCAGTCAGTTTCAATGCTTGTGGCACTGTCATTTCTGTACCCGAATAAGTAACCACTTTGATGGTACCCTCTTTTGCTTTTTCAGGAACAGCAACTGTCAAAGTAGTTTTTGCACTATTGAATGTAATATCTGCACTGTCCACTTTCAATCCATCAGGGAAAATAACCGATTTAACCAGATTCAGGTAGGTTCCTGCAATGGTCAAATTCGATTTTGCCTTCACTGTTGCAGGCGAAATAGTGGTTAAAGTAGTTGGGTCTGTTACAGTTGCCGAACCGGTAGTGTACACAATCACGGGAATTTCAGCACCATTTGAAACTGCCACTTTACCGGTTTTAGCCGCTTTTGGCACCGTTACTTCTATCTTTTTCCGGGTTTGAGAAATAAAGTTTGAGCTATCTACCACAGCACCGTCGGTAAAAATTACCTGAGCAATCAGATTCAAATAATCGCCGGTGATGGTAAATGTATCACCCGCTTTTACCGATGAGGTAGTATATGTGTCAATAGAAATAGGCTCACTAAAAGTCAAGGGAGTTTTAGTGGTAATATCGCCCAGCGTACTTTTCAGGGTCACAACACCCGGAGCCGCATCCTGAGGAATAACTACCGACATTTCCGAAGAACTGGTATGAGTAATGTCTGTAATTTCGATATTATTTTTCAAAACCACGGAACTAACTTTATCCAGATTGGTACCGATAAATTTAATGGTACCTCCGCGCAAGGCTGGTGATGGGCCAAATACACTCAGTGTAACTGCCGACACCTCTTTATCATCTTTTGAACAGGAATTGAAAATACCTGCTCCAGCCAGTAAGCACATGGTCAGACCAACTGATATGATTTTATTGATATTTAAACGCATAATGATTTTCTGTTATTAGATTAAATGCAATATTTATTCTGCAGGAACAACACGAATGTTGTCGATATGAATTTCTGGTGAACATGCAGCACCAACTACGCCACCATTGTACACAAAGAATGTCAAACCACCATAGTTGCCCACAGGTTGAATCTTTTGCAAATCAGTGCCTGTTTGTGTATAATGGAAGTCTTTCAATGGCATTGAAACAGTTACCCAACCATCGGTTGTATACGAGCCGGTTGTTTCCCATGGTTTCCACAATCCGCGAGGAGTAGAACCATCAGCAATATATCCATTGGTTCCTGAAGTGCTCCATGGAGTAAAAATCATTTGCAATGCACAACATGACCATGCCGACAATACATTGATTTCAAATTTCAACACGGAAGTAGAAGGATCTGTTGTGAATAAATCACCTTGTGGACGGCCATTGGCTGAGCCCCATAAGTTGAATGAGAAACCATCTTCATTCCAGGTGCTACCAGCTCCTTTGGAATCGTCCAGATTTCCTGAGAATTTTACGTAGTTTCCTGAAATACCATCAGTAGAAGCAATTACTCCTGATCTCCAACCTCCCGAAGCATTGGTATTGTCCCAATCCAGAATCATACCACGGGTATCGCGGAAATAGAAAGCTGTTGAACGGGTTGTTCCATAACGGCTTTTTACAGTCACAGGTCCCATGCTTGCACCTACCGGCACTTTCACTTTTATCTGTGTAAGCGATGATGATACCACTTCCGCTTTGATATTAGGCGTAAAATATACTTCAGGATTATCGCTTCCGGCTACTGGCAAGAGGTAGTTACCATTAATCACCGCAGTTCCACCATCGGCCACATATTCGCAATCCATTGTACTAAGCAATGGCGAAGGCACATCCACACCAAAATCATATTTTACAGTATCGCCGGTGGTATTGATCAAATAAATTTTGTTGGTCACATTACTTGGAATACTATTTGGCACCGACACGATCAATGCATTAGAAGTTATGAAGCTGGTGTTCAGTGTGGCCTGTTGGTCGTTGAACCATACTTGTTTTACACTGGTCAGATTTTCGCCTACCAATGCAACAGTGGTATTCATAAATGCATGTGTAATCAATGAATCACTGCTCAAAACATCGGGTATGCGCACATAGGATACAGTTGGCAATCCCGAGGTACTTTTGTATGCATCCGGATTGTCGTTACAAGCGGGCAATACAAGAACTCCTGCCATTACCAGAAGTACAGCTGCCACTTTGAGTGCTGATTTATATATATTTTTCATATTATTTATACTGAATATTTTTTAGAAACTAATAGTACTAAAATCAAATGGCACCGGATCCTTTGATAAATTAGGATTAGCTGTCTGATCGGTATCAGGGAATGGAATAGTGAAGAATATATTCGAAGCCTGAATATTTACCGGAGTTTGTGTAACGGTTGATTTTGCCGCTTTCCCTTTGTAATAATCTTCCAATCCGTTCCAGTATCCACGATTTTGAGCTACCAGGCGAGCTTTAGCATCGGTTGGATTGTAATAGCTCAATCGAACAAAGTCAAACCAATAGTCACCTTCGCAAGCCAGTTCCAATCGACGTTCTTTGAAAATATCGTCAAAAGTGATGGATGTTTTATTCACATAATTGCTAATGCTACGTGCTCTTACAGCATTGAAATATTTTAGTGCTTCAGCATTGCTTGTAGAACTGGCATTGCCTAACAAAGCTTCAGCATAAATCAAATACACATCGGACAAGCGAAGTAAGTGAGTACTCAATGCAGTAGACATACGAGTCATGCTAATACCTGAACCTTTGATGTGATCGGCATTGTCGCCTACTAAGTGTTTCACACAGTTGGAGCCGGTTGCACTACCATAAGTTACGGTCAATGCACCATCTGATGAAGAAGTTTTATTCCAGTCGTAGGTGAAACCACCTTTATCAGTCCAGAAATAATCGTAATAATCGCCCTGCATCATCATAGTAGCTTTGCGGCGAGCATCGCTGTTTACACGGGTAAGATTAGAAGCATCTTCTCCAAATGCCGATTCCAGATCAACGGTGATTCCCACCCAGGTTCCCCATGAGTCACCAAATTCTGAAAATCCGGCTAACCCAAGGTCCGATTGTTCGGTATTTTGACAAGTCCAGTGCGAACCAATAGTCCATTGCCATGCAATTAAACTTTCTTCGTTGAAATTATTGGCTAAACGGAAATTGTCTGAATAGGTTGGTAGCAAGCTACGACCACTTTCATCAATCACTTTTTTAGCATAATGAGCCGCAGAATCCAAATCGGCCTGATTGCGGCTACCACTTTGGTTTACACCTGCTTTAGTCAGATATACTTTTGCTAAAAGTCCGCAAGCACTGTATTTGTCAATACGACCATCGTCATTCGTAGCTGGAAGTAATTCTATGGCTTTTTTCAAATCCATCACGATATAATCATAGACATCTTCTACCCTGTTGCGATACAAACTATTTGATTGATTGGCTGCAATTATCTGGCTATTGCTATGAATAATGGGCACTGCACCAAAGCAACGTACCAAATAGAAATAAGCCATACCCTTCCAGGTTAATGCTTCGCCAATTGCTTTGTTTTTAGTGGCTTGTGTTACAGAAGCACCCGCTTTCAGGTTTATATTTTCGATAATCGTATTGCAATAAGCATTTACCGACCATAAAGATGATGAAGCGTTTTTGAGGTCAGAGTCACTTGATTTCAATACAAATGATTGATAAGCATTATCCGTTCCATAATAAATATTTCCGGAAAGCACATCTCCAATTTTCACAAAACCGCGTTGAAAATCATACCATGGTGAGTTATAAAGCACATTTACACCTGCTATACATTGAGCATCGGTCTGGTCATATCCATGCGTGGTGTCTGTATCTTCAGCCGGACGATTTATAACATCGGAACAGGAAGACCTCCCGTGCATCAAAGCAGCGAGAATCGTCAAACTCTTTATATTGT
>JBJOOU010000246.1:0-4905 GCA_046051105.1 Bacteroidota bacterium
ACTTGTAGGCTATTAAAAACCTTCTCACAGGTTAGTAATTCAGTTGTTTTGTGCCTTGTATTTTGCGTTCAAAATTTCATGGCGAAACGTTTTGCAAAGATATATCAGAGTTTTCATTCCCACAACACCAAATGTGTTTTTTAGGAAATAATTTTATTTAGATCGCTAGGATAAAAACTGATTGTAACTATGATTCTCTTTGCGTTGCATTCTCTCTCGAAAGCGGGTGCAAAAGTAGTCGGATTTATAATACCAACCAAGCATTATTCAATATATTTTCATTGATTCTTTATCAGAATGTAATAAACCACTGAATGCAAAGCCGTTTATTCAAGTAAAATTTATGAACATCATCGATACTTTTAATATTATATCTGTACAAAATGCTACAGATGGTTGATTAGTATTTAAAAACAACCTATATATTCTCCCCAAAAAACAAGTTTTATCGTATTTATTCGAAGACATAGCGTACGATCAGATAAGAGAAATCGATAAACTTAGATGCAGCCACCTAGTTTTAACCTTAAAAAACTATCCAGAATGAGTATATTTGCACTACAAATTATTTGAATACAATCGAAAACCGGATGTACATTGCCTCTAACTTTGCATTGGCAATATAGCTTCAGAAAAAATTTTCAGGGAAACTATTACCTGAAACAAACATCAAACATGCAAAAAAAACGATTACATTTATATATATATATAGGTATTATAGCCGCCATCACCTATCAAGGATGCAAATCACCCAAAAGCACCTATGAATACATTCCGGATAATAGCAAAGTGTGGGGACTCGATTTTTCGCACTATCAGCAAATAACGGACTGGGATCTGTTTTCGGAGCAGCGACCTGGTTTTGTGTTTTTGAAAGCTACAGAAGGGACAACCATTCAGGATGAAAAATATAATGAGTATTATAACGAAATACGTAAATATGAAATTCCGGTAGGATCATATCATTTTTTCACCTATAAAAGTTCTGGAGCTGACCAAGCTGGTAACTTTTTAAATACAGTGAAGTACAAAAAGGGAGATCTACCTTTAGTTCTGGATGCTGAGTATGCCAAAAAGATGCCAGATGCGAAGACAGTGGTACGCGAACTGCAATCTTTTTTGAAAGTGGTATACAATAAAACAGGTATATTTCCTATTATATACTGTAACTACAGATATTATCTACAGTATTTAAAAGGAAATCTGACTATAAAATGTCATTTTTGGATAGTGGACTATCAGGGGAAACCGAATTGCGAATGGACATTTTGGCAAACGACCGATAAATACAGAGTAGCAGGCGTGAAAGGATATGTGGATTTCAATATTTTTTCGGGAACAAGGAGGGACTTGCAAAATATGCTGCTGCAATAGTCAATTGAAATCCTAAGAATTTCTAAAAACTCAAAGTATTTTATGTAGTCCAACTGAAAATATAGTATATTGCAGTTTCTATAAAATAGCACGTTTCGACATGAGAAAACACACCTATATATTATTTGCATTCCTGGCGATCTCTCATATGGGGGCATTTGCCAAGAAATCGCACAGGAAAAGCCACAAGCATAAAGCCCACACTGCATACGCCAGCAAGCACAGCAAAAAGAAACGGGTCTCGCACAAGACCCATGACTTGCGCCCCACGCTTACGCTGGATGATGTAAAGGATTTGGAAAATTTGTGGGGCATTGATATTTCGCATTATCAGTCGACGATTGACTGGGAGGGGTTGGCTACCGAAAAGCCCAACTTTATGTTTATAAAAGCATCTGAAGGTATCGACATTCAGGACTCGAAATATATATCGCACTACACAGAAGCACGAAGATTAGGAATACCAGTGGGTTCGTACCATTTTTTCTCGTATAAAAGTCCGGGGAAAGAGCAGGCCAATAACTTTTTGGCGGTAGCGCAACACAATAACGGTGATTTGCTACCAGTATTGGACGCTGAATATACGCGAAGTACTCCTAAAGACAGGATAAAAGTAGCTGCCGAACTGAGCGACTTTGTAAATACTGTGTATGAAAAACTAGGCAAGTACCCAATCATTTATTGCAACTATAGTTACTATCAGGCATTTTTGACCGAAGGTATTATTGACAAATGCAAACTCTGGATCGTAGATTATAAAAATCAACCCACCTGTCCATGGACGTTTTGGCAAACAACCGACCGATTTAAGCTTACTTCCATTAAAGGTCATGTGGATCTGAATATCTTCAACGGGACTCAGGATAATTTGAAAGAACTATTTTACTATAAAGCAACCGGACAACTTTGATGAAGTGTCCGGTTTTTTTGTGCCTCACCACTGCCCTCTGGTTCGGATTCGGGTATCCATCCAACAATTTCAATATGTACAGAATAAATATTTTAAAAATATTCCAGCGAGGTTGTTAACCATAAAGAAATAAGTATTATATTTGTCGTTCATTTTTTCATAAAAACATCACATAAAATACTTATACAATGAAACGTAGCTATCTTATTCTTTCGCTGATAGTGTGCACCTGCATGCTGAGCGAAGCCAATGCAGGCTTTTGGTTCTTTAAAAAGAAAAAGGCCAAGCCTGTAGTCACGTCACCTGCCCCCGACAACACCCCAAAAGGTATGAAGCCTTATGCGCAAGTGATAACCGGCAAGGCAAAAAGTACCAAAGGCTTTGTGCTGGTGCATAAAGTGGACAACAGTTACTTTTTTGAAATACCGGATACCATTCTGGGAAGAGATATATTGGTGGTAAACCGTATATCGAAATCGGCCACAGGCAGCCGCAGAGGTATGATGGGCTACGCTGGCGACGAAATAAACGAAAACGTGATTCGCTTTGAGCGGGCTCCCAACAATAAGATTTTTATCCGGTCGGTATCGTATGCCGAACGTTCGCAGGACTCCACGGGGATGTCGTTTGCGGTGCAACGTTCGAATCTGCTGCCCGTGATGGCTTCATTTGAAATAAAAGCCGTAAAAAAAGACACGGTTCGCAAAAAAGAAAATGCGGTGATAGAGGTAACCGACTTTGTGAGCAACGATAACAACTTGCTGTGTTTCGACGAAGGCATCAAAAAAATGATGAGCATTGGCAACCAGATGAACGACCGGAGTTATATCGATACCATCAGAGCCTACCCGATGAATGTGGAAATACGCACTCTGAAAACCTATATGCCCAAACCACAGGGCATGAACGACACGAACACCGATCCGTTTACGTTTTTGCTAAACAGCTCGATGGTGTTGCTACCACAAAACCCGATTAAGGCCCGCCTGATGGATCCTCGCGTGGGATACTTTACCACCAGCTTTATCGATTTTGATAAAAATCCGCAGGGAGTGGAACGCACTTCGCTGATTACACGATGGAAACTGGAACCGCGCGACTCGGACGTGACCCGCTACCTGAAAGGCGAATTGGTAGAACCTAAAAAGCCAATTGTATTTTACATTGACCCTGCTACTCCTAAAAAATGGGTACCCTACCTGATACAAGGTGTGAACGACTGGCAAAAAGCATTTGAAAAAGCCGGTTTCAAAAATGCGATTTATGCACTGGAAGCCCCCAATGATCCCAGCTGGAGCATTGACGACGCGCGCCACTCGGCCATTGTGTACAAGCCATCCAATATACCAAACGCCAGCGGCCCGCATGTACACGACCCCCGCAGTGGTGAAATTATTGAAACACACATTAATTGGTACCACAATGTGATGCAACTGTTGCACGACTGGTATTTTATTCAGGCGGCACCGATAGATACGGCTGCGCGAAAGATGCATTTCAGCGATGAGTTGATGGGCCAGTTGGTACGTTTTGTATCGTCGCACGAGGTGGGTCACACACTGGGATTGCGCCACAACTTTGGATCGTCGTGCACGGTGCCGGTTGAAAACCTTCGCAACAAAGCATGGGTGGAAGCCAATGGTCATACGCCATCGATTATGGACTATGCCCGATTCAACTATGTGGCACAACCCGAAGATAATATCGGTCGCGCGGGCATTTTTCCACGCATTGGTATTTATGACGAATGGGCCATTGAATGGGGATATCGCTGGATGCCGGAATTTAAAACGGCCGAAGACGAAACGCCTTACATGAACAAATGGATTATTGAAAAGCTGAAATCGGACAAACGCTTTACGTTTGGAACAGAATCGGACCCATCGGACCCCCGCAACCAAAGCGAAGACCTGGGCAACGATGCGATGAAAGCAAGCGAATACGGCATCAAAAACCTGCAACGCATTGTGCCTAATTTGTTGAGCTGGACCCGCGAAGCTAATAAAGATTACAGTGATGCAACGGAAATGTACAATGAAGTAGTCACTCAATTTATTCGCTACATGGGTCACGTGAGCAAAAACATAGCCGGCACCTATAGCACCCCGAAAACCGTGGAACAAGAAGGCGGACAATATAGCTTTGTATCGACCGATCAACAAAAAAGAGCGGTGGCATTCTTGTGTAAAGAACTGTTTAATACGCCCGCTTGGTTGATCAATAAAGACTTGATCGACAAAGCAGGCACTGACCCACAGGGTTGGTTGGCACGCATCGACCGCTATGTGTTCGGTCGTATCATCAATCGGAGTTCCTTTGAGCGAATGCTTCAAAACGAAAGCATGAACGGAAAATTGGCTTATACGCCACAGGCTTTGATGGCCGATCTGGATGCTAATGTTTGGAAAGAACTGAGTAGCGCTGCCGATATCGATGCGTATCGTCGCAATTTGCAAAAAAGCTATGTGGACGCATTGATTATGGTGCTCGCTGATGGTAGCATCAACGATGCTTCGGCCATCGCTCGCCAGCAATTGCAAAGCCTGAAAACCAAACTGGGTACAGCCGCCGCTCGCAAACAAGGTACTTCGAAAGCGCATCTTACCGATTTGGCAGTACGC
>JBJOOU010000247.1:0-5318 GCA_046051105.1 Bacteroidota bacterium
CTTCTGATTTGATTTATCACCTGATCGTATTGCTGACGTCTAAAGGCTATAATCTGGATACTTTGGGCAACGAACTGAAAAAAAGACATAAATAATTTGCTCCTCATTGAGTGATACTTGTAGTTGAAAATGTAACGGGAAATTCCATGGAGAAAAAACTTTTAATCAAATATATAGATGTTGATATTTGTCAGCAGGAAGAGTCGGTTTTGCAAACAGTAAATCTGGAGATTCATGCTGGCGAATTTGTTTATTTGCTGGGGAAGGTTGGTAGCGGAAAGTCCTCGTTGCTCAAAAGTATTTATCATGAGTTGCCAGTTTCAGGTGGAAGCGCTGATGTATTGGGATATAACCTGAATACGATAAAGTTTAAAGAAGTACCTTTTCTGCGTCGTAAAATTGGAATCGTATTTCAGGATTTTCAGCTTCTAACTGATCGTACGGTGAGTCAGAATCTCGATTTTGTGCTTCGTGCAACGGGTTGGAAAGATCAGAATGCAATTGACGAACAAATTGATAATGTACTTACTCAGGTGGGTATGCGTGCCAAAGGCTACAAACGACCTCACGAATTATCGGGTGGAGAACAACAACGCATCGTCATTGCAAGAGCGTTACTTAATTCTCCTGAGATTATTATAGCCGATGAACCAACCGGTAATTTGGATGAGCTTACGGGTAACGAGCTGATTGATCTGCTGTATAATATCCGTCTTTCGGGTACAACAGTAGTAATGGCTACACATAATTTGGCATGGATTGACAAATATCCGGGTAGAGTTTTTCGGTGCGAGGACGAGAAGTTGGAAGAAATTCTTTCCAAATAGAACTGTTGTGATATTTATTTCTAAATGAAAATCGGATAAGATGTTCATTTTGTTTAGAAATAAGTTCCAATAAATTTTGAAATATGAAAAAACTAAGCTGTCCGCAATGTGATATTCATCGCTTTTTTGTGAAGAATGAGCAGGGTGAAACAAGATTGGTAAACGTTACCGATCAATATGAAGTACTTGCAGTGAAGGAAGATGAAACACTTGATGGTTTTGATCTTACGATGTTGTACTGCTTGGGATGTTCCTGGAAAGGCTCACCAAAATCTTTGAAAAATGGTCGCCACAAGCGCTATTAAGATATGCCCCATCGCTTTGTTGCGTTGGGGTTTTTTCTTGTGATGAACCTCTGGGAGGTATCGGGATTAAATACACTCAACTGTTGAGTTTTTCTTTTTGAAATTCTTGTTGAACAGGAAAATGGTTACACCTGCCACTAAGGTAGCCAATGCGTCCGAAACCGGCATGGCTGCCCATGCTCCGTGAAGGCCGCCCAAAAGAGGAAAAATGAGTAAGCCCGGAATGAGAAAAATAAATTGCCGCGTAAGGCTTAGTGCGATTGATATTTTAGCTTTCCCGATGGACTGAAAAAAGTTGGTAATCACAATCTGACAGCCAACAATTGGGAAAAATAATACCGAAATTCGTAGAGCTTCGGCGGCAATATCCCTCAGATGTTGGTCGGTAGTAAATAAGGCGGTAATTTGATGAGGAAAAAATACACCACCCACAAAGCCAATCGACATTAAAATACTCCCGGTGATGGTGGCATATCGTAATGTCTTGAATACGCGGTCGTATAGCTTTGCTCCAAAATTGTAGCCAACGATGGGTTGCGTTCCTTGATTCAGGCCGATAAGTATCATGACTATAAGTGTGTTTACACTGTTGATAATGCCGTATGCTCCTATTGCTAAGTCACCTCCATATTTTAGTAGGGTGGTGTTTACTATTATTACTACCAGGCAAGTTGCCAGTTGCATGCTAAACGGAGACATACCTATGCTCAGGATTGATCCAACAATAGCTTTGTTAAGTTTGAAATTTCCTTTTCTGAATCGTAGATTGGAATCTTTGCGAAGAAAATGCTGTAATACCCAAATTGTACCTACAAAATAGCTTATGTTCGTAGCCCAGGCTGCACCTTGAATGCCCATCTTAAATCCAAAGATAAAAACAGGTGCCAGAATAGCATTCAAAACTGCACATATTATCATTGTGTACATGGCTTTACGTGGATAACCGGATGCTCGCATGATGTTGTTGAAACCATAGTTCAGGGCAGAAAAGATATTGCCGGGTATGATGATTTTCATAAATTCTTCGGCATATTGTATTGTTTGTACGGTGCCGCCAAATAACAGAAGTAGCTTGTGCATAAAGATGTATGCCAGGGTGATTACGGTGCCCGATATTAGTAAGGTCAGCGTGAATGCATTCCCCAGAATTTTTTCAGCTTTTTCCCGGTCGTTTTCACCCAGGGTAATTGAAATGCGCGAGGCAGAACCTGCGCCGATCAACAGCCCGAAGGCCATGAGCATAATCATAAATGGGAAGGTGAGTGCCAGTCCGGAAATGGCTAGTGGACCCACTCCCTGACCTATAATGATGCGGTCGACAATATTGTAGAGCGACATAACTACTGTGCCTGTAATGGCCGGGATTGAATAATGCCAAATAAGTTTAGCTATGTTTTCAGTGGCTAGCTTGTCGGTGATCGAGTGGGTTTTATTACTCATAAAAAACTGGAAATTATTAGCTAAACAGTTTTATTCTTGTTTTGTTTGAATTGCCTGTGTTTATTGATTTTATTTTGCTGATAATAGCCCACAGACTAAAATCCTGCAAATATACGTGAATTTATTTCGGGAGCATAAAAAAGGAGTTTCAATTTGAAACTCCCTTATTGATTGCATTGTATTTTATTTAGAGTAAATCGCTCGCTAATTCTGAAAGGAAACTTCTTTCGCCTTTCACCAGATTGATATGTGCAAAAATATTTTGCCCTTTCATGCGGTCAATCATGTATACCAATCCATTTGAAAACATATCCAGATAAGGCGAGTCAATTTGCTGAATATCGCCTGTGAAAATGATTTTAGTGCCTTCGCCTGCCCTGGTGATGATGGTTTTTATTTCATGTGGAGTCAGATTTTGAGCCTCGTCAACGATAAAGTACGTGTCAGAGAGGCTTCTGCCTCTGATATAGGCCAATGCTTCGATTACTAACTGATTGTTCTTTTGAAGCTCCTCAATCATCCTGATTTCTTTTCCCTGGTAAGCAAAATTATGCTTAATCACATTCAAGTTGTCGAATAGCGGCTGCATATAGGGAGCCACTTTTTGTTTCTCGTCGCCAGGTCAAAAGCCCCGATCTTTGTTGCCCAAAGCAACGATGGGGCGGGCAAGAAGTATTTGTTTATACGACTCATTTTTTTGAAGTGCTGCGGCCAGTGCTAATAAGGTTTTTCCAGTGCCCGACTTGCCCGTCAAAGCTACAAGTTTAATCTCTTCGTCCATCAATACATTGAAAGCAAAGGCTTGTTCTGCATTACGTGGTTCTATCCCAAAGCAGCGTTCTTTTTCTACACGATGAACCAGGCCGGTTTGTGGGTTGTATCTTGCCAAAACGCTTGAACGATTGCTTTTTAAAATAAAGCATTCTTGTGGTTCAATATCTGCCGAAAATTCAAGTTCATCTATTGGTACACTGTTTTCGCCGGAATACAGTCGGTCGATCACTTCCGGAGTGACATTTTCGTAGGTTTCATACGTTTTTTCGAAGATGTTGAAGTCGGTAACTTTGTCGTTGATATAGTCTTCAGCTTCAATTCCAAGAGACAGAGCCTTCATTCTGAGATTAATGTCTTTTGTAACCAGGATGGTTTTAGCGGATTTCTTTTCGTCTCTTAATGTGTAGGTTGCAGCAAGAATCCGATGATCAGGCGTTCTTTCTAAAAATGATTTTGAAAATACTTCAGGATATTCACTTCCGGTGAGAATAAAAAGCTTTCCTCTTCCTTCACCAAGATCAGCCCCTTTTTTAAATAATTTGTCGTTTGCAATAATATCCAGTTCACGGGCAAATTCCCGCGCATTAAAGTTGATTTGTTCATTTCCTTTTTTGAAATTGTCCAACTCCTCAAGAACCACTATCGGTATGTAAATATCATTTTCTTCAAAGTTGTGTAGGCATTTGTAGTCGTGGAGAATCACATTTGTATCCAGCACGAAGTTTTTCTTTGTTCCCATATGCTTTAATTGCTTTAAAATGAACACTCAAAATCTCTATACAATCGCTGCATTAAATATATGAATTTAAATCAGAACACGAGTAAAAAAGTACAGATTTGTTTGATTTTGGATACAAAAAAGCCTGCACAAATTGGTTGCGCAGGCTTTTCATTATTTGAATGAAATATGTTTACAACATGATTTTGCCGGTTGCATTTCCGCAACGTACAATGTATACACCTTTTGCAAGGTTCAAATCAACTTCGTTGTTAACCAATACAAGGTTTTTTACTTTTGCACCCACTGTGTTGAAAATTTCTACATTGGTAGAAGGAGCGCTTGTGATGGAAAGTTTGTTGTTTGAAACAGAAAGATTCAGTTTTTCGGCAGTGGTGCTGATTAGTCCAGTTGGTTTCTCTGTTAAAGAAAAATTATCCCAAATAACTGTTGAACTTTTATAAGATCTGCACTCAATAGATAGTTCTGTGGCATTTGCGGGCGCAGTAAATTCAGTAGAATAAGATTGCCATGATCCTTTTATATCAGGGAAATATAATGTGCTACTAGAGCTTTCTGCTCCAGGGCCTCTTAATTTTGAATATAACCCTGTCGCTACCAATTCTGTTTCAGTGAAATATGTTGTGCTGTTTTTGAAATTACACCATATTCGGGCATCCGTGCCGTCGCCTGAAACTACATAATAGCTAAAAGAAAGAGTATAGGTTTTTCCTGGTGTAAGTGTAACTAATTGTGCAAATCCAGGGTTTTGGGTTGTGCCAATTTCTAATCTTAAAGAACTAGTTCCATTTGCAACTAAAGATGTTTCTTTAATAGCAGTGAATGAACCAGCATGGGTACTATTAGCCGGTACAGTCCAACTGTCAGGTGATGTTCCATTCGTCCAAGTTTCAAAACTAGGATTAACAACTAGATTTGTTTGTGCGTTAGCCAAAACAGCACATACAATAAATGATAATAAAAAAGTAATTTTCTTCATGTTCAATAATGTTTAAAAATTATATATTGATAAAATAATACACTGAAGGCAAAGGTAATGGATAATTATTACAAAAACAATACATTTTTATAAAATGATGAGTTTTTTCTTGGGTCGAAATATGAAATCTTCAAAGAGGGAAAATATGTTTAAAAACATGTGTTTGCGGTGTGTGTGCCTCTTTTTTGTTGAAAAATATGATATTTTAGAGGCATTTTGATGCTTTTGAGAGCGTGTGCGTACTAATAAGTTCT
>JBJOOU010000248.1:0-3804 GCA_046051105.1 Bacteroidota bacterium
TTATATCAACAAAATCCGCGCTTATGTTTCAGGCAACAACCTGCTGACATTCACTAAATACACAGGTTACGATCCTGAAGTAAACACAACACGCATATCAAACAGTGCACCTGCTATGGGAATTGGCTGGACCAATTATCCCAAAGCAAGAACATTCACTGTAGGGTTAAGTGTAGAGTTGTAACAGAACATTTAAAAATTAGATTGTTATGAAAAAGATATATATAATCCTGACAATACTGGTTTTCAGTATTTCGTCCTGTACGGATCTGACTGAACAAATTCTGGATGAAAAAAACAATTACCAACTGATTACAGATACTGCCAATGTAGAAACTCTTGTAGCACCTGCTTATGTATTTCTACGCGACCTGCAGAGTCGTAATGCAGGCTGGCTGGTAGGCGAAACCACTACCGACGAGTGTGTATTTCCTACCCGCGGAAGCAACTGGAACAATGCAGATTACCGAACATTATTTACGCATACATATACCGCCAGCAACAGCTATGTAAAAAACACCTGGAACAGTTATCTGATTGGGTTTTCGCGTTGCAATATGGCATTGTATTATATGCACCAAATGCCTCAGACAGCCAAAGTAATTCAGTATGAGAATGAAGTCATGTTTGTTCGCACACTGGCCATGTACCAATTGAACGACTTCTTTGGAAAAATGCCTTATCGCGAATATTCGCAAACAGCTTTTGAGCTTGATCCACAATATCTGAACAGAGCTCAGATTCTTGAAAAGATGATTTCGACTTTAAATGAAATCATCCCCAACATGAAGGATAAAAAAGAACTGGCATATGGACGTGTTTCAAAATCAGCGGCTAAAATGCTGTTAGCTAAAATTTATCTGAACTATCAGGTATATACCGGCACAGCACCAGCTTTTACGGATGGTACTGCCAAATGGGATGAAACCATTGCGCTGTGTGACGACATCATCAATTCAGGCAATTTTAATTTAGCCGACGATTACTGGAAAATGTTCCTGGCCGACAATGCTGCCTACGCGCATGCTACAGAAGCCATTCTGCCAATTATTTACAATCCGGCAGCTGGTTATGGAGGTATTCCATGGTTAAATATGACCCTGGACTACAATCAGTTCTTCGGCAACTATACCAGTTCAAGTATGTGGAACGGTTGCTGCACCACGCCTGAGTTTTTTGCCACCTGGGATAAAACCGACAAACGGTTCCAGGACAGCCGCTTAAAAGCGACCACTGGTTTTAATTTGGGTTTCTTATACGGTCAGCAATTCAAACCTAACGGGGATAGTATTTACACTAAAGATACTTATAAAGGGTACAACAAACACGGTCGACCATTGAACTATACAACTACATTTGTATTGGCCAACTCCGACGAAGAAATGGGCGTACGCGTGGTAAAATATGCTCCTAATTCGGCTACCGCCTATCCGGGAAGTAGTGAAAACGACTACCTGTACTATCGTTATGCTGACGTTTATCTGATGCGTGCAGAAGCAAAATTCCGTAAAGGAGATACTTCGGGGGCATTAGCCGACATAAATACCCTACGCAGCAAACGTGGTTCAGCTACTCTGTCGACTATCACACTGGATGCTATCTACAACGAACGTGGCTATGAATTGTATTGGGAAAACCACCGCAGAAATGACATGGTGCGTTTCAACAAATACCTGACTGCACGTACCGAAAAAGCAACCACCGACGAAGCATATACCATTTTGCTGCCGGTTCCACTTTCAGCTTTCGAAGCTGACAAAAACACCACCCAAAATCCGGGTTACGCTGCTTTCAAATAGCAGAGATTCTATTGTTCACTATTACATCTGTTTTTAAGGTAAGGGAGTTTGATCGCTCCCTTACTAACTACTTTACGCTCTTATTGTACCATTTTTCACACTAAAAAGTAAATGAAAAAATTAGTTATTGCACTGCTTTTGATGCCAATGATTGTAGTTCAGGCTCAATACAACGGACATAAATTCCGTCCGGCACCGGGCTGGCTCAAAACCGCAGCTTTTTATCAAATCTACCCGCAAAGTTTCAAAGACACTAATGGAGATGGCATTGGCGACATTGCGGGCATTACTCAAAAACTGGATTACCTGAAGTGGCTCGGCATTGATGCTATTTGGCTCAATCCTTGTTTTGAATCAATGTATCAGGATGCAGGATACGATGTTACCGACTTCTACAAAGTGGCTGCCCGATATGGCACGAACGATGATTTAAAAAAATTGTTTGCCGAAGCACACAAACGTAAGATGCGTGTTTGCCTGGATTTAGTTGCCGGACACACTTCTATTGATCACCCCTGGTTTCAGCAATCGCAACTTGCCACTCCCAACGAATTTACCGATCGGTATATCTGGACCAACGATTCGACAGTGAAACCCGATCGCCATATTTCCGGTAAGTTTGAACGTAACGGAACGTACCGCAAAAACTTTTTCGACTGTCAGCCGGCATTGAATTATGGATTTGGCAAACCCGATCCTGCTCAGCCCTGGCAACAACCCGTTACAGCGCCCGGTCCACAGGCCACCCGCAAAGAATTGATGAAGATCATGGATTTCTGGATGAACATGGGTTGTGATGGTTTCAGAGTGGATATGGCACCATCGTTGATTAAAAATGACCCGGACAGAGTTGAAACGAATAAACTATGGGCCGAAATCCGCAATCATTTTCAGGACAGATATCCCGAAGGCATACTGATAGCCGAATGGGGAAATCCAGGTAGAGCCATTACTGCCGGTTTTATGATGGACTTTATCATTCATCTTGGAAATAATGGCTACAGTTCAATGTTCTTCAACAAAGTGGGAACCTATCGTCACGACACCTGCTATTTCGAGCTGAAGGGAGAAGGTACTCCCACGAAGTTCGTGAATTATTATTTGGAACAATTGAAAGTGGTGGGCGACAGCGGCTATATTTGTGTTCCCACAGCCAATCATGATTTCCAACGCCTCAACTGTGGTCCCAGAAATACCGAAGACCAACTACGGGTAGCCATGACATTTTTGATGACTATCCCGGGCGTGCCTCTGTATTATTATGGCGACGAAATAGGCATGAAATTCATCGACGGACTGCCCAGCAAAGAAGGTAGCCAGCTAACCAAAGGCAACCGTGCCGGTTCGCGCACCCCCATGCAATGGGATGCCAGTGCAGGAGCAGGATTCTCAACCGGAGATATCAGCCAATATTATTTGCCTATCGACAGTGATCCCAACCGCCCGAATGTGGCCACACAGCTGAAAGATAAAAAATCGTTTATCTACTTCAATCGTCAGTTGTTGGCATTCCGCAAAAAATATCCGGCTTTGGGAACTTTGGGAAAAATCGATTTCATTTATGCGAAAGAAAATACGTATCCATTGGCTTACACCCGTTCGCTGAATGGAAAGAAATTCCTGATTGTGCTAAACCCATCAGGCAAACAGACATTGGTAAATCTGGGAAGAGACTACCAAACTAAGCGATTAAAACCGCTTATTGTAAAGAACCTCAAGTTTTCAGCCAAAACAACCGATTTGATGATTGAGTCAGACGCGTTGAGTTACGGTATTTTTGAGGTATTATAAACTAGTCGTTTTTTGTTTATTAGAAAAGATTGTGTAGTTAACTTTTGAGTACGTGAGTTGAGTAATTCCGGGCAGTTCATCTTCTATTCTTACACCGTAATTATTTAGATTTAACCTTTAGGCATTTATCATGACAAACCATGAAACTGCCC
Organism: Bacteroidota bacterium; assembly: GCA_046051105.1. Lineage (GTDB taxonomy): Bacteria > Bacteroidota > Bacteroidia > Bacteroidales > Paludibacteraceae > Paludibacter. Next base: position 3,743 of record JBJOOU010000248.1, read on the forward strand.
GGGAATTACTCTCTTCTTCTGAAAACCATCTGCTCAAAATATGAAGTAAATTAGATTTGGAA
>JBJOOU010000249.1:0-26666 GCA_046051105.1 Bacteroidota bacterium
ATGAAAAATCCGGTGGGAGAAGTAATTGATGTTTTGGGCGAAAAAGGCAACAACACCGTGGAAATGCACGCTATCCTGGCCGAATTTGGGTTGCCTTACAAATACCCTGAAAAGGTGGAAGAAGCCGCCAATCAAATAGACGCAGGTATTACCCAGGAAGAAGTCAGCAAACGCATCGACATGCGCAAGATTACCACCTTCACCATCGACCCACGCGATGCAAAAGACTTTGACGATGCGCTTTCCATCCGCAAACTGGACAACGGATTGTGGGAAATTGGAGTTCATATTGCCGATGTAACACATTATGTACGTCCTAACAGCATCATTGAAGAAGAAGCCCGCGAACGTGCCACATCAGTGTATTTGGTAGACAGAACCATTCCGATGTTACCTGAACATCTTTCCAACGGTATTTGCTCACTCCGTCCGAACGAGGAAAAACTGACCTATTCAGTTATTTTCCAAATGAATGATAAGGCAGAAATTCAGCACTACCAAATTGCCAAAACAGTGATTTGCAGTGATCGTCGTTTCACCTACGAAGAAGCGCAAGCCATTATAGAAAATAAACAAGGTGATTACTCTGAAGAATTACTCACCATGGATGCACTGGCGAAAACCCTGCGCCAAAATCGTTTTAAACAAGGTGCTATCGCTTTCGACCGTGTAGAAGTTCGCTTCGAGATTGACGAAACCGGCAAACCAATTTCGGTGTTCTTCAAAGAACAGAAAGATGCTAACAAATTGGTAGAAGAATTCATGTTGCTGGCCAACAAAACTGTAGCCACTCATATTGGCAAACCAGGCAAAGGACAAAAAGCAAAAACATTTGTGTATCGTATTCACGATTTACCCAATCCCGATAAACTCGAAAACTTCTCGGTATTTATTAAGCGATTTGGCTACAGCCTGAAGACTTCCGGTAAAAATACAGCTGTTTCCAGTGCCATTAATCACTTATTAGATCAGGTACAGGGCAAAGCCGAACAAAACCTGATTGAAACTCTGGCGGTACGTGCTATGGCAAAAGCCATCTACTCCACCGACAACATGGGTCACTACGGACTGGCATTCGACTATTACACGCATTTTACATCGCCTATCCGCCGTTATCCCGACATGATGGTACATCGCCTGCTCGAAAAGTATGCCGATGGCGGACGCAGCGTAAATGCCAACGAATACGAAGAGTATTGCCAACACAGCAGCGATATGGAGCAACTGGCCTCGAATGCCGAGCGTGCTTCGATCAAATACAAACAGGTAGAATTTATGAGTGCTCACCTCGGGCAGGTATTTGATGGAGTAATTTCCGGTGTTACCGAATGGGGAATTTATGTGGAGCTAAACGCCAACAAATGCGAAGGAATGATCCCGTTGCGCGATTTGGATGATGATTATTATAGCTTCGATGATAAAAACTATTGCGTGGTAGGCCGCAGATATCATAAAAAATACCAGTTGGGCGATGCAATTACCGTGAAAGTAGCCAAAGCCAACCTCGACAAGAAACAATTGGACTTTACCATCGCCTGATTTTTCCGACATTAAAACATTACTTCCCAAAGGCTTAAAGAAAATGCAAGAAAAAAGTTTCATTTTTTCTTGCAAAAGCCTTGGTAAATTAGAAATAAGCGAGTATCTTTGCACTCGCAAAACAGAAATAACGGCTGCGTAGCTCAACTGTATAGAGCATCTGACTACGGATCAGAAGGTTATAGGTTAGAATCCTATCGCGGTCACAGCGAAGACTACTCCAGAAATGAAGTAGTCTTTTTTCTTTTTATCCCCTCCTCATAAGCCAGCACGAGCACAGCCGGAAAAGTGATAGACCTATCATTAAGTACAAAAAAAACACCCCAATCATTACCGCAGCCCAAACCCATGGCCTTATCGATAACGACGGAGTGTCTTATAAAAGGTAGAAGGTAGAAAGTAGAAAAATAAGAAATCCATTCTCACCCATCTTCAAATTTTCAAATCATATCATCTTCAAATTTTAATCGTTCCATTTTTGATCAGTTCAGATATCTGATTGCGGACATTCACCGACAAATATACATCCTGGGCATTGGAACCTACCGAAATGGTGAGATGACCTTCTTTGTGAATGGCTGGTGATACAAAATCGCACAATAGTGGCGCATCGCACACGCTGGTGAGGATACCCAGCGCTTCGGCATCGGCTTTTATCTTTGCATTTAGCTCATGATCGCCGGTGCAGACATACACCAAGAAGAAGCCCTCCAGATCCGACGGCTCGTATTCCTTTTGCACAAAAGTAAAGGGCAACTGCCGGATTTCGCCGGTAAATTCCGGCGCCACCACCGTTACATTCTGTACAAAGCGCGCCATGATGGTGCCTTTGTGCGTAGCTACCTTGCCACCACCAATCAGCAAAATCCTCTTGTTGGTCACATTCAGTGATATGGGCAGAAATTGTAAGTCTTCGCGACGGACCCCTACCCCCTGAAGGGGAACTGAATTAGTATTGTCTTGTATGTTTTGTGTATCCATTTCTTTCTGCTTTAAATAGTCGAAAGTAATTTAGTTCCCCTTTAGGGGCTAGGGGCAATTCATGCATGAAAATTCGTTCCGTGTGTGGTAGCTTTGATATAGCCCTGACGAATCAGAAAATCGCCAAAGTGCTCATCGCGACCGCGGTTTTTGGAATAATCCGCCAACATAGGGGTCAAAATCTCGATGATTTGCTCTTCCGACTGCATTTCGCGGTACAGCTTGTTCAGTCTGTCGCCGGTAAAGCTAGCTCCGAGGTACAAGTTATAGATTCCCGGTGCACGACCTACCAAACCAATTTCAGCGAGGAACGGACGACCGCAACCATTGGAACAACCCGTCATACGGATGCTGATAGGCACATTGGTCAGCTTGTTTGCTTCCAGCACTTTGTCCAGTTTATCCACCAATGTTGGCAAATAGCGTTCTGCTTCGGCAAATGCCAATCCACACAAAGGTAACGCCGCACAAGCAATCGAGTTCTGACGCAAGCCGGAAATCGTTCCGCCATCTACAATCTGATATTCTTTCAAAATAGCTTCGATGGCAGATTTCTGCGCTTCTGTTACCTGAGCGATCACCAAATTTTGGTTTCCTGTAAGGATCAATGTTCCTGTGTGAATTTTGGCAATTTCGCGTACTGCTGTTTTGGCCAGATAGCCGTTTTTGTTTACCAGCTTACCGCCTTCCACAAACATGGTGTAATGCCACAGTCCGTCGGCACTTTGCAACCAACCGTATTTATCGCCCAAAGTCTGGAAAGTATAAATGCGGGCAGGTTCCAGCTTCACGCTTTTCGTGCGAAGAATTTCAGCATGGAAAAAGTCCAGCCCCAAACGATCCACTGTATATTTTAAACGGGCATTTTTACGCTCCGAACGGTTACCGTGATCGCGCTGAAACAAAATCACCGCCTCGCTCACGTCCAGCAATTGTTCTTTAGGGAAATAACCCACCACATCGGCTACGCGCGGATAGGTAGCATTGTTGCCAAAAGTATAAGCCATACCACCACCGATGGTCAGGTTGTAACCCAGCAATTTTCCGTCTTCTACAATGGCAATAAACCCAAGATCGTTGGATAAAACATCCGTATCGTTGCGGGGAGGAATGGCAAAAGCCGTTTTAAACTTGCGGGGAAGGAAGGTCGGACCATAGATTGGTTCTTCTTCCTGCTCGCCACCGGCCACCAATTCGCCATCCAGCCAAATCTCATGATAAGCCTTGCTTTTCGGCAAAAAGTAATCCGACATGCGTTTCGCATCTTCGGCCACTTCGGCATGAACCGGCGATTCAAACGGATTGGCCGAACTCATCACATTACGGTTTACGTCGCCACAAGCCGCAATCGTATCCAGCAAAGTCGCGTTAATGCCCTGCATCGTTTCTTTCAGGTTGCGTTTCAGCACTCCGTGAAACTGAAATGCCTGACGCGTAGTCAGCTTCAGCGTACCGTCGGCATGTGTATCCGCCAGTTCGTCCAACGCCAGCCATTGTGCAGGCGTAGTAATACCACCCGGCACACGCACACGAATCAGATAGCTGTACAGCGGTTCCAGTTTTTGGCGTTTACGCTCATCGTCCAGGTCGCGATCCTGCTGCTGGTACGTTCCGTGAAATTTGATCAGCAACTGGTCGTCGTCGCGCAACGAACCCGTGATCGGGTCGGCCAGACTCTCCTTAATCGTTCCGCGCAGGAAATTGCTGTTCGCCTTCAAAGTTTCGAAAGATGACAGCGGCGCATCGCCCCCACTCACCAACGACTTGTAGTTGTCTTTTGTATTGCTCATTGTATGTTTTAGTTTATAAAGTTCGGAAAGTTGTAAGTTTATAAAGTTTGTAAAGTGGAAAGTTCATAAAGTTGAGTATGCTACTTCAAAATCGATCAAACTCTCCATTCCCTCCTTTGTCTTGCCCTTTCGTCTTTATTATTTGTTCTAAAAATCTTTTGTCTTTGTTCTTGATTCTTGGTTCTTGACTCTTGGCTCTTTATTCTTTTGTCTTCACCTTAATGATTCGTGTAAAACTTCGGTCGGTCGGGTATCTTCGGTGCGAAGTGATGTTATTAAACACCAGCGCCACCACCAGTAAGATCAGCGCACCGGTTAGCACCGGCGAAAGTACGTATAAATAACCTAACGCCTTTACTTTGGGCGTACCGATAACGGCTATCAGCGCTGTAGCGCCACCGGGTGGATGCAGCGTTTTCGTGATTTGCATCAGCACAATCGACATCGCCACCGCCGTGGGAGCCGTCAGCCAAAGCACATCGGGCAAAAACTTATACACCGTCACACCAATCAATGCCGAAATCACATGCCCGCCTATCAGGTTGCGGGGCTGCGCCAACGGACTCTGAATGGCTCCGTACACCAACACGCTCGACGCTCCGAACGATCCAATCAGGAACACATTTTCCTCTCTTGCCAACACATAACCCTGAAAAAAAGCAATCAGTCCGATACCCGTAAAAGCCCCCACAAACGACCAGAAATGTTCTTTAAAGTCGATCAGCGTTTCCTTGTACAAAATATCCCGCGAAGCCACCAGCCCCTGTTTGATTCTTCTTTTCATGGTTTTATTGTTCGTTCCTCTTTATCTTGCAGCTCATTCTTTCAAGCGGCCTGGAAGTCGCTTCTCCCCTGTTTTATCTCCCCTCTCCTCAAGGAGAGGGGGCGGGGGTGAGGTCAATACACATCCTGTTGCAGACGCTTTGCTTTTTCCAGATCCTCTACGTATTCCTGCGCTTGCTCCGCACTTAGCAGTCCGTAGGTTTCCACAATTTTCTGCAACGTATCCAACACCGCGCGAGCCATGTTTTTCATATCGCCGCAGATGTAGAAGTGCGCGCCTTCTTCCAGCCATTGGTACACTTCCGCACCATTTTCCCACAGTTTATCCTGCACATATACTTTTTTATCGCCATCGCGACTGAAAGCCACATCCAATTTGGTGAGCGCACCGCTTTTCAGAAAGCCCTGCCATTCGGTTTGGTACAGGAATTCGGTTTCGAAGTTACGGTTACCAAAGAACAACCAGCTTTTGCCCGGATTGTCGCTCAGGTCGCGGTGCTGTACAAATCCGCGATAAGGAGCAATGCCTGTACCGGCTCCCACCATAATGATGGGTGTTTCGTCGTTTTCCGGCAAACGGAAACCCGGATTCGGTTCGATAAATACCGGCACTTTTTCGTCGTCAATCGCTACTTCCGAAAGGAAAGTAGAGCAGGTTCCTTTTTTGTTGCGGCCTGCATGATGATAATCCACCACCCCTACCGTCAGGTGAATTTCGCCCGGATTGGCTTTGGGGCTCGACGAGATGGAATAATACCGCGGTTGCAACGGACGCAGGATTTTAATCAGATTTTCGGCCGACACTTCCGCCGGATAATCGATCAACAAATCCACCACATCGCGGCCGTCCAGGTATTCTTTGAAAGCCGCACCATCCGAAGCCAACTTTTGAAGTTCCTCGTTCGGATAGGTTTCCAGGTAACGTTTTACCACATCGGTGGTGATTTTCGACAGCTCTAAATCGCGATACAGCGCCTCTTCCAGCTTTTTATTTTGTCCGTTGATGTTGACCACCGCGCCGGCATCCAGTCCGGTTTGTGCCAACACTTCGTTGATCAACTCCAATGGATTGACGGGTAATACCCCCGCCGCATCGCCCGGTTGATAGTCCAGGTCTTTGATATTTTCGGTGCTCAGCTCAATGTGGATGGTCTGACGATCGGAACCACGTCCGTGCAAACCCACTTTTTCCAATACCGGAGCCGGGAACGGATTTTTCTTCGAATAAACTACTTCAGCAGGTTTGGCCGCAGCAGCCGCACCTCCCGCCAAGCGGAATTTAGGTGCTCCTTTTTCAGCCGGTTTTTCTCCCCCCGCAAAGGCAGGAATAGTGGTTTTCAACCAGGCATCTGCATCATCATCAAAATCAACATCGCAGGCCACACGGCTCACCAATCGTTTGGCACCCAGTTTTTCCAGTTGCTCATCAAAGTCGATACCCGTTTTACAGAAATGGAAATAGGTAGAATCGCCCAGCGCCAACACGGCGTAGTTCAGGTTTTCCAGCTTTGGAGCGCGTTTGCCGTGGATAAACTCGTACACTTCGCGGGCCTGAAACGGCGGAACGCCATCGCCATGCGTCGACACTATCAGCAGCACATTCTTTTCGTTTTGCAGGTCGCGGGTTTTGTAGTCGGCCATGTTTTTCAGTGCCACTTTGTAGCCCTGCTCTTCGGCCATTTTCTGCGCTTTCAGCGCCAGGCCTAGCCCGTTGCCGGTGCGCGACCCGTATAAAATAGTCAGTTCCACCTGTCCGGCAGCAGTCGCTTCCACCTCTGCTTCTTCAGCACCTGCTTCGGCCACCGCTACTGCGTTGGGCGATTTAGCAGCCAGATAGCCTGACAGCCAATGAATTTGTTTCTCGTTCAAGTTGGCAAACAAGGCATTTATCTGCTCCAACTCTTCTTTTGAAAAAGGAATAATATTCTCGTACATCTTTTGTTTTTTAGACATTTACCCTCATAAACGTTTTTGCATGGCAATAGTTTACGGGCTATGTGCTTATTTTAGAGGTTTATTTCAATGATTGCGGATGGCTGCCGAAGGCCTTAGATTTCATATTCGGGTGCTTGCGGAACCCGTCCGAATTTCACCTTGTCCCAAATGCGCTCGTGGAGGTAAAACACCCCGATCTTCGACACAAAATCAACCGTCATGATGGACAAGGCAAAATCGAATTTGCCGGTGACTACCAGCGATATCAAAAAAGTGGCGAAGGTACCCGAGATACGATACGATATGGACTTGGCCAGGCTGCGATAGTTTTTGTCTTTCATCTGTGTGTTTGCGTTAGTGATTTCGTTGATGCAAAAGTAGAGTATCCCCGCCTCCTCTGCCATACCCAACTGAGTGTATGTTCATACCCTAATTATGGTATATTTTGGAATAAGTACAATTTACGGAACATTATTGGCATTTATATACAAAAAAAGCAACCTTCCAATGGAAAATTGCTTTGAATGAAAATCATATTCAAATACTAACCTTTCACCGCTTCGCCCAGCAAAACTTCGTGAATGGCCTGCTTAAAGGTGGCTTTGGGCAGGGCACCGGCAGCCATTTGCGGCTGTTCGCCCATGGGGCAAAACAAGATACTGGGAATACTGCGGATGCCAAAGGCTCCGGCCAGTTCCTGTTCTTCTTCGGTGTTCACCTTGTAGATATAAATCTGCTCTTTGTACTCGTCGGACAGCTCTTCAAGGATGGGTGCCACCATTTTGCAGGGGCCACACCAGTTGGCGTAGAAGTCGATGATGCAGGGCTTGTCGCCCAGGTAAACCCACTCGGTGGGATTTGCTTCGTAGTTGGCCACTTTCGCCAGAAAGTCGGCCTTGGTTAAATGCGTTGTTGCCATAGTGTATGTTTTTATTGTTATTTACTGCGTGTTAGTTGCCCGGAGGGCGTTATTGATCGTTATTTACTGCGTGTTATTTATGATTATTCACTGCGTGTTATTCATAGTTATTTGTCCTACGGGCGTTATTGATAGTTATTAAATTGTTATAGATAGAATAACGGCGAAGCCAACTAACGCCCGAAGGGCAAATAACAGCGTAGCGTATTAGTGTTTATTTCTCAGAGGGCAAATTATTGGCAGCCCAGCCCGGAAATCCGTCCATCATTTGGTAGAGATGCTGAAAGCCTTTTTGGGTCATATACTCCACCGCGCTGGTACTGCGACGATTGGTGCGACAATACAGCAAATAGGTCGCCTTTTTGTCGAGCTGATCCACCCGCGAGAAAAAATCGGGCTGACGGATGTCGATATTTTTGGCTCCTTTGAGGTGCCCTTCGGCAAATTCTTCGGCCGTGCGCACATCCAGCACTACCATTTTAGGGTTCTTTTTCAACAACTGACTTACTTCGGGTGAGTTGAGCTGCTTTACGGCCTGCGCCTGTGCTGCTCCCACCGACACTACCAGCATCAGCAGCAATGATAAAAATACATGTTTCGTTTTCATCTATAAATTGGGTTTAAAATTGCTTTTTACAACATGAGTTTCGTATAAGGAATCCTATCATTCTCGAAAAATAAGGGAAGACTTGCTTCTGAATGCATTTTACTAAGGGATTTTGTATTGAAAAATAAGCTATTGTACGAACGAGAAGCCCTTAGTAGCCAACAAAGTCAACAACACAAGCACCTTTATTATGTATCAACAAGCTATACAGATTCATCGACCAAACTCAGGTACTTTATGTATTTCTCTTTTTCTCCCAGCTATTAAAACCAAAGGGATAATACAACGGACAGAAGCGTACAAAGGCGGTGATGATAAAAATAACAGCCAATAACAGGCCTACCACTTCCAGCCAGCCCGAAATGATTCCGATGAGCGAGAGTACAACCAATACAACTGCCAGACTAAACCTTACTATCTGATCGATGGTGCCTACATTCTTTTTCATGCGTTCATATTTATTTTTAGTTAGTTGTCGCATGGAACTCGCAATGAACATGGTCTTATGATTTAAATGCATGTTTAAATGCTCGTTTCATTTGTTTTTATTTTTGGGTGAATAAAGTTCGTTGCCGCGCCTCTTTCGCTGCACATGCCGTACGGAGAAAAGACACTATCAACAACAACGGGACAAAGGTAAAAGTTTATTTATGAATTACAATAATATCACTAATAAATTATTTTAATATCACTATTTTTCGGGTAAATGAAGTATAAATGCCAAAACGTAAACACAAATACCCGGAAAAGAAAACAGTCAGCCCTGAGTTTTTTTGTACATTTACCATCCAAAATCAACTATCAACCGCAACCCGTTCCACAAACCCGCTTCCGATCATGTTCGACTTCCGCCTGAAAGTATTCTACACCGTAGCCCGCCGACTGAACTTTACCAAAGCAGCCGAAGAGCTGTGCATCACCCAGCCGGCTGTGTCCAAACACATCCAGGAAATAGAAAGCTACTACAAAGTGCGGCTGTTTGAGCGCAACGGCAGCAAAATTCAGTTGACCCGCGCCGGAGGCATCCTGCTGCACTACAGCAACCAGATTTTCGGGCTGTACAATACACTGGAATACGAGCTCAACACCCTGACCGAAAGCTACAAGGGACAACTGCGCATCGGGGCCAGTACCACCATTGCGCAATATGTGTTGCCACCCCTGCTGGCTGACTTCCACAAGCGCCACGAGGACATCCGCATCTCGCTTACCATCAGCAATACCGAGCAAATAGAACAGGCACTCAACAACAAGGACATTGATTTTGGCATTGTGGAAGGACAAAGCAAAAATTCGATGTTCAAATACAGCGAATTTGTGCGCGACGAGCTGGTGCTGGTCACTGCCACCGCCAACCCACTGGCCGCAAAGCAGGAAATCAGCCCCGACGAGCTGACGCAACTCCCCATCCTGCTGCGCGAACCCGGCTCGGGCACGCTGGAAGTGATCGCCCATGCGCTAAAATCCTGCCACCTCAAGATTTCAGACCTGCAGGTGGAAATGCAACTGGGCAGCACCGAAAGCATCAAGTCCTACCTGGCGCATACGGAGTGCGTGGCCTTTCTGTCGATCCACTCCATCCTGAGCGAACTGAAAAACAACGAACTGACCGTCGTGGAGGTGAAAGACCTGAACATCGAGCGCACCTTTCACTTCATCCAGCTACACGGCGATGCCGAAGGCTTGCAGGATGTGTTTGTAGACTTTGCCCGCCGCTATAACTTCAGGTAATAGCGGATAAAAAACAACGATTTAAACGCACGGAAGGATGTCCGTACCTTTGTCAGCGGAAATCAACCCCGACAAAACATTCGTAGTTATGCATACAATTAGCAAACACTCCACCGCAAACCACGCTCCAGTCGTTCTGAAACAATTGCTATACATGGCCCTGGCCATCGGCTGCCTGCTACCCTGGGCTAGTGCCCCCATGGCTTTGCTGGCCGGACTTGTAGTCGGTATCTTCGTGGGCACACCATTTCGCAGCTTCAACAAAAAAGCTTCCACCTATCTGCTGCAAGCCTCGGTGGTGGGGCTGGGCTTTGGAATGAACGCTGCCGACTCGATCAAAGCCGGCTCGGATGGTATGTTGTTCACCCTGGTGTCGGTAGTAGGCGTGATGCTGGCAGGCATTGTGGCAGGAAAATGGCTGGGCGTAGGCAAAGTGCCGGCCTACCTCATTGCATCGGGCACCGCTATTTGTGGCGGTAGCGCAATAGCCGCCGTGGGTCCCATCAGCAAGGCCAACGAGGGTGAAATGTCGGTATCGCTGGCCACGGTGTTTGTGCTCAACGCCCTTGCACTCTTTCTGTTTCCGGCATTGGGACATCTGCTGCATCTGTCGCAACACCAGTTTGGACTCTGGGCCGCCATTGCCATCCACGATACCAGTTCGGTGGTGGGTGCCGCCGCTACCTATGGCGACGAAGCCCTGAAAGTGGCCACCACCGTAAAACTCACCCGCGCACTGTGGATCATTCCGCTGTCGGTCACCAGTACTTTTTACTTCAAAAGCCGCGAAGAGCGCATCCGCATCCCGTGGTTTATCCTGCTATTTGTAGGAGCTATGCTGCTGAACAGCTACCTGACACTACCCGCCACCTTCACGCACAACACGGTAGCCATTGCCCGAAAAGCCCTGGTACTTACCCTGTTCTTTATCGGCGCCGGACTCTCCCGCCAAACCCTGAAAGCAGTAGGCATCAAACCCCTGGTGCTCGGCATCGCACTGTGGGTGTTTATCGGAGTGGTAAGTCTGGGAGTGATTTTGGGGATGGGGTGAATGTTCCCAATTAAATAAAATGGACTTCAACTCATTAAAATCACTCCGTTTATTCTGGCATAATTTGCAGATATTTACTATCCGAAAAGTAATTGTCATTTGAATTTGAGAAATAGATCCAGGTATGAATTTCGGTGCTTAGCCAGGACTCCGGGATAGTAAACTCAACCCATCCATCTGCCCTCACAGCAATATGTTGAAGGAAAATGACTTGTTTCGACGAATTATTCAGCAAGACAATATTGATTGCATCATCCGGGTTGTCGTGTAATAAGGGATCGTAGCTCCAGGTCAGTTTGAATAAGCTGCTTGCCTGTTTTTGAATGTCCGTTTTTAGCGGAAGTGGCAAACTTCCTAATGCCACCTGCAATCGACTATAATCAATGCGAAAGTCGGGGAAGTCGCCCGACACACAAGTTTTCATTGCCAGTGATACAGCACGGTTGATGCCATATTGCCCGCCAAAAGTAACTGCGAACATCTTTCGCATACAATTGAGTTCTTTTACCACAAAACCAAATTTACCGCGTTGCGTTTGTTGCTTTATCGTATTGGGATTCGGAGGGATAATGTATTCTCTGAAATAGCTGGTACCATCTTTCATGGTGACTGCTACCACGTTGCCATGTTTACCGGAAATTTCCCCGAAGGTAGAAGATTTGAACTTTGCCATAGTACGCTATTTGTTTTACATTTACAAATGTAGTAATTTGTAATTATTAGTAAGGAGTAATCACAAAGAAAAAGCAGTGGAATCACAGTGTTGCATCGGAGCAGCATCGGAGCGGGTACTGAGGAAGAACAGTGAAAAGTTAGACGAAAGACAGATTACATGTGGCTCAACAGTATTTGGATTACCTACGATACATTACAGACTGAGCCAAACAGACAACTTGTGAACAATCTCACGCCCCACAAGCAATACAGTGGAAAATATAGCATAAGCATTTCTACAACACCTATTGACACATATTGGACAAAAAAATGTACAAAATAGACATTGGCATAAAAATATCAAATATAAGATATTTATTGAAAGGTAGTTGGTAAAAGAAACTATAATATTGTAACTAAAAACCAAAGTCAATTCACCCGAATGTATAAAAAATCACTCATCTCAATCCTCCTGTTATCAATATTATTGGTTTCAAATGTAATTGCAGAAAATTACCCTTTCAAAAGTGACTACTTATGGTATGCAGTACCTAATCATGCAGATTGGATATACAAAACAGGCGAGAATGCAATCATCGATGTTATGTTTCTGAAATATGGTATACCTCAGGATGGCATTATCGAGTATGAAATAGCAAACGAGTTATGCATTTCAGATACAAAAGGAAGTGTGACATTGAAAGATGGCAAAGCAATAATAAACGCAGGGACAAGTAAAGAACCCGGATTTCGCGACATACGGTTAAAGTTAAAGTCATTTGGAACGACTTATGAACATCATGTGAAAATTGGATTCTCACCAGAGAAAATAGTCCCTTACACTCAGGAGCCTTCGGACTTTAAAGAATGGTGGAATAAGAATATTGCAGAAAATAGTAAACAGCCTCTAAAATATTCCAAAGAACTGTATAAGCCTTATTGCACAGAGAATGTTGACTGCTACCTTGTGAAACTGGAAGTAAGTGAGGAACATCAGGCCTTTTATGGATTTCTGCTTTGTCCTAAACTTATGAAAAAAGCTCAACATCCGGTTGTACTTTGTCCTCCAGGTGCAGGTATCAAAGCAAACCGCGACCCACAAAGCAAAAACTATTATCCGGAGAATGGCTGCATACGTTTTGTGGTAGAAATTCATGGTATCAACCCGACCTATCCCGAAGAGGTATATGAAGATATTCGTTCCGCTTTTGATGGGCGTATCAAAGGTTATCTTTACCAGGGGCTCGACAACCGGGACCATTATTACATGAAGCATGTATATCTGGGGCTTGTAAAATGCATTGATTTCCTAACCTCCCTTCCCGAATGGGATGGAAAAAATGTCATAGTACAGGGAGGAAGTCAGGGAGGTGGACTGGCCATCGTGGCTGCCGGTCTGGACAATCGGGTTACTCAGTGTGTAGTAAACCATCCTGCTCTTGCTGATATGGCTCGTGGCAAAAAGGGTGGAGCGAGTGGGTTTCCACATTTCTCTGAAAAAGAGCAACTACTTACTGAAGCTAATATGCAAACAATAGCCTACTTTGATGTTGTGAACTTTGCAAAATATGTAAGGGCAAAAACATTTATGACTTGGGGGTATAACGACAATACCTGTCCTCCTACTACCAGCTATGCTGTATGGAATACACTGAAATGCGAAAAAGAGAAGCTGGTTACCCCTATTAATGAACATTGGACTTCTGAAACCACCAACAGATTACAATTGGACTGGATTATCGAACATCTAAATAGAAAGCAATAACTTTAAAATGACTATTCATAATGAAAAAAACACTTCTCTTAGCAATAGCATTATTTGCTATCACCCTGACTAAATCACAAACAAGCTCTACAACAATTACCAACGATGTATTTTGGTATACCACCAAAGGGACTCCAATATACAGTCAGGGAGGAGGGATATTCCGTTTCCCCGACCCCGCGACAGGCATTGAACATTATTACTGGTATGGCGTACATTATACTGGCGCTGAGACTTACCTTTCAAGTCCAACAGGAAAGAATAGCGACACCGGGTTTAAATCAGTTACCTGCTACAAGTCCGACGATCTGGTAAACTGGACTTTTGTAAGCGATGTAATGACATCAAGCTCACTGACCGGGGCTTACTGGCTGGGACGCCTTGGTGTGGCATATATAGCTGATGCTAAGAAATATGCCCTGGTTACGCAATACAACAATAACGTATTAATAGCAACATGCGCTACTCCTACAGGACTGTTTCAGAAGCAAAGTACTATAGATATGACATCAATGATAGGAACTCCCAATACCGGCGATCAGACAGTGTTCACAGATGATAACGGAAAGTCTTATCTTGTATATTCATATGGCAGTGGACGTTCAAAGATTTACCTCTCTGAAATTGGTCTGAAGAATGGCAGCATAACCCTGCTTGACTGTAATCAAGTTTACAGTGGTTCTGGTAGGGAGGGCAACTGCATGTTCAAGTACAAAGGGAAATACTACATCTGTGCATCTGACCTCTATGGATGGAATGCATCCAACGTTTATTACCTTGAATCCAGCAATATATACGGCCCATACACTCCGACTAACAGCATGGTAAAAATGCCCGGAGCAGTCAATGACTTCGGACATGTGACACAAACCGGATTCTTCTACACAGTGAAAGGTAGTAAGGAAGAAACTGTGGTTTACTGCGGCGACAGATGGTCTGATTTTGCCGGTAATGGTAACGGATATAACCAGTGGTGCCCCATTTCATTTGTCAACAATGCTCCCTACTTCAACTCCCTCAGCCAATGGAACCTGAATGCCGAAACCGGCGAGTGGTCGGTAGGCAAAGACAATAATTACGTGCTGAATGGCAGTTTTGATGCCGACAGGGTGAATATACCAAGTGCCAGCAAGCCTGTGCAAACCTACCTGAGTGGCTGGACCTTCGTTGTCAGCAAAGGAAATACGATCGCCGTGGGTGGTGCTCATTCTCCGGTGCTGAATGCTTCTAATTCCAGCACAGACCGCACCACCGTCATTGGAAACAAATGCCTGAACATCATGGATTCGGTCGACTACACACGAAAGATTTACCAGAAAATCACATCTACCACCTACGTTCCACTTACCGACGGCAAATACAAACTAACTGCTAAAGTGAAAAGTGGAAGCGTATTCAATACCCTGTATATGTACGCCTTAAGCAACAATATAACTTACAAAACTGACATAACCTACAGCGATAGTCAGTGGCACAGTGTGGAGATAATTGATGTGATTATAAGAAATGGTAATGTTGAGCTAGGTTTTATGGCTGATGGTGTTGCTCTTGCCTGGTGCAGGATTGATGATGTGAAACTGGTAAAAACCGGTGATCTGGATGAACCGAATGCTGTAGACAATATCCAGAAATCTGTTGAAGTAGCACAAAAAACCGAGTATTACTCTCTAAATGGAAAAAAGATTACAGATCCAAAGAGAGGATTGACCATTGTTCGGAAAACATTTAGCGATCATATAGAAACCAGTAAAATTTTGATCAAAAGGAACTAATTGACAACGAAAGAACAATTCATTTATGAAGAAGATATTAATCATACTAACATTACTGACAACTACGTTAGCTTTTGCACAGAATAGCACTCATAAGCCTGAAAACCAAAAGACTATTGACGAAGGAGGAAGCGGACTATTCAAAGCTATTGCCCTGAGAGAAAAGTCTCTACCGCAGTTTGTGGTTTATCGACCTAAAGATCTGTATTGGGCTTCAACGAGAGAGAAAAAACTACCAGTACTAATATGGGGAAATGGTGGCTGCATGGACACTTCGGTGGGTTATGAACGGATGCTGATAGAGATTGCCTCACAGGGATATATCGTAATTGCCATCGGTGAGATGCAGATGGTGTATGGCGATCGTAAGGAAGTACATACCCCGTCAACCATGATGGCCGATGCTTTGAATTGGCTCTGCAAGCAGGTAAAGGATAAAAACAGCGACTACTACGACTGCGTGGATACTACAAAAATGGCAGCAGCAGGGCACTCCTGTGGAGGCGCTCAGGTACTGTTCAATTCAGCATCCCCACGACTTTCGACATATCTTATTCTCAATGCAGGTATGGGCGATATGGAAATGGCTGGTGCAAGCAAAAGTTCGCTTGGCGGGCTGCACGGTCCGATCCTCTACCTTACCGGAGGCGAAGGGGATGTTGCCTACAAAAATGCTCAGCTTGATTACGACCGCATCTCAAAAGTACCTGTAGCGTATGGCGATATGTCTAAGGCAGGACATGGCGGCACTTATAAAGAAAAAGGTGGTGGTGATTTTGGAAGGATGGTATTGGCATGGCTCGACTGGCAACTGAAAGGAAAAACTCAGCAAAAGAACGTATTCCTGGAATCGGATCTCAGGGCTTTTCCCGGCTGGACTATGACGCAAAAAAACTTTGCCACCGACAATACGGTTAGGGAGCAATGGATTGACAACGGTACAAGACGAATATACGGAATAATCAGCGAGCCGACATCTAAAGAGAATAAAGGCGTAGCTATCATCAGCCATGGTTTTAATGGAACGCATCATTTCGGTCGCGATTATTTCAAAACGCTCAACGAACTTGGCTATTTGGTATATACTTTTGATTATCCCAGTGGCTCTGTAAATAGCAGAAGTGATAACAATACGATAAACATGTCCGTCATTGACCAGAAAGAAGATCTCAAAGCGATAGTGCACTATTTTCAACAACAACCGAATGTAGATAAAACTAAGATTGTGCTTATCGGCGAAAGTCAGGGAGGATTTATTTCTGCTCTTGCTGCTGCCGACTTAAAGGAGCAGGTAAGCCGGTTGGTACTGATTTATCCGGCTCTATGCATTCCCGACAATTGGAATCAGCGTTATCCAAATATCAAAGACATTCCTGATGTTACAAAGTTATGGAATATCCCTTTAGGACGCCGGTTTTTCGAACAACTCCGGGATATAGATGTTTACAAGACTATCACTGACTACAAGGGACCTGTACAAATTGTGCATGGTTCGAAAGATGCTGTAGTCCCGTTGAGCTACTCCGAAAAAGCGATGAAACTCTATAAGCAGGCACATCTAGGAGTTATACCCGGAGCCGGGCATGGATTCAAGCCGAGCGAGCGTGAAACCTCCAATCTTTTCGTAAAAGAGTTTCTTTCGAATTACTAGGTTATTATTACAGCTCTTTCGGTCTGTTATGCCACTCCGAAGGAGCTGTTTTATACTCCTCCGTAAAACAACGGGTAAAATAACTTGGGTTAGAAAAGCCAACCATATACATCACTTCCGAAACATTGAAAGTACCTTTTGCCAATAAGGTCGCAGCTTTCTTCAGACGTTGATTTCGAATATAGGCAACAGTTGTCATGCCAGTCATTGCCTTAATCCTTCGATACAGTTGCTTGCTGCTTATACCACTAAACTCACAAAGCGTATCGACATTAAGATCAGAATCAGACAGGTTGTCTTCTATAATCTTTGTTATCTTTATTAAAAACCTTTCATTTTCAGACAGCACACCATCCTCACCTAACTTTGCTTGAAGTTGCAATCTAAGTTGAGCAGTAAGATACTCGTTTTCATTGAGCAATTCCTTTTCTTTTTGCTGGGCTTTGAGTAAAAATGATTGCTTTGCCAGCTGTTCAGCTCTGATAAGCTTGCGTTGACGAATAATTAGTAAAATTCCATACATCAAAAAGAGAAGCAGTAGCAGATATATGACCTTTGCCAGAGTGGTAGCATACCAAGGCGCCCTTACTGTAAGGTCAAACGCTATCGCGTCTTCTGTTGTATCTGAAAAACGTATATGTAGTTTATGCGTACCAGGGCTTAAATTAGAAAGAAGAAAAGAATTGCCGGAGGAGTGTACAGGTACCCATCCTCCATTATCGATACGGTAAAGGTAATTATGAGATAGTTCGCCAGAATAATGAAAGTCAGAGAACATCACTTCAATGATTCTATCCTCAGGTAGTAGCATCACCTCGCCTTTCAGAATATCCTTATGCTCAATATATCGCTCATTATTAATTCTGATATCGGTGATGGCTAAGACTTTCTTCATCCGGACTTCATTCAGTTTCTTTATATTGAGTACTGAAAAGCGGTCGGTTCCACCAAGCAGTAATGTCCCGTTTCGACTGTCGTAAAATACTGAGAGATTGTCTTCGCTCAGACTATATTTTTCCAAAAGCGCTTTCTCTTTGTTTGACTTAGCCGAGAGACTCTCCCGTTGTATGGTCTTCTTTACAATAATCCGGTGTGAAAACTTATCGAGGGTTGCAATGTATGTAGCTGTATAAGTTGTAATGACGAGTTCCTTGTTGACCGACTCTCTGACAGCATATACCCAATTGAAAGGATCTTCCTCAATCACATAGCGCTTAAACTGTTGTGATGCTTCATCATACTGCATCAATCCCATATCCCCACCAACGTAAATATTACCCTGACTATCCTCTACGATATCACGAATGCGATTATGAGGAATGGGATAACGGGCATCGTTCATTCTATACCATCTGAACGTCTGATTTTCTCTGCCCAGCTGCTCAATACATAGCAACCCATTCGCACCACCAAGCCATTTACGCCCTTTGGAATCGCTGTACGTACAGAAAAATTGGTTACCAGTTCCTTCGCCGGTAATAGCCGGCAAATAATAAGTGGTCATCAATCCGTTGCCAGGCAATATTGAAACACCACTGTTTGTGCCTATCCAGATGTTATTGCTCCGATCCTTGAAAATGCTCCAGACCGCATCTCCTGCAAGCGAGTTCTCACGCCTTGCATCGTGTCTGACAACTCTCGCCTGCTGGTCCTTCCCTACGATATAAAGTCCGTTGTCCGTTCCAACCAGCATATTGCCCCACATATCAGCACAAATTGATTTTGCCACAGGTATTGGGATGCTGAATAATTTTTTCCCGGCCTGATTACTCCAGGCTGTAATATTAGAAGCTGTACCTACCCACAGCAGGTCATGCTGCTTATCGGAAATAAAGCATGTGACATACGATATACTCCCGTCAATTTTTTCCAATTGATTGTTTGTCAATGAATAACTGTAAACCGCATTATCAGTACCGATATACAGGCAAGTCTCATCCCTGTATAGGGAAACAATATTGTCCGGACATGGTTCCAGTTTTCTCCCGTTTCTGTAAATGGCATTCCCTGTTGCCACCCAGAGGGTTGAGGCGGTTCGGGTGATATCTTTAATTATTTCATCATCGGCATAGGGCAATAAACGGAAAGTGTAGGTCTTCAAGTTGAAACTCAGTACACCTTTGTTGCTACCAATCAGCAGACTATCACCGTCAGCAAGGAGACAATTGAAACTTCCTGTATCAATACGGTCTACATCAGACTCCTCTACCGGCCTTTTTATCAGATGATAACCATCATAACTATACAAGCCACTTTCGGCAGCCAACCAAATCATTCCATCTGCCGACTGCACGATACTTCTTACACACAACTTCTTTGTCACCCCTTCAATATTGTTGAAAGCGTAATACTGCTGTGGCATTCCCTTACTGTCTATCAGGCATAGAGCCAATAATATCAAAGTAAGTATTTTACGAAATGTTGTTCTGATGATTGTCCTGAATAGAAAAGCATTAAATAGCTCCAGGCAATGAGATAATTTCATTATTAATAAGACTTTGTATCATATAGATTATTACTTTCGATGTAAAACTAATAATAATATCTCACAATACGCTGAGCTTATAAAATTATATGGTGGAATAATGCTTAAGACAAACCACTAAGACGATTGCTAATAAGTAGTGTCATTTTTTTAGCTGTATATCAACGCATTGAATTGCATCACTACCAATCGTTTGTATGAGGTATTATGGACTTTTGTATCAAAATTACAAGACAATGCAACATTTTTGACAGCATATAAATTGAGTCTAATCTAATTTTGTAGCACATTAATTTGTTAGATCTAATTATATGAATGACGAATGATGATTGAAATGATAATTTTAAATTTAAGAAATATGAAGAAAAACGACTATTTAAAACTATTGAATCTATTTTAATATCCGGTTTGTGGTTTCATTTTATCTGTTTAAGACAGATTGCAAGCAAGAGTTAATTTATTAAATCAAAAGAAACATATGAATAACAAAAGAAAAAATCAAAGCAATGTTTTGCAGAAATTGTGGGGGTTAGCACTTTTTTTGAGTTTTAGTTTTGCAGTATTTGCTCAAACAAAAACAATCTCAGGCATTGTTAGCTCTAGTATAGGTAATGACAAACTGGTAGGGGTAAGTGTCATGATTAAGGGAGTTGGCAAGGGAACAGTAACAGATTTTGATGGAAAGTATTTTATATCTGTAACTAAAAATTCTATTTTGGTATTTTCCATGATAGGAATGAAAACAACAGAAGTAGTTGTAGGCGATAAAGCATTTATTAATGTAATGATGTCGGAAGATGAAAAATTAATGAATGAAGTTGTAGTTACAGGCTATTCAACTCAAAAGAAAGCTGACCTTACAGGAGCTGTAACTGTGGTCGATGTGAATGAACTTAATAAGACTTCTGCAAATAATCCTATGCAGGCCTTACAGGGACGAGCAGCGGGAGTTGATATTACTACCAATGGATCACCGAGTGGATCAGGGACTACTGTTCGTATTCGCGGTATTGGTACGCTTAACAACAACGATCCCCTTTACGTTATTGATGGAGTGCCAACCAAAAGTGGAATGCACGAATTAAATTCATCCGACATTGAAAGTATACAAGTATTAAGAGATGCCTCTGCAGCCAGTATATATGGTTCTCGTGCGGGCAATGGTGTTATTATTATTACTACCAAAAAAGGAAAATCCGGAAAATCGAAAGTGAATTTTGATACATATGTAAGCTCATCACAATATGGAAAGGTTATTGATATGCTTAATACTAAGCAATTTGGTCAGGTTCAGTGGCAAGCCATGATGAATAGTGGAGTTGATCCGAATACAAATCAGATTGGGTATATGTATGATTATAGCTATGATACAAATGGTAACCCTGTCCTTAATGGAATTAAAGTTCCAAGATACATTGATGCCAGAGACGGAACTAATACCATGTTGTCAGCCAATACTGATTGGTTTGGAGAACTTACCCGCCCGGGAGTTGCTCAGTCCTATAATCTCTCGGTAAGCAGTGGTACAGATAAATCCAACAGTTTTCTATCTCTTGGTTACTATAATAATCAGGGGACAATAAAAGATACCTATTTCAACCGTTTTTCAGCACGTATGAATAATTCGTACAAGCTGCTGGGTGATTTGATTACAGTCGGTGAAAACTTCACAATAAACAATACTGGTGAGTTACAGGCTCCGGACGGTGTTCTTCAATTGGCAATTTTATCTCTTCCAATTATGCCGGTAAAGAAAACAAATGGTGATTGGGGAAGTGTTACCTCGGGTATGCGCGACAGGGATAATCCGGCACGAATTTTAGATGCTAATAAAGATAATCCTTACAGTTTCTGGAGAACTTTTGGAAATGCTTACATTGATATTCAGCCAATTAAAAATCTACACGTGAGAAGTAGCTTTGGTATGGATTATGGTAATTATTATCAACGTGCATTGACCTACAGTTTTACCGGAAGATTGGGTTCAGACCTCACTTCATCTAAGATGATCCAAAGTCATTCAATGAAATGGTCATGGACGAACACAGCAACCTATGATTTCAAAATCGACAAAAATCAATTCAATTTGCTTGCCGGTACCGAATTTATAAATCAGAATGATATATATTTCTCAACTGAAAGAAGGACTTACGAACTTGAAGACCCGAACTACATGTGGCCATCAGCCGGTGTTGGTGAAATGTATTCAACAGGTGGAGCAACCGGTTATTCGCTAAGTTCATTTTTCGGTAAAATTGATTATGCTTATAACGACAAATATCTGGCTTCTGTAACTCTCAGAAACGATGGTTCTTCCCGCTTCGGTATTGACAATCGTTATGCAACTTTCCCTGCATTTTCGGCAGGTTGGCGTATCAGTCAGGAAAAATTTATGGAGAATCTTAAAGGTACAATATCTGATATGAAACTTCGTGTTGGCTGGGGGCAAACAGGTAATCAGGAGATTGACAATTATGCTAATCGTTCCATAATTATTGCCAATTATATTGGTTCTACTGGTGCCGGAGTTAATACAGGAAGTGCTTATGATATAACAGGCGCAGGTTCAGGAATACTACCTTCGGGCTATATGATTACACAACGTGCAAACGACAAAATAAAATGGGAAACAACCACTCAAACCAACGTTGGTCTTGATTTCGGATTGTTTAACCAGAGCTTGTATGGAAGTGTGGAATGGTACTTTAAGCAAACAGATAATATTCTGGTAAACCCTCCTTACCTGGCTGCCATTGGCGAAGGTGGAAATCACTGGGTTAATGGTGCTTCTATGGAAAATAAAGGATTGGAATTTACAGTAGGATACCGAGGAAAAACCTCATTCGGATTGGAATATGATGTAACAGCTAATATCTCGGGATATCGTAATAAAATCACCAAATTGCCTGAAAGTGTAGTAAATAATTATGGCGGAAATGGTACTACAGATAATATTCTGGGAAGACCAATTGGTTCTTATTATGGTTACGTAGCTGAAGGGTTATTCCAGACACAGGATGAAGTGGATAACTCAGCCACTCAAACCGGAAAAGGATTAGGTAGAATCCGTTACAAAGACATTAGTCGTGATGGCGTTATAGATGAGAAAGACAGAACATGGTTAGGAAGTCCAAATCCTGATTTTCAGTATGGACTTAATATCGTACTGGATTATAAAGGCTTTGATCTGACAGCATTTTTCCAGGGCTTGTCAGGAAATCAGGTTAACAATACAGTAAAACGATTCACCGATTTCTGGGCAGTTGATGAGTTAGGCTCAAACAAAAGCACACGTCTTTTAAATGCATGGACACCGACCAATACATCATCTACTATTCCGGCACTATCATTCAGCGATTTGAATAATGAAAAAAGATTTTCATCGTATTACGTAGAACCGGGTGGCTACTTAAAATTACGGAATCTTCAATTGGGTTATTCATTGTCACCAAAGTTGACAAACAAACTCAAATTAGACAAAGTACATCTGTACGTGAGTGGACAGAACCTGATGACATTAAAAAGCAGCAAGTTTACAGGGTTAGATCCTGAAAACCCAAATTTAGCTTATCCTATCTCTACTACATACACTGTAGGTTTAAATGTAGCCTTCTAATTTTCATTATAAAACAGAAACAGTATGAAAAAAATCAAAATAGCAGCTTTAACCCTGATTACTTTCCTTGCAATGAATTCATGCAACGATGCTTTGGTTATTCCTTCCTATGGGAACCTAACCGAAGACAACCTAACAGGTGTTAAACAAATTGAAAATGAAGTGATATCAGCCTATGCCGCCATAGGTAATGATGAGATAAACAGACCGTTGAGTCTATGGAATTACGGGAACGTTCGCTCGGACGATGCTTACAAAGGAGGTAATGATCAAAATGATGGTGATTTTCTACATTTTCTTGAAATTTCATCTCCTTCAATTGGTAATCAAACATGGTATACCGATGGTTTTTGGTACAATAACTATGTGGCTATTTCGCGTGCAAATTTTGCATTGCAATTACTAAATAAAGTTAGCGATAGTGAAATGTCAAACAGGAAAACGCGCATTGCCGAAATGCGATTCCTTCGTGGTCATATGCATTTTATTCAGAAAATCATCTTCAAAATGGTTCCGTACATTGACGAAACCAAATCGCCGGAAGAGATAGCTAATGTTTCGAATGCGGCTTTAACAAATGATGAACTGTGGCAAAAAATTGCGGACGATTTCCAATATGCCTACGATAATTTGCCTGAAAGCCAAACAGAAGTTGGACGTGCCAATAAATATGCTGCTGCAGCATATTTGGCTAAAGTGTATTTATATAAGGCTTATCGTCAGGATGAGAAGCATAATGTAATCTCTGTTGATCAATCAGATATGCAAAAAGTGCTTGACCTGACTGCTTACGTAATGACTTCAAAATATCGTTTGGAAACTGATTTTGCAAACAATTTTCTTCCGGGAAGTTTCGAAAATGGTCCTGAGTCAATGTTCGCTGTGCAATATTCACACGATGATGGTACTACTTTCGGACGTTTGAATATGGGAAATGCACTTACGACTCCAACACCCGGAGGAGATTTCAATAAACCGAGTCAAAATCTGGTAGATGCATTCAAAACACAGAACGGATTACCCATGTTTGATACCTTCGCCGATGCAGATTATAATGAAACAACCGATAAAGTCGACCCGCGTTTATTTCACACTGTAGCAATTCCAGGTAAACCATACAAATATACGGCTGTAAACTATCTGCAAACTCAATCCCGTAATCCGGGAATGTATGGATATTTTTCTTCATTAAAGGAAAATGTGGATCCGGCAAGTATTTACTACGTGAAAACAGGACCATGGTATGCTAATTCGAAGAATCAAATCGTGATTCGCTACGCGGATGTGATTTTGATGCGTGCTGAGGCTTTGATTGAAACCGGAAGTTATAATGATGCACTGCCACTTATTAATCAGATACGTAGTCGTGCTAAAGCAAGTACAAATTTAATTGGTTTTGCAAAAAATCTGGATATCCAACTGTATCAAAACGGAGTGAATTGCACGTGGACTCAGGATTTTGCAAGAAAAGCTCTACGTTGGGAAAGAAGATTAGAATTTGCAATGGAAGGAAGCCGCTTTTTTGATTTGACTAGATGGGGTGTAACCGATGTTGTAATAAATAACTATTACCGGAAAGAAGAACTAAAACATACTTTTTTTCAGGGTGCACAATTTACAAAAAATAAAAACGAATATGTACCTGTACCCATCCAGCAAATTAATTTCAGTAAGGGGATTTACAAACAAAACTACGGTTTTTAAAATCAATTGAATATGAAAAAAATTATATATAATATCCTGTTCGTTCTTTGCCTTATCATCACTTTCTCATCCTGTGAAAATGAACTAAAAGCTGTATTAGATACAACAGGCGATACATCTATTCATACTTTCAGTATAAATGGTGTGCAAGGGACAATCAATACTGAAAACTCTACTATATCAGTTATTTTACCCTCAGGTTCAAGTTTACAAGCGCTTTCACCAGTTATTACTGTTGCTGATGGAGCTCAGGTAACACCCAATAATGGTACAGCTGTTGACTTTGCAGACTCGCAAGGTAATCTGACTCCGGTAACTTTTACCGTAACAAACAAAGATGTTTATCAGAAATATACAGTTTCGGTAGATGTAGCAAGAGCCAAGATTACCAGTTTTAAAATAGGTTCTGTACAGGGTGATATTGATGATGTAAACAAGAAAATCAGCCTTTACCTTCCTGTAGGAACTGACCTGACCGCTTTATATCCGGTCATTGAATACACAAACGGTGCGACAATTAATCCGGCTTTAGGAAGTGCAGTTAATTTCACCAATCCGGTAACTTATACACTGAATTATTTAGGTTCCACTTTTACCTATGTTGTTACGGTAATAGCCGGAGAGAAACCAAAACCTATTTTGGTACTTTACAATGGTGAAGACATTGCACCAGTTTGGGATCCAATTGCAAGTACTATAAATAACGGTACAATAAACCCTAAAACTGGTGGAATTAATCCAACTCCAACCTGTGTTTCTATCATGCGACGAAAAGCTGGAACTGATGATGGTGGTAGAGCTTGGTCTGGAGGTGCCTTATGGCATAATTATAAAGTCAATATTGATCCGACTATTTACAACAAGTTCACCATGATGGTACTTAAGAATTATCCAGGAGTTGTGCATTTGGAATTACAAAGTGATGGCGAAACGAATAAAGATTTTGTGGCAACTACTTATTCTGCCGACCATCTTGGAGAATGGCAGGAACTTAC
Source organism: Bacteroidota bacterium (assembly GCA_046051105.1). GTDB lineage: Bacteria > Bacteroidota > Bacteroidia > Bacteroidales > Paludibacteraceae > Paludibacter. The sequence goes on from JBJOOU010000249.1 coordinate 25,979, forward strand.
TTTCGTGATTCCAGCTAGTAGAACAGCCATTATCAATAATATCCTGGTAGCTGTGTATGATGCAGATACAAGTACAGACCCGAACTTTGTAGACCAAATAATGTATTGGGATCAATTGAAAGCATACCCGAAACAGTAATTTCAAAAAGTACGCGGTGTAATGTTGCACCGCGTACAATTCCACAAGATATTATGAAAAGAAAATTATTTTTATTTCCCATCGCTTTACTATTTATTTCCTGTACTAGTTGTGCTGGTGGGAATACACCTGAGCCTCCCGTAGCTTCAGGAGTTGACACTACAACTACAATTCGAACAATTCAGGAAACGGGTGGATATGCAACACTATATAAGCCACAAAGTGGCTATGTGGGCGATCCTATGCCTTATTACAATGAATCAGATAATACATTTTATCTCTTTTATCTTCAGGACTGGAGAAATGGAGCTCCTACTGATCATCCCATATATTGTACTAAAACAGCGGATTATGCAAGTTTTATAAGTTTTACTGAAGCTATTCCATGCGGAACTGCTGGCTCCCAGGAAACACTTTTAGGAACAGGGAGCTTTATAAAAGATGCGAACGGTAAGCTATATGGCTTTTATACCGGACACAATGGAAGTCTGTATCCTGCAGAAAAGGTAATGTTGGCAACTTCTACCGATATGCGGACATTTACAAAAG
>JBJOOU010000250.1:0-3716 GCA_046051105.1 Bacteroidota bacterium
ACTCGCAAAATGGAACAATGGTACCATAGCTCAGTTGGTAGAGCAAAGTACTGAAAATCCTTGTGTCCCCTGTTCGATTCCTGGTGGTACCACTTATAAAAGAAGCTTTCTGAAATATCAGAAAGCTTCTTTTATTTTCATCCGGACACAAAAAAAAGGAGGATCAGACCACCTTCACCTCCACCACATCCGCCAGACGAGTCGTATAACAAGGCGACAGCTTTTCATTTTTCAACTTCCACTTCCTATCAAAGCCCTGTGCCGCAATTTTCACCTTCTGACGACCATAAGACGCATTCAGATTATCCATCACCAGCATCACTTTCTGAAACTTTTCGCGATCGCGCTCATCAAACAAATTCAGCTGCATAGGACGCTCGGGCGTAATTTCGCTCACAATAACGCCGGCTTTTTTAAATCGATACCCTTCAGCAAAGATTGACTTCAGCCCTTTCAACGCATAACGAATCAATCCCGGCGTATCGCTGGTAGGCACCGGCAACTGCACAACCACCTGATTGCTATATTGCGGTTGATTCTCCGCAAAAGGATTGGTATGCAAAAATACCATCAGCACCGCCGCCTGCGAACGCTGACGACGCAACTTCTCGGCACAAGAGGCGGCAAAATTAGCCACCGCCTCAGCCACTGGCTCATACGTGGTGAGTCGCTCACCAAAGCTACGCGATGTACAAATGGATTTTTTTGAAGCAGGCCGATCCATCTCAAGACAGGGCACACCCCGCAACTCCAGCCAGGTGCGCTCGCCATTCACACCCAGCGTATGCCGAATCCAGCTTTTGGAGCGCTGCGTAAAATCCCAGGCCGTATTAATACTGTAATAATGTAGTTTCTTCGAAATCCGCCGACCGATACCCCACACATCTTCAATGGCGAGCAACTTCAGGGCCTTTTCGCGCTTTTCGTCCGAATCGATAATACACACACCCTTATAAGCAGGATATTTCTTTGCAAAGCGATTGGCTGCCTTGGCCAGCGTTTTGGTTTTCGCCACGCCCAGACTTACCGGAATACCCGTACCACGAGTCACCGTTTGCACGATCTTCGTTCCATATTCTTTCAGGTCAATTTTCTCAAACCCATCGAAATGCAAAAAAGCCTCGTCGATAGAATACACTTCCATTTCGGGCACAAAGGACGACAAAATTGACATCACACGGCCAGACATATCGCCGTACAGCACATAGTTGGACGAAAAAACAGCCACATGATGTTGCTCAATCAATTCTTTCAGTTTATACGCAGGCTCACCCATCGGAATCCCCAGCGCTTTTGCCTCGGCCGAACGCGCAATAACGCAACCGTCGTTATTCGACAGAACAACCACCGGCACCCCATTGAGCGACGGATTAAAAACCCGCTCGCACGAGGCATAAAAATTATTGCAATCTAAGAGGCCAAACATGGAAATTAGGAGATTTGAAGATGTATTGATTTGAAAATTTGGAGATGAGAACAGGAATTTGAAGATGAGGTGATTTGAAGGATTGAAAATACATTGAACTGAAATGGATCGATTTTAAGACTACAAGACAATCTACGCATCCTCAGCCCACATCTTCAAATTTTCAAATCGTCAAATCATCCTCGTTTATGATTCTTGATCGAATACGTTACAATTCCCCAAATGCAGAAGTTGTTTTCTTCTGTAATTTTTATGGGCATAAAAGCAGGATTTGCCGGCATCAGATACACAGCATCGGGCTCAATGCGAATATATTTCAGGGTAAATTCGCCATCAATAAAGCAAATGGCCATATCGCCATCTTTGGGCACCAGACTTTTGTCGATCACCAGCAAATCGCCATCCTCCACGCCGGCATCAATCATCGACGAGCCTTTTACCCGACCATAAAAAGTGGTGGACGGATTGGAGATCAATTCCTTGTTCAGGTCGATTTTCAGGTCGATATAATCCTGCGCCGGACTGGGAAAGCCCGCACAAATCCCCCCATCGGCCAACGGCAACTCCAACTCCACCGAAGTAGAGGCGGAATAAAAATCGATGGAAGCCGTACTGGCTATTTTGTTGTTCATCTGCATAGTTACATTACTGACAAAAGCTTTATTTTGCCCGGAACAAAATAAATTATTTTCCGCCGCTTATCCACTTTTTTCGTGTTAATGTATTCATTGAATTATAAACAGGTGCCGGGCTTTACCGAACGAATGTTTTTTTGTACTTTTGCACCCAATTTCCGAAGGTTATCTAATTCTTTAGAAATCAACGATTATTTAAGAACAAATAAGCCTCAAAACACACATTTTCATGAGCACAATTCAAATTAAAGATAAAAAGTTCTCGCTTTCGATTGAGGAGAGCAAAATCCTGGAAGCAGTAAAAGCGGTTGCCGAGCAAATAAACAAAGACGTAGAAGGTCTTAATCCGGTGTTTATGTGTGTATTGAACGGGGCATTTATGTTTGCGTCCGATCTGATGAAAAACATCAACGTACCTTGCGAAATTACCTTTGTAAAACTATCGTCGTACGATGGATTTTACTCCAGCGGCGTGGTAAAAGAAATCATCGGACTGAACGAAAGCATTGTGGGACGCAACGTGGTAGTGGTAGAAGACATCATCGACACAGGCGTAACGATGGAACGCATCATCAGCTCATTGCGCGCTAAAGGTGCTGAAAGCATTCGCGTGGCTACCTTCCTGCACAAACCGGAAGCGCTGAAATGCGATATCAAGATCGATTATATTGCGATGAAAATCCCTAACGATTTCATTGTAGGATACGGGCTTGACTACGACGGTTACGGACGTAACCTGAAAGACATCTACACTGTAGTGCCTGAATAACGAATTATCTCCGAAACGGGATTACCCGCTTCAGCTTATCATAACTCTAGTATAAAAAAGAATGTTGAACGTAATTATTTGTGGTGCTCCCGGATGTGGAAAAGGGACCCAAAGTGATTTAATTGTAAACAAGTATCAGTTAAAACACCTGTCGACCGGCGATTTACTTCGTAAAGAAATGGCCGACAAAACCGAACTCGGACAAATTGCCGAAGGTTACATTTCGAAAGGACAATTGGTGCCTGACCAAATGATCATCGATATCCTGGCTAAAAACATCGAAGCTTTTGGCAACGATATCAACGGAATTATCCTGGACGGATTTCCACGCACAGTAGCGCAGGCTGAAGCTTTGGAAAGCATGATGGCTCAAAACAACAAAACCATCAATGTATTGGTAGACCTTAGCGTTGAAAAAGACGAACTGATTGACCGCCTGATCAAACGCGGACAAACTTCGGGACGTAGCGACGACAATCTGGAAACCATCACCAAACGTTTGGAAGTATACCAAACCCAAACTGCTCCGGTAAGCGATTTCTACCGCAACCTGAACAAATACGCAGCCATCGACGGCATGGGAACTATCGACGAAATCTTCGGTCGCATCTCATCGGTCTTGGATTCGAACCTATAAGAAAGTTTGTAGGAGCTGTAAATCCAACACATAGCCTCACAATAGTTTTTACTTTCTTTTTGATTTAAAATGAGAACACATAGCTGTAAATGTTCTTAAACATTTACTGATTGGATACAACGAATATACAATTCAGGACTATTCAACGTGAAATAATTCATTATTTCACAACTATGTGTACTTTTTCCGAATCTTTCCAGACAAAAAACTATGTTTCCTATGTGTAAAATAAAACTGAAATAACAGCTA
>JBJOOU010000251.1:0-16177 GCA_046051105.1 Bacteroidota bacterium
TGTTAACCTTAAATCTAATACTATGAAAAAATCACGTCACAAAGGTAAAGCGTATTTTCTACACTTGCAAGCGTTTTGAATATAAATTAGAGAAAAATGCTGCTTTATAACATACTTTTACTATTTGTGCCGGTTTTGAAGGCTTTATTAATGCTTGTTTGGGAAAAACTAAACTCAAGCTGTCGGTTTTGATTGGCTGCATTATTTAGTATGCGATAGGCTGATGGTTGAGTAAGTTCTTCTGTAGTTACTCTGAAACAGCTCAGAACATCTTTTTTCTGACTTAGATGGGGCGGTTGGGTGGGGGATGGCTAATATTGAGTCAGGAAGAGCATGATTTTTTTGAAATGAATATTATCAAATTGCGTCATCTTTGGATGATCGGCCCAACGAGAGGATGAACAGTCGAGCATCCAAGGATGAATGGTCCAACGAGAGGATGAACAGCCGAGCATCCAAGGATGCCAGCAAACACTGACCTCAAAACGTCTGGTGATTGTGCTGGTAGTAGGTAGCAACAGTGCGGTAGTATGGAGAAATACAATCAACTGAACAGGTTGATGTGTGAATCACTCATGAAATTCGAGGTTATTTATAATTTGTAAGTAAAACCGACGCGAGCAGACATATTTTCATGTCTGCTCGCGTTGGTTTTACAGCGCATTTTCCAATACGGTACGAATCATTTCGGGGGTATACAGCGCAGTGGCTCTGCGGAAGGCCGCTACTTCCGATAGCTTTTCTACCAGCACAGGGATGTCTTCAGCCGGAATGTTGCCTTCGGCCAATGTTACCGGCGTACCAATGCTGGCGTACCAGTTTTTCAGACCTTCGATGCCACCGTCGGCAGTTTCCGCTCTAAACATTATCCGGGCAAAACGCTCAAAGCGTTCGGGCTGAAATTGTTTTTGCCACTTCATCCAGGCCGGCATAATGATGGACAGTCCTGCTCCATGGGCAATATTGTATTCGGCCGAAAGGGTGTGTTCGATAAAGTGCGTATCGAAACGATTGCCTGCCACCCCGCAGAAAGTAGTAAAGTTGAGTGCTTGCGTAGCTGCCCATGCAAATTCGGCACGGGCTTCGTAGTTGGTGCTGTCAGCCAATAGAGTTTCGGTGGTACGCATTACGGTTTTCAGGATATTTTCTACGTATCCGGCTATGTATTCGGGCAGTGAGGTGGCCGAAAGATAAAGATCCAGACTGTGTGCAAAAATATCGGCAGCCGAATAGGCCAGGTAATCCTTGCCCACGGTGGCTTGCAATTCCGGATTGATCACCGATACGGTGGGATAAGTAGCCAATCCGCCAAAGCTGTATTTTTCTTTGGTATCGTCCTTAGTCACTACGGCATAGTTGTTCATTTCGCTACCGGTAGCAGCCAGGGTCATGATGTCGAAAATCTTTAAAGCAGCAGCCGGGCGGGCTTTGCCGCAAAAGAAATCCCACACATCGCCGTCGTATTTTGCTCCCGCAGCGATGGTTTTGGACGAATCAAGCACCGAACCTCCTCCGATGGCCAGCACAGCTTCCACCTGAGTAGCTTTGGCCAGAGCGATACCTTCGTACACTTTACTGAGCAGCGGATTGCTTTGCACGCCACCCAATTGTTCGAAGCGAATTCCTTTTTCGGTAAGCGATTGCGCTACCGTATCAAACAACCCACTCTGTTTGATGCGTTCCGAACCGTACACAATCAGCACTTTACTGATGCCAGATTCCGAAATATATTGTCCGATATATTGTTCTTTTCCTTTCCCAAACTCAATGCGGGTTGGATTGTAATAATTGAAGTCTTTCATTTTCTTCCTTGTTTGAATATTATGGATGCAAAAGTACAAAATGAGCCGCAAAGAAAGGTTTTCTTTGCGGCTCAATCTTGTTTGCTGTGGGGCTCAAAAGGATAGTGTTTTTCCTTATCCCACCTTCAGCACTTTCGCGCTGCCGGCATATTTTACTGCTTCGGGTCGACCATCAATGCCAATGGTACCAAACTCAATACCCATGCCCACGATAACAGTCACCTTGTCGGTTAGTTCGGCTAACTCCTGTTCGCCCATCTGTAGCTGAATGGAATGTGCCTCCACGATACTATTGGCGGGATACCAGTTCGATTTTTGGGAAAGGGTGGCTCCGTGGAGCATAGGGACTGTAGGTTGGTAATCGAAACGAGCATCTGTACGCTCCATGTCTGAAACTGCTCCCAGGGTTACGATCAGGCGGAAATAGGGGAGGCTCTGCACGTTCTGCACATCATTGGCCGGGTTGATTCGGTCTACCCGCACAACAGCCTGTAGGGTCTCGCGGTTCAGTTCGGTTTGGGTCGATACCCTGAGCACCGAATTAAAGGGGTATTTCCGGTTCAGGTTAAAGCCCTCCAAGGCCTGTTTGTAATTCGATAAGCAAACCGGGCGACTTCCTTTTTCGCCCTCCGTACCAGCCTTCTGAATCTTATTCATCAGCGAGTTGAGCACCGGGGTGATGTTGTAGTCGGCCAGTTGGTGGATATCCCACATTGCATGGCGGACAGTAGCGGCCATTTTGGTGCATCCGCTCCATTCCTTTTGCTGACTCCGAAAGCCCTCGTACTGCGGCAAACGGTTTATCTTTTTCTTATCTACACCGCCTTTGGTGCGCATTATCACTTTGTCGCTGTCCCGGCGGGTGTAAAAGCTCACATTGCTGATACTTCCCGAAAGTTGAAAAGGTCCTTTTACGATTGCCATACCGTGTTCTTTAAGGGTTGATAGGGAGTTGGTTCTTAGCAGAGTGCTGGTTGAGTCTACTATCTGGTTCAAAAATACTAAATATATACAGTATATACACTATATCTATATAAGTAATGGATATATAATCGAAATATATTGGAAGTATATAGGATATATATAGGAAATAGATGAATCAGACTACTGTATGACTGCTTTCGGGGAGGAGAGAAGGGTAGTGATGAGTGATTAGTGATTAGTGGTTAATGATTAGTGATAAATGATTAGTGATGTGGTGGATAGTGAGGGGTGTCTTGTGTTCACCCGTTCACTAATGGTACTGCTGATAAATTGATGCGATGACCTGGAGTCATTGGATCAATACAAACTGCGCAGGGAACTGTAAGCCCTAACAGTTTTGGAAACCCGTTAGGTCTGGAGCTATTCATTCTGGTGGGCGGAAATAATTAACTGAAATAAGCGCTTTTTGAAATGTTATTTGAAAATTTGCGGCTTAGAATTCTCTACCTGAAGAATATGGATAAAAAATCACTTACCGAGCAGCTAGCCATTGTCAGCAAGCATGACGAGCTAATGCACACCTGCGATGAACTGGAAGCCAGCATCCGCACCAGCCAACTGCATAATGAAATGTTGCTAAGAGAGGTGTTGAGAGAGGCGTTGGAGGGGTGAGAGCTGCCCCCAACCGTCTAAAAGGGGCTATGAGAGCGCAGAATGTAGCAACTTAATTCGCCCCAAGCCCCTAAAGGGGATGTTTGTGGTGCATAACATAAGAGCATTATCTCATAGAATAGGATAAAAAATAAATAGTAAACGAGTAAAATCTCTGAAATCGCACTTTCCAAAAGTCCCCTTTAGGGGATTTAGGGGCAGAAAAATTGGAAATCCGCATCGGCCAACAGCAAAATGAAATGCTGCTGCAACAGTTGCTTACAGAGGCGTTGGAGGGTTGAGGCTTTTTCTAATGAAAATTAGAATAAGAATTTTTATTACGTTATAAATTTCTATTATATTTGCATTGTATTCGTTCTTTGAAATATAAGAGTGGAAGAAGGATATTTTCCATTCAATTAGTACTAAAAAAGTAAAGTGATTTTATCACACCATTAGGTTTTATTGTGAAGACATATCCCCTATTACCCTAACAGCTATATAGGCTATTTAGTAATTAGGCAATTAAATATTTAATGAAATAAATAGGATAATAATTCATATACATGTTTCCATAATCAAAAAGGGACATGTTGAAAATAGAGAGCAAAAGAAGGACAATGTTTATAGTATTAATTGAGTCTAAGTAATGTTGATTGTGGGACATGGCAATATTGCCAGAAAACCAATTAATTACTTAAATATGAAGAAAAGAAACATTCCTTCAAAAAGGGGTTCTACCTCCACCCCTCATTGCTCCTCATTGATGAGCGTCACTAAAAAAATCAAAGAATTATCTTTGTTTTTTAGTTCGTTAGAAGAATGCACAAAAAGTCTCACAGGATTTATTTATGCATTCAAAAATCTCTTGATTGCATTAGCAGTTCTTGGATTTTTTATTCTAACTTGCTTATCAGCTCTCTAATTTCTTTTTTATTATGATAACAAACACGAAATATCTCTGTCATATTCTCAAAGCAGACTTAAATTCTCTTCAAGATATAATTGAAAATATTGAAGAGTATTATATTACATGGGAAAAGGATAAAATTGATAAAACAACTAACCAGGCAATCATAATTGATAATAAGAAACAAACACGACCTATTAATTCAACTAAAAAGGAACTGAAGCTAATTCAGAAACGTATCTTTAAATTTCTTATTAATCACACAACTATACCCACTTACGCATTTGGTGGAGTTTCTAAAAAGGATAACGTTATTAATGCAAAAACACATCAAGGCAATAAATATATTTTTACTACTGATTTAAAATCATTTTTTCCGTCAATATCTCACTCTAAAGTTTTCAATTTATACTTAGAACTTGGATGCACTCCTACCGTATCGAAAATACTTACTCAACTCACAACATACAAGTATCAACTGCCCCAAGGTGTACCTACATCTACTATTCTAGCTAATTTGATATTCAAATCCACAGGAGATAAAATACAAAACTACTGTGCAGAAAACAATATTAAATTCACAACATTTGTTGATGATATTACATTATCTTCTAAAATTGATTTCAAAGATAAACTACCAGAGATTATCAGAATTATCACAGAAGATGGCTATAGAATAAGCCACAAAAAAACTTTTTATAAAACAAAAAATCCTGTTATCACAGGAGTTATATGCCAGAACAATCGGTTGAAATTAGATAATTCATTTCACAAAAGGCTTTCTAAAATTAAAGAGACTGATTTGATAGATCTAAAATTAAAAGAAAGTAAGATTAATGGCTATAAACGGTATATCAAAAGAGTAAAATACATTTGATAGCCGCATAATTTTCTTACTTTTGCACCATGCTTTATTATCGTCGCAAAATATTATTAGCTCTGCTGGAAGTGTTTGAATATTGATTCATATTTTCACTATCTTTGCACCAAAATCCCCACCAGATTCTTGACCGTAGAATACAACATATCACGACTTTACTATTTGCTGGACATGTACAAAATGTCGGTGGATGAGTTGCTGGCTTTGCTGAACGAAGGCAGAAAGACGGCTATTGTGCGTGAGGAACTGGAACAGGAAGAGATAAAGCTTAGTCTGCTCCGAAAAATTGATGAGGTGTTTAAGAAAGGAATCAATTTCTATTTAGATCCCCGTACTCCGCAGCGGTCATTGGAATCGAGTATCTTTTTCCGCAAAGAAAAGTTTAATTCCAACCTGAATTTAGGGTCTAAGAAGATTGTTACCCATTTCGAAGACTTTAAGAATAACTTTACGGCTATTGCTAAACTCTCAGAAGTGCCGTTATCCCGGAAGATGCCGGTTTTTACTCTGGCAGACCAACCTCTGACGGTGGCCAATACAGTAAGGGCTAGCTTGTATCCAGACTTTAAAGCCGAGAAACGTGACTTTCTGAAATCGTTTATTGAAAAGCTCGGCTCAGCCAATATACTGGTATCTGAATTTGTAGAAACCTGGAACAAAAAAGAGCGGGCCAATATTGATGGCTTCTTCTTGAGCCCCAATGTGATTGTATTGAAACGACAACAGCAGGCACTCCGTCGGGAAATTTTTACACTGGCGCACGAACTGGGGCATTACTTGCTGAACGAAGAAGAAGTGGAGAGCCTCGACTTTGCCGATATGTATGGAAACAGTGGCAACAAGGTAGAAAACTGGTGCAACGAATTTGCTTTTTACTTTCTAGCCGGAAGATACGCGACTACCATTCACCAACTCAGCACGGCCAATGCCTCCAACGACTACCACATGGAGTTGATTGGGGAAATATCGAAGAAAACGCATTTAAGCCGATTGGCATTATACACCCGTTTGTTGTTGAATGGGAAAATAGCATACGCTAATTACCTGCATATTAAACAGGAGTTTGAAGAACAGTTTCAGGCGCAGGAAGATGCACAAAAAAGACAACGTGAAATGGAGAAACTGGCAGGTATTGAAAGCAATGCACGTGCCGCTCAGCCCATCAAATCGCCGCTGCTGATATCCACCCTTCAAACCGCTTTTTACGAAGGCGTTATCAATGAACAGGACTTTTGCAAAACCCTCCATATAACACCCGATAAACTAGCCCAATACCTGCCATGAACGTAGTTATCGACACAAGCTCACTTCTGTCGTTGGTGCGTTATTACCTCCCCTTCGACAAAGAAGATAAACTGAAGACACTGATTCACGCGAAAGTGGAATCGGGTGAGATCATTGTACTTGATAAAGTGGCTGAGGAGTGTGGATATGTGGCTGGAGGGATTGTATTGAAAGAGTTACCATTCCTTGCTGAAAAGCATAATCAAACCAAAACCACTGAATTATTTCCACCCAAAGCATTTTTCAATATGCTGGACAATCAGTTTGTCAACTCACAATTGAAAAACAAACTGAGTGAATCGGAATTTGAAGCCCGAAAAACAGCTTACCTTGAAAATGCCGATGCGAAGATATTGCTGTATGCCTATACACAAAACAAACAGAGTAAACCCTTCACTGTGGTTTCGGAAGAATCGTCGGCTGGGAATGATGACAAAATGTTTAAAAAGATTCCCACTATTTGCAGTTCAATAAGCATTAACTGTATTCAGTTCCCGGAATTGCTTCAGAAATACAATGAAATTGAGGTGAGGTTTTAAAACTCCTTTTAAATAACTACTTTTGCTGCATGTTTTACTATCGTCGAAAGATATTATTAGCTTTATTGCAAAAGTTCAATGGAGAGTTGTTGTCCACTCCCCTTCAGAAATACCTTTTTTTGCTTACTCGTATGCAAAAAGAAAAAGCCTTTGATTTTATTCCTTATAAATTTGGTTGTTATTCGTTGCATGCCAATCAGGATTTACTTGTATTAGAGAAATTGGGTTATGTGGAAAGGGTACAGAGTAGGCATTCTGTATTGTGGAAACTTGTAAGTACTGATAATTTTTTGGTTTTATTAAAACCTGGTGATCTGGCTATTTTAAATAGTATACATAGTTCTTTTTCGGAGTACCGGACAAATGACTTAATAAAGCATACCTACGTAAATTACCCGTTTTGGGCCATTAACAGTACCATCCTTCAAGATGTTTTAAGCGAGGAGGAACAGGAAAAAGTAATGTTGCAGAAAAGGCATGTTGATTCAAATTGCTTATTTACGATAGGGTACGAAGGTGTTTCGTTAGAAACGTATATCAATAAGCTAATCATTAATGATATAAAAGTGCTGTGCGATGTGCGTAAAAATGCATATAGTCAGAAATGGGGATTCTCGAAAAGCACTTTACAGGATGCTTGTGAAAAGGTTGGAATTAAATATATACATATTCCTCAATTGGGAATAGAATCGGGCGAGCGACAGGTGCTGAATAGTCTGGCTGATTACAAAAGACTATTTACATCTTATGAAGCTGGCACGTTGATTGAAAACAATAGTTCTTTGTTGAAATTAGCCGACATCGTAAATAGTCAGCAACGTGTGGCGCTAACTTGCTTTGAGAAAGATGTGCAAATGTGTCACAGAGGGGTGATTGCTTCGAATTTAATGAAACTGGAATTACTCAAAACATTCAATCGTAAAGATTTGTAATATGCCAAGACTAAAAGTTCTGCTTACAGTTACAACCTACCCTTTGCCCTCGCGAAGTTATGATGAATTAGTATGTACAGCAGGAATTTTAGAAGATGGCTCCTGGATACGAATTTATCCGATGCCACTGAGTTTTCTTCGTAAACAAAAGATAAGTGGCAAACTTCCAATAAATAAATATACCTGGATTGAATTAGACCTTCGACGTCGTTATGATTCTGATTTCCGTCCGGAAAGTTATTCGCCAGTGGATTATGAATTCAGGGATTTGCAAATTCTGGAACATCTAAAACCTACAAATTTTTGGGCGAAGCGTAAGGAGTATTGTTTAAAAAATGTATATACAAACCTCACTCAGCTACTTGATGAGTCGAAAGCACCTACCAATAGATCATTGGCAACATTCAAGCCCACGAAGATTATTGATTTTATTATCGAGCAGGATGAGCGTGAATGGAAAGAAAAGTGGAAAGCTCAGTTTGTTCAATATCAGATGAATTTTGATAATCCTGAAGATACAATAATTCGAAGTATCCCGGATAAAATGCCATATCGTTTTTCATATCGTTTTGTTGATGATGCAGGAAGAGAAAGCATATTGATGATTGAAGACTGGGAGATTGTACAGCTATATTGGAACTCATTGCGCAGTAGTGAAACTAAAAATGAAAAAGAAGCTTGTCAACAAGTAAAGAAGAAGTATTTTGATACATTTACAGCAAAAAATGACATCTACCTTTTCCTTGGGAGTCAAAGAACAATGCATATTCAGCGTGCTCGTAATCCATTTGTTATAATTGGCGTGTTTTATCCTCTCAGAGATGATAAAAATAAAGACCAACTATCATTGTGGTAACTGCAAAATACTATGGATGTGTGAAATTATCCTTAAGTAGATTATTGTGTTGATTATCAATTAATCAAAGAATAATGATAAATTTGATATAAATGAAAAATACGCCTGAAACAGATAAAAGCATTGGTGTTTTCGATACGGTTTTAAATTTTCTGAAAGGTTTGGAAGATGGTGATCTGATCTATCGAAGCTTCGAGGGTTTTAATAGTATTTTTGGCAGTAACATTAATACAGTACATTCAATTTCGAAGGATGCAATAGCAGAGGAATTTTGGCAGCTGGCAGCTGAACTGAAAAGTGCGGCTAAGCTGAATAAGCTGTACCAAATGAAGTTTCGCAGGTTGCTGAGTTCTCCCTATGCTGATGCTGAACAAAGTACATCCAATGAGTTGATTAGTCGTTTGATTGACCCCTTCTATGCCAGGTGGGATGAAATGAAAGAGGATGTGAACGGTACCCAATATAGTTTGCTGGTGATGACTTTTACTTTGTTTATCAAATCGATACAAGACTTTCGTTCTAAGATCCTTTCGTTGATAGAAGAAGCAGAGGTTTGTTTAGACGAAGGAGCCTCCGTGATTCAGAAGGAGCCCTCCCAAAAGGATGTGGTTATCCGTCCAGCCTCCAGAAGGAAAACTGATATTATCAAAATTCTCTCGGCCATGTACGACGTCGGCATGTTTGCTGATGCAGAAGGTAACCAGCTAACCAACAAGCAAGAGATGATGGAAGCCTTCGGCGCGTTTTTGGGGGAAGATTTTTCAGCCTATAGTGCATCCCTCTCGCAGGGCAAAACGCGGGATGAGCGCACGTTTATGAAGCCCTTTAGAGACATAGAGAAAGAAGCACTGCGCTACTTTAACGAGGTAAAGGGGTAGAGAGGTAGTATCCTGCCTTGGGGATGTTTCTGCTCGCTCTGTTCCTTTTTTCCCGCACTTCGTACGGGTTCCCTGTCTCCTCACGCTGTCCCTTTTTCCCCGCACTTCGTACGGGGTTAAGTACGTTCAACGGTTTCACCGTTGTTTGTGTGTAAGCGGGGCTCTTAAGATAACCCTGAAGGGGTTGAACGCTCTTAACCATGAGTGAAACTCGTGGAGAAGAAAGAAAAAGAAGCTAACCCAGAAGGGGTTGAACATACTTAACCATGAGTGAAACTCGTGGTTTAAAAAAACGACTATGAGTACTTACGGCCATGCACTTTATCAGCTTGTTTTCACTACGAAGTACAGAGGGAAAACGCTTCAGAAATCGCACCGGGAGGCGCTCTACAAGTTTATATGGGGTTTGCTTAGTGTTTGCAAGAAAACGCCAATCTCTGCGTTGCACTCACAGCTAAAACTACTCATTTACTCAAGTAAACTCCGTGTTTTGCTGTTTCGTGCGCCTTGACCTTGACGCTTTCTTATCAAACACGGTGTTTTCTTACAAGTACTTCCTAAAAAGAAGAAATGCTATCTGTATCGTATCGGTGGCGTAGAAGACCACATCCATATCATCGTCGATCTTCATCCATCGGTTGCAGTGGCCGGACTGATCAAAGACATCAAGCTGGGTGCTACAGCCTATATCAAGGAGCAGCAGCTCTTTCCACATTTTGCAGGCTGGCAAAAAGGCTATGCTTATTTTACATATGCCAACGAAGCCAGGCGTAACCTGATAAACTATGTAAAAAATCAGGAAGAACATCACCACAAACAAGAGTATAAAGAAGAGTTGGTGGGTATGCTTGCCGAGCAGGGCGTTAAATTCGACGAGCGTTTTCTGGACTAAGCCGATAATTGTAATGTAAAATCAGGAGCAGTTGAGAATATAAACGATGCGTGAAAGCACCGAATAGCTCTCAAGAGCAATACCTAATGTTGCCGGCCCGAAAAAAATATCGTTAAAAGTGATTTTTATCTTCCTTTCCTCGGTTCCTGTAGTGCCATTTCCTGAAAAAAGAGATAACATCCAGATTAGGTATCGAAATTAGGTAAATGTTAATGTTTGGGGTTTTGTGCAACTTTGCATCGTAGGTCGACATCTGATAAGCGGTTTTGCTACAGACTATCCCGACTTGCAAATTCTATTATGTCAAAGGCTCAAAATCCTTTAACAGGCCAGATGAGCGGATCAATGGCCAACTTCGTCACTACTACCTGGAATGGCGAAAATGTAATCCGTAGTAAGGCGTTTACGATAAAAGACGCGAACACACCGGCCCAGCAAATGCAACGGGCGAGTTTCAAACTTATCAGCGACGAGCATCAAAGTTGGGGTGGCATCGCTACCGAGAGTTTCCCCGAAAGAGGTACAGGGCAGACTGCTTTCAATGCCTTTGTGGCGCTCAACCTGAAAGGGGCAGTAGACAAAACTGGCGAAGTGCCGGTGATTGACTACAGCAAGTTGCAGGTGTCCGGCGGTACGATGGTGGTGCCGGCAGTGTCCGAAGCCAAAGTAACGGCGGCGGGTATCAGCATCAGTTATCGCTCCAATGTCCGTATTCCGGGCGTCAATGCTACCGACCGTATGATAGCAGTGGCCAAAACTACCGAAGGCGAGCTGCTGATGCAGGAGCAGCAGCGGGGCGATGTCGCTATCGGCACCCTGGTGGTTGACTACCCCGGTATCAAGGCGACCGACATCAAATGCTGCTACCTGTATGCGTTGAATGCGGATGGTACGAAGGCCTCGGCTTCGCGCTATGTGGAGCTGGTGTAAGTGAGGCTGCTTAAAACGAAAAACTCCCGAAAAGCATTGAGCTGTTCGGGAGTTTTTTATAGAGTATGTTTTGAATGCTTAGCCTTATAAAACACGAAAGGTAGCTTAGTCTCCCGACTATCTACCAATCTTTTTGTTAACCTTAAATCTAATACTATGAAAAAATCACGATACAAAGATAGAGGGGTTTCCAACGATAACCAAATGATTGAAGTTAAAACTTCTCTATTTTCATGTTTAGTAACATATTTTTGCTCTTGTGGCGTAAAATTTACATATTTTTAGTCGGCCGACCGGTTCTTGTATCCGGTCATTGATGATATATAAAGTTTATGAACTATAGCTTTGCGTTTCAGCTGTCTTATAAGGGCACTTCTAAAAACCCCAACTTCTGCGTTACACTCTTTCACTAAAATCCTCATTTACTTTAGTAAACTCCGGTTTTAGTTCAATCGCAAGCCTTGAATTTTGAGTTTTTAGAAGTGCCCATAAAGTACATATACCGCGAGCCGGCGTTATGTAAAACGAATACAACGATAAATTGTACTCGTTATCATTGGCAGGCAGGCTGTAGGGCAGGATGAATGATCAGGCCGACACGCGGTTGGGCTGTTTATTCATTACCTGCTTTTTCCATTCTGAAAGTGTAAGTCCATGTCTTGCTTTGACAGTACGTTTGAGGGAGTCGACCGAGCCAAATCCGCTCATAGAGGCCAACAGCTGAAAGGGTCGGGTGGGGTCTTCCTGTATTAGTGTTTCTGTTTTGCTAAGCCTGTAATTGTTGACAAATGACGAAAAAGAGCTATTGAAATGTTGATTGATGACGCGCGAAAGATAGGTTCTGTTGGTACCTATGGCCTGAGCCAGATCAACGATCGTTAATTCAGGATAAATAAAAATATTCTCCTGTTCGAAAAGGCGCTTGAGTTTGCTGACAATTTCCTGCTCCAGCTCTGCGGGAATACTTTTACATTCAGGGGTAAAGGGAGCTTCATGCAAAGAATCGAATTCAGGGTTGATTAATTTTTGCTTGTTTCCCAGCCAGCCTACGATGAAGAGCGAACAGGAAAACACCACCGACGGAATAGCTATCAGATGGGGGTTGAGGAAGAACGTTTCGCGTCCTAAAGCGCCCAGTACCATCGACATGGCTCCTGTAAGAAGCATCATCAGGTTGAGAATTTTTATTTTCAGTACTGAGCTGTCGGATGGCGAGGAGTAAAACTCGCTGGCTCTGAATCCATGTTTTCGGATCAGTCGGATGTTGCCGGAAATGGTGAGGATGACACTGATCAGAAAGGTAAGGCGTACCCACAAATGGGTGGAGCGAATGAAATTAGTAGCGGGGTTTTGTATGTTGCGGTTGTAAATCCAGATCATGTATTCGGTTCCGGGGGTGAGGAGTACCGACAGTGCATAGGCCGCCGAAAGTAGCAGCGGTATGATGAGATAGGGGAGGTGTTTTTTTGTTTCCCACTTTTTGTCAACAGTAAGTAGTCGGATGTAAATATAGAACAAGGGGTATACAAGCAGCATGGCTGCCTGATAAAGTGGATCGATATAGCTGTAGAGCGCCCTCAGCGGAACAAAATAACAGAAATGCGAGAAATAAACAATCAATGCAAAAAACATAAAGATGCTAAGCATTTTTTTTGCATTACTGTTATTGACTTGCCCTATTTGCAGTCGGAGCGTCCAAAAAGCAGTCACTAAAAGCGGCGGTAGTAGTAGAATGTATTTCATGGTGTGGTAATAAATGCTACAAATGCTATGTTTGATTGTAGAGTACTAATAATCAGATGTCAAATAAAGGAATTAATACTAAAACACACAAACAATTTGATTATATTTGCCTATGTCAAATCCGATAACGGCAGGCTGTAGTTGAACGTCACGATACAAGTTTATTCTGTAGCAAGAAATCTATAAAACTGTATGACAAAGTTAGCATTTAAATCAGATATCGCCTCTACCAGCTCTGTAGCCATACAGGCTATCATCAGTGGACTCCACGTTCCGGTGTGTTTTATTACGGCCTCTCAGGATTATGTGTTGTGCAATCAGTTGTTTGATGTGGTGATGAGTCGCTTTGGCAGACAATTGCCTCAACCTGGAGGAACGATTGCACCCTTATTGGGGATGGACAATGTGATTCTTGCTACCTATCTGGAACAAAAAACTGATCCCGTTCTGCTTACCGGCCTTTCTGCTATCGACCCGCCCCTGCTTTATACAACTCCTGTTCCTGTTGGTGAACATCTTTATTATTTGCTGGAAATAAAGCCGACAGCCGATAGTTCATTTTCTTTTTTTCATCGCACCGATGAAGATCTTCAGTATATTATTCCTACTATTCCGGACTGTGCTGTGGTTTCGAGGCTGCGGGATGGCAAAGTGTTGGTAGCCAATGAAGCCTTTTATACGATGTTTGGGCTGGAGAAAGAGCAGGCGGCAGGAAAAACAACACTTGAGCTGGGAATATGGAAGGATGTGAGTAAGAGGGATGAGTGGTTGCGACAGTTGTATGAACAAAAGATACTGACATCGTTCGAGACCGAATTTTATACAGCTCAAAAGGAAACATTGGTAGTGGTTATTTCGGCCCGCGTTATCGAATTCCGGCAGGAGTTGTGTATCATGAGTGTGGCCCGTGATATTACGTTTCAAAGGCGAAATGAGATGCAGTTGCAAAATCAGGAGGCGTCCTTGCGCACCTTGCTGAATACAATACCTGATCTGGTGTGGCTCAAGGATAAAGAAGGTAAGTACCTGAACTGCAATTATCGTTTTCAGGATTTTGTAGGGTTGGATAAAGAGCATTTGCTGGGAAAAACGGATTATGAGTTGTTTGACAGGGAACTGGCTGAATTTTTCAGGCTCAACGACACCAAAGCAGTACAGGCCGGAGTGCCCACCCGCAACGAAGAATGGGTACAATTTGGCACCGACGGACACAAAGAGTATCTGGAAACGATAAAAACGCCGATGTACAGCAAGGAAGATAATGCATTGTTGGGCGTGCTTGGCATAGGTAGAGATATGTCGGCCAGGCATCAGGCCGATTTGAAGCTGCAAAAGAGCGAAGCGCTGTTCAAAACGGTATTTGAGACCAACCCGGATGTGATGACGCTTACGCGCCTGAGAGATGGAGTGTATCGAAATGTCAACTCGGGAATTTACAGGGTGCTTAAGTATCATCCTGAAGAAGTTATCAATTTTTCATCATTGGACAAGAATATCTGGTACGACACTGCCGAGCGCGACGACCTGAAATCTCAATTGGAGCGTACCGGAGTAGTGTATAACAAAGAATATCGCTTTTTGTCGAAGGACAATGAGATTGTATATGGGTTGATGTCGGCCAGGGTGATCGACATTGATGATGAGCCGCATTTGCTGGCTATCACGCGTCCGATTAATGACCTGAAGGCGGTGCAAGAGGCGCTGAAAGAAAGCGAAGCCAACCTGAAAATGCTCTTTAGTTCCATGTCGGAAGTGGTGATTATGCACGAACTGATAAGGGACGACAAGGGTGAGGGGATTGATTATCGGATTGTGAATTGTAATCCATCGTTTAGCAGGGTAGCAGGTATTCCCCTCGAGAATATTTTGGGCAGGACGGGTTGTGATATTTTTAAAACAGATACCCCTCCTTATCTCGATGTGTATAGTAAGGTGGTGGATACAGGTGAATCGGCATTGATTCAGACGGATACGATTCCGGCGAATAAGAATATGCTGGTGTCGGTGGTAAGGATAGATGCTGTCCGGTTTGCTACGATCAGTACAGATATTACTGACCTGAAACGTACCGAAAAAGAACTGCTGGAAAAAAATAAAGAACTGGAAAAATACCTGTATGCAGCCTCTCACGATTTACGGTCGCCCATGGTAAATATACAGGGATTTAGCCAGCGGTTGGAGCGGCAACTCGTTGAGCTGAAAGGCTTACTGCTTACGGATTGTGATAACGGCCGGATAGGCGAATTGCTTTCGGCGGATATGCCCAAATCCTTACAATTTATATTGAACGGTGCGGCGAAGATGGATAGCCTGATCAACAGCTTGTTGTTTATTTCGCGTACGGGGCGGCAAAATATGAACATACGTGAGCTGGATATGAATGAGCTGTTTAGAAAGATCATCGAATCATTTGACTTTGAAATATCGGAATATGGAGTGAATATTTCGGTTGCCGATTTGTTCCCGTGCCAGGGAGATGAGCTTTTGCTGAATCAATTGTTTTCCAATTTGTTGTCGAATGCCATCAAGTACCGGGATGTGCATCGCCCGTTGCAAATAAGTATTCGAAGTGTGCTGAAAAGCACCGGAGTGCTGTATCAGGTGGCAGATACGGGCATAGGCATTGCCGCCCGAAACGCGGATAAAATATGGGATGTGTTCTATCGTGTGGATCCGGCTTCCGGCCAGGCTGGTGAAGGGATCGGACTTAGCCTGGTGAAAACGATTGCCGACAAGCACAAAGGCAAGGTGTGGTTGGAGTCGGAACCGGGTAGTGGGAGCACTTTTTATGTAGAGTTACCCTCTAAATAGGAGTAAGTTGGCTGAATGTAATTGATTAGAAATTAGAAATCACTATTGTCCGGTAAATATTTTTATATTCTTCACTTCGTTCAGAATGACAAAGACTTATACATGCAGATAATAGGAGGTGGGTGGGGGGGGGGGGGGGGGGGGG
>JBJOOU010000252.1:0-33517 GCA_046051105.1 Bacteroidota bacterium
TGTTCGTTGGAACACCGAAAGCATTGTGGCAGCTATCAGATATTGGGCTAAATAAATAAATGATATGGCAATTATCACCAGAAATCAGTTTACTACTTATGCACAAAACAAAACTGGCTTAGGAGGATTAAGAGGATTTGTAAATGAGGCACGCATGTATTCTAAAAGTACAGCCACAACTAGTATTTTTCTTTCTCATTAACATTACGATAAAAGTGTTGTTGAAGAAGCCAAGATTTTCTTAGAAAATCTTGGAATAAGTATTTATGTGGATTGGGCTGACCAAACAATGCCTGAAAGTACAAATGGAACAACAGCCAACCGAATAAAAAATCAGATTATTTCGGGGAATGATAAATTCGTGTTACTAGCCACCAATAATGCTGTAGGTTCAAAATGGTGCAATTGGGAAGTAGGAATTGCTGATCCATTTAAACTACTGAATAAGAAGATAGCACTACTTCCCTTGGCAGACAATAGTGGAGCATGGAATGGTGCCGAATATCTTCAGATATACCCTAGAATAGAGCGAGAATATACACAAGCTGGAAATTACAATTATTTTGTTTGGTTTCCTGATGGCTCTTATGAAACGCTTGATACTTGGCTAAGACGATAAATTTAAATACTAATAACCCCGTCCATCAGGATATACTTATTAGATGAGAAAAGTCGCTCGCTGTTCGCCCCCCCGTCCATCAGGATATGCTCTTTAGTTGATAAATCTCGCACTGGTTCGACCTGTACTTCGACAAGCTCAGTAACCGATCACGTCGGAAGGAAGTATCAGGACTTTTAGTCCGCCTGTTTCCGAATGGGTAAATAAGAAACAGAGAACTACAATATCAAAATACAGCAGTAGATAGGAGAGTATATTTTTACAGGCATCATGTAGGGGCAGGTCGCGACCTGTCCGAATAAAAGAAAGTAACGAATAAACGGAAATTAGCGCATTACAAATGCTGGTACTCCATTCCGACGTGATAACATATCACGTCGAACAGTGCGAGACTTCTGCAAATAAAGAAGATATCAGGAAGGACGGAGAGTATATTTTTACAGGCATCATGTAGGGACAGGTCGCGACCTGTCCGAAGGGAAAAGACAGTAACGAATAAACGGAAATTAGCGCATTACAAATGCTGGTAACCCATTCCGACGTGATCGGTTACTGAGCTTGTCGAAGTACACGTCGAACAGTGCGAGACTTTTTGCATATAAAGAAGATATCAGGGGATTTGCAGGCCAGGTAAAAAGAAGCGGACAAAACTTGTTTAACAACAATACTCATTAATTATTTGGAGATATGGAAAAAATGTACAAAAAAATGTTTTACGAAACTCGGCAATGTCTTACGAGCTATGCGCACAACCGGAAGTATTCGCTGAAAGTGAGTCTGCTTCTTTTCTTTCAGGCAATAAGCTTGCTGGCATTCGCCGGCGAGGGAGATAAGGTAACAGTATCCGGCGGTACATCATCTGCCGCAGCTGCAAATGGCGATTATTATTATGCAGGCACTACAACGGTAAATGGGGTTACGCGACCTTATTACGACATGCCATCAAGTATCTATCGCCTTGAATACAGAACGAATACGTATGGCAGCGAATGGAATGTTTGGGAGTCAACAGCACGAGGTGGCGGAGGAACAATTCGTTTTTATAATACGAATACTTCCGCCACAGTTCCTTTATCAGGATGGTTGGTTGATGTAGGGGGAGGTGGCGCACCGTCAGTAAAATTTACATCCGGCTCTGTCGCCCCAACGGTAACCACACAAGCTGTAAGCAGCATTTCCACAACTACTGCTACAGGCAACGGTACTATTACTGCATTGGGATCTACTAATCCAACTGCCTATGGAGTTTGCTGGAATACCTCTACAGGCCCAACAACCTCCAATAGCAAAGTTGACAATGGAGCTGCTTCTGCTACAGGTGCTTTCACTGCATCCATGACCGGATTGACCCCGGGCACCACTTACTATGTAAGAGCGTTTGCAACAAATACGATTGGCACAAGCTATGGTGCTGAGGTTTCGTTTACAACAACGGCATTAGCTCCAACAGTAACAGCCGTTTCTCCAACTACGGGACTAACAACTGGTGGAACTTCCGTGACCATTACAGGAACTAACCTTGCGGGCGCTACCGCCGTGAAGTTTGGTACAACTGCCGCTACTGGTTTTACAGTAAACTCTGCAACGTCCATTACGGCAACTGCCCCTGCCGGTTCTGCCGGAACAGTTGACATTACAGTTACGACCGTAGGTGGAACAAGCGCTACGAGCAGTGCCGACCAGTTTACATATGTTGCTGCACCAACTGCAACTACCGGCCCGGCAACTTCAATAGCCGACAAGACAGCAACATTGAATGGAATAGTAAATGCGAACAATGCCAGCACAATCGTAAAATTCGAATATGGACTTACCAGCAGTTATGGTTCCATCATTATAGCCGATCAAAGCCCGCTGAGTGGTTCATCAGCTACTTCGGTATCTAAACAAATCACCGGATTGACCCAGAATACCACCTACCATTTCAGAGTGATAGCGATAAGCACATTAGCAACAACAAACGGCGCCGACCAAACTTTTACAACCAGCATAAGTACTGGTTTGAGCAATACATCGACAAAAGAAATTTCGATATATCCGAATCCAGCAACAGATAAAGTTTACATCGACATGGACAACATAACCACTACCGTGTATTTGTACAACATAAATGGTGTAATTGTAAGTTCAAAACTTATTCAAGGAAAAGGTTGCATAAACACAACAGGTCTGCCAAAAGGCTTTTACCTGGTCAAAGCTGACGAAACAGTAAAAAGACTGATTATCAAATAATCCGACAACAGCTTTGGTTGATTAATCAATCAACCAAAGCTGTTGTTATCCGTCCATCAGGATATTCTTATAGGATAAGAAAATCGCGCGCTGGTTCGACGTGTACTTCGACAAGCTCAGTAACCGATCAGGTCGGAAGAAAGTATCTCCCGACCGTATTGATATTCAAGGATGGAACATTGATAGATAAAGAAACCCAGATTATCAAGGCAGAAAGACTAAAAAAGATGTGTCGGTTATGATATACAAAACTTGCTATTGTTTGGCTCCGAAGCTAAAAACATGACAGCTTAGCAGGCTTAAAGTATGAGTGCAATTTGAAGTCGCACTTTCATTCCACGAAATAAAATTAAAAACACCTGAAATTCCACAAAAGAGTAAGGAGCGGATGCCGAAAAGCTAACGAGTAGGCAATTATATTCATTTATTATTTATGAGAAAATTGAAAATGTTTGCAGCGGTACTTTCAGTAGCTGCATTGATGACCAGCTGTTCAATTACAGTGCCGGTAACTGCAACAAGCAATCCGGTAGGACACAAAGTAGGACAATCAACAGCCACTGTTTACCTACAGGTATTTGCATTTGATGCAGATGCAAGTATCCGTACAGCTGCAAAAAATGGTGGTATCACCAAAGTGTCGACTGTAGACATTAAACAAACCAATGTATTGGGTCTTATCACTACCTATACAACCATTGTAACAGGAGAATAATCCCTCCCGTTTGCACAGGAACATTGCATGAGCATTGTTCCTGTGATTTATTTTCCGAAAAAACGGCTCTATGCGAAAAACGATTTTACTACTTACACTCTTTACTGTCTTCTCCTGTACGCACAAAAACGAGCAGGTGCTTGATTTGTATAACGGCATCAGTTTCGAATTGAAAAAGGGAGAAAATCCTACCGAAATCCGGTCGGAGCTAAATAAACTCTATGAAGAATTCTTCAACAACAAGCAACCTCAGGTGCCATTGTTCAGGTATATCATGCACCCGAACTACAAACTATTTATCGGTATTCCGTTTGATAGCTCTATCCAACAACTGATCAGCGCACAATTGGCAAAAACCCAACTAAACGGGGGAAAGCTCGAAAGTGGCGGGGATTATTTCTATTCCAGCTATCAAAAAGACGGTTTCTACATCGCAGAATACGCAAAAAAACTAAAACAGAACAGCATCATTTATGTATCGGCAATGACTATCCAAAAGGAAATAGCCGACTCCCTGTTCACGAAAGTGCAACTATCAAAAAGACTCACCATTAAAACCAACTGAAATGCCCAATAATGTGACAACTACCCACTACCGCCTTTGCGCTCCGATAGTTACAGTTCTGCTAACCATGATACTACTCACCGGATGTTTGGGCATGAAGAATAGTGCCCGAAAATCGAAAAAAAATTTGGTCGAAACGTTTTTTGTTGGCGATGAGGGCACTCAGTATTTTATCAAACCCCTTGCCTTTAAGGAGGCCGGCAACCAACAAATGGAACTTGATTTCACATTTCGATGCAAAGATCAGCTAAAAGATTCGGCTACCGTAAATATGTCATTAATCGGTAACGAAATAATACGCACTGTAGATAGTGTACGAATAAGCAACAATTCGGGAGCAGTAGTGCTTCATCCGCTCCGTTACTTATTTGCCGACAGAGTACGTGATCAATTCAACTCACGATTTTCGGCCCGCGAAGACCTAAAGGCAATAAGCGGATTATTCAATAAAAACAATTGGAAAATCATAGTGTACCGACAAGGCAAGCAAGCAGTGTACAGCAGTGACAAAGCCAGCAGCCGAAAGATTGATCAACTGAGGTTTCAGGTGTTCTCGCTATTACAGTAAAAATACTTCGTCCGCCTGTTTCCGAATGGACAAATAAAAAACGGGAAACTGCAACATCAAAATACAGAAGTTGGCGGAAGGATATTTTTATAGGCTTCGTGGAGGGACAGGTCGAGACCTGAGCAGAGAAAGAAGGTATTACCCTGGAGAGTAAGGAACGAGAAAAGACTGAAAATCAAAACAACTAATGTGTAAAAAACAATATGAAGAGTATTAGAATCGGGCTGATTATTTGCGCCCTCGTCTTATTAATTTCTAACTTCATCATTTTATTCAATAATAATGAAAACTCTAGCAGAATAGGTTTATTATTAATGGCAATAAGTATGATATGTGTTGTAATCAGTAGTATTTTCTCTCTTATTCAGGTCGCGAAAAAAAGGAAATAAGTACTCCTCAACAAGGATATGCACTTTAAAAGAACATAATCACGCACTGTACGATGTGAACCAGTGCGATACTTTTACATATAAAAAAGATACCGGGAAAGACGGAGACAATATTGAGGAACAAGTTATACTATAAAAAAACACATATTGATATGAAACGCTTAGCCACAAAAGAATTGACTACTATGTCGTTGGTTTTATTGATGTTTTTAGTGGGATGTAAAAACGAGGAAATTAAAACTGAGGAATTCGAAACAAGTTCGTATTTAATGAAATACATGAACTATCCATCGAAGGTCTATCCTTCCTGGAGTTCGTCCGATTGCGTATATACCAACTGGAATACCGACAATATGCGATCAGACACCATCGCAATTGATTATAAAGACAATAAAATCATAAAGAGAACTGGATATTATTTACAAATAAATTTCAATACAGGATATGCCTCTACGTTTACAAAAGACATCTATGACTCTTTGATTTACACCAACAATACGATTATGATTCTGACTAAAACTAAATCACAGTCTACCACCAGTGTATCACCAAATAAAAAAATGATTTACTATGAAAATGCACAAATAACAAAGACTGTTCAATCAAATCAATATACAAGTAATTCTGATATAACTGTTTATTATACGTACACCAATAACCTGTTGACTAAAAAAATTGGTTACCGGGGTACGGATTTATATTTTCAGTCAAACCTTTATTATAATATCAAAGGCAATCTTGATAGTATAATATCAAGAGAAAGTCAATATAACCCTACTACTGACAAGTATGAAATAGATTTCAGCTCCAAAAATAAGATTAAAGAAGTGTTCGGAAACTACGACAACAGTAAAAACCGATTAAAGCCATTTATCATTTTTGACGAAACGTTTAATCGCTCATTGTCTGAAAACAACTATGCCAGCTATAATTATTATTATTCTGACATTGATGGAAAAATACTCAATGAGTGGCATTATACATACAATTTAAAATATGAGAACGGAGCGGTGAATTTTTCCAAATAACATCTCCGGTCCTCAAGGATATACCCCGTCAACAGGGATATGCACTTTAAAAGAACAAAATCGCGCACCGTTCGACGTAATTTTTGCAAATAAAGAAGACAGCGGCAAGAACGGGGATATCGGGGATATCGGGATAACAAAAAACTCAATTAAAACCATTTTCAAGATATGCTAAACTCCAACAAGAAAGGAACTCTCTCAAAAGTTGTACGAATCGCGTTTATCACAGTGTGCTGGTCATATATCGGTTATACGATTGGGAAAGACGCAGCCATACGCGATCGAAGAAACAACGAAAAA
Source organism: Bacteroidota bacterium (assembly GCA_046051105.1). GTDB lineage: Bacteria > Bacteroidota > Bacteroidia > Bacteroidales > Paludibacteraceae > Paludibacter. Next base: position 6,417 of record JBJOOU010000252.1, read on the forward strand.
AACAATGTTCAGATAAACAGATACAACAACCACTATCCATCAGGACATACTCTTTAAAAAGGGGAACAATAGTTCTCAAAAACATTGCATTTATGTCTTTCAATTACTTACCACTCAACTAAAAACAGAAAAAGACTCCACTCATGATTTCAGAACAGTAAAAAACAACAAATACAGTACAATATGAAAAAATTTATCTTTCTCACTATCTTCACCGGCATCTTTGCGGGATGTGACAAGTCCGACAAACCAGTAGAAGACGCTCAAACAAAAACATGCAGCTTGAGTAGTGAGACCATTGTTGGTGTGTACAAAGTCGTAAAAGTGACCGATTTCACTTCAAATCAGTCAGGTGGAGTATCCGAAACAAACATCACCAACCAAATATCACCCAACCGACTGGATGATCAATATGAGTTTAAGTCCAATTCCGTTTTTATCTGGACAGACACAGGCATACGGGCACCAGCCAGTATGCTGACGGCTTCTGAAAGTTGGAAATTAGACGGAAAACAGTTGACGCCTGCCATACAGGGATATTTTCCCAACCCGATGTACTATGATACGGCAGACGAATTTATCGTTTCGGAGTTTGCCTGCGACTCGATGAAAATTGACAAACGATTCACCGAAACAAACGACGGGGTTACATTACAAAGCGGACTCAGATACTATCTGCGCCGTATGAAATAAGCTGAATTGTGTGAGAACCGGAAGACTATTTGTTACTATTAAACAAAGGCGCTCTATCAATTAATAGTCATTTCTGATAGTGTTTATCGAACTGAGTCTTCCAGTATTAATCAACAGAAACATAGTACCAGAGAGCAAATCCCATTGGGAGAGATTCTATATTCTGACATGCAACAGCTATAGAATAGAGCTTCTCAGACGGTAATTAAAGATAGCCGAAAAAAACATTGTTGCTTTTCGGCTATTATTTTTTGGTTGTATAGAATTATTACATTAATTTAGGACGAATTTTATTTCAGAAAGATCTTTTTGTTGAGGAATGCCGGTATTTCCCCGAAAACACCATGCATTCACCCTCAGGGAATAGCACTGAAGGAGTGCAACCAAAATCGGATCAGGCTTGTTTGTTTTTATTTTCAAAATAAATTCTCTCAAAGATGAATACACATTTACCGGAACCCAACAATACTGCTGTGCGCACAGCTTTGTGGCGCGCTTTGCACGTACAAATCGACCCCGCGCCGCCAATATTCAACGATACATTGGGCCTACAACTAATACAACCGGACAAAGACTGGCAAACCCGGCCGGACATGGACAAAGAATTCACGAAACGAGTGAGGGTTTCCATTGCTACCCGTGCCCGGTTTGTTGAAGATATGGTAGAAACCTATTATCAACAGGGACTCAATCAGTACCTGATACTCGGTGCCGGACTGGACACTTTTGCACAAAGACATCCCGAACGGATGTCCCGCCTTCATGTTTTCGAAATAGACGAACCCAATACGCTGACATGGAAACAGCAACGACTTGCAGAACTGGGCTACTCCTCGTCGGATCACTTGCACTATGTAGCAGTGGACTTCGAAAAAGAATCGTGGTGGGAAGCATTACTCGCGGCCGGATTTGTTCCCGACCAACCTGCAGTGGTTTGCTGTACGGGACTGAGCTTATACCTCACCCGCGAAGCCAACCTGCAATTGCTGCAACAATTCGGACAACTGGCCAAAGGATCGGTATGCGCCATGACGTTTCTATTGCCCATGAGCGAGATAGAAGATGCGGATAAAATGCTGATGGAAATCTCGATGAAAGGAGCCGAACGTTCGGGCAATCCGTTTCAAAGCCAGTTTACACACAACGAAATACTGCAACTGGCCACCGAAGCAGGACTGCAACAAGCCTCCATCGTATCGAAAGCCGATCTGTTGGAACGCTATTTTGCACATCGCACCGACCACCTGGAACCCGCCAGTGGCGAAGATGTGTTAGTGATAAAGTTGTAAAGTCGGAAGTTATAAAGCTGAAAGTTACAAAGTTAGCAAATACAATGAAAAATAAGCTCCTCCTCTGCCCCTGCATTATTAGCCTGGCCCTCCTGCTCTTTTCGGCCTGCGAAGATCAGTACCCGAAAGTGACAGAAGAATTAGCCATATACAACAAGACGAACAGCGCCGTATTCATCAATTATGGAGATATCAAAAACGGCGAAAGTTATTATTCGAGATACCAGCAAAATTCGGGAGACTTTATAGACACGGTTCCTCCCTTTTATACATCAAGCTATAGCTATAGCAACACGCTTTTCAGTAACTTATGGATGAGCGAAGCACAATTTAACTCATTAGTAACTGGTATAAAGATGTACAAAATAGTAAACAAAGATACCTTTTATGTAGATAAACGATTTTATAGCAAAAAGGAAAACTGGAAGGTAGAACTTACCCGCCAATACGACTGGGCACGTAACAACAATTCACTTACCATCACCGACACCATGTTTAATCAATAATCCGGCATATACCCTATGAAATCATTCTCTATCCCAGTCATTATCAGCAGCATTTTTATACTTTGTGCATGCAGCGACAATTTATACATTCCTAATCATCAGGCAGTGAAACTGTTTGAGAAAAAAAACGAGTTGGTGCTATCCAGTTCGCGTTCGTTTGGCAATGGTATTGGCGCCGAGCTGGGTTATTCACTCACCAATAATATCGGGGTTAACACAGCCTTCAATAGGTTTGACATATCTTACGACGACGAAAACAACAGCAAGTTTTTCGGCGACTACAACTGGCAAAACGAGCTGGTATTATTCAACAAATTCAATAACAAATTCTATCTGGGATTAAACATCGGATACGGAATAGGCAAATACAGCACTAACAATCCGTATTTCAATATCGACATGCAGCAAAAATACCTGCTCCCTTCGGTGGGTTATTGCTTCACCCCAAAATTCAGTATCTTTCTTTCTACCCGCCGTAGCCTTGTCAACTATCAGCTGCATCCACTGGTGGCATTGAACAGTGATTATGACAAAGAGATGTTCGACAAATATTTTCAAATCAATGGCATCCATAATCGCCACAACTATTTATCAGAACCCGCCCTTACCATCAATTATTCGCTACAGGACATCCGCTTGCAAGCGCAAATGATTTGCTTGTCCGATGCCCCTGAGAAAATGATACCGATCAACTTCGTGGTTTCTGCCTCGGTAGACCTTTGCAAACTATTTCGTAACTGGAAAAAGTAGCAACCGTCCATCCCACTCCCTTTCACAACAACCGTCAGACAATTAAAATCACATTCAGATTCGTTTTTAATCACACTTAAATCATACAATCATGAATTACAAATTGGACAAAGTGAAGGCTCAAAAGCTCACAGACGCTTTTCAAAAGGATCATTTTACTGTAAAAATGACCGTAACACCGTTCGAAAATGCCGTAGGCATGATGGCCGAACATCAAACCGCCATCAACTACGACACCAAACAACACAAAAAGGCCTACTACCTGGAAGGATCGCCTTACCAGATGGGCTATATGATGGGATTGCTGGCCGAGCCCGAAATAACAAGAATGGTGAGAGACTTTGCCAATCTGATTGTATTCTCTTTCTTCAATCATGATAAGGTTTCGAATAAAAACTGGGTGGCCCGTGCCCTGGGTGCGTTAGTCAACGAGATTATCGAAGACATTGCCAACGATCAGCACCTGACACTACCCAAAGAACTAATGGAGGAAATAAAAGGCATACTGGACGGCTGCAAAGTAGCCAATCCCGCCTCCAAAATCAGGGAAGATCGGTTATGGGTACTCAATGTAGGTGTCGACATTCTGTTGGCATTGATCTACTCCGGCGAAATCCAGAAAAAAGCACCCTGGATCACTTCCGACATGATACGGGTACCGGTGATGTGCAATGCGTTTGCGATGTTTGGCGAAGCAGCAGGCGGCAACCACTACATGGGTCGCGACTTTATGTTCCCCACAGCGGGCGTATTTCAGGATGTAGCCTGTATGATTATCTACAAACCGACCGACAGCACTAAAAAACCTCACATCAGCATGACAGCCCCGGGTATGGTGGGCAGCATTGTGGCACTCAACAGCATGAATGTGGCTGTAGGCTGTGATATGGCTCCTTCGGGCAATTGCACCCCCTACCAAACCGGCATCAACTCACTCCCGATGAATCGTTTTATTACTCAAAATGCCCGTTCGGCAGCAGATGCAGTCGAAACCATGGAAGAGCAGGTAAGAGGCACCAGCTGGAACCACATCATTGCCGACGGAGCCTCCGACCGTGCATGCATTGTGGAAACAGGCTCATCCAGCGCTGACAACAATTTCTTTAATTACCCTCCCAAAGATCTGTTTACGAACAAAATTCTGCCGAACAAAACATTTTTCAAAGAACATTCGTCAGGAACTCCCAAAAAAGGATTGATGGTAAGATGGAACGATTATCAATATCCGGAGGGATATCTGTATTACAACAGAGTCCTGTGGAAATACTTTAATCAACGTCATCCTCTCGATCAGAAAGAATTACATGCCGACGCAATGAGAGAACGTGGATATATCAATAAGTGGGAAGAAAAAAACTGTCCGCACAACTACTACTTTGCTCCGCAGCGCGAATCGAGAAAAGACTTTGTGATGGTGATCAACCATTTTATCATCCCCGAAATGAGATTATTTGCCATGAAACAATGGACTTCGATTATTGCCGAAGGAAACGCCGACGACATACAATGGCGATATGACGAACTCAACTACCGCTGCCTGAAAGCGATCGACAGTAAACCGGTAACTTACAACAGAGCGAAAAAGCTCATCGACTTTTTATCTCCCGATGGCGACTTCCCCACCTACTACGCCAACAGTCCGAAGAGCGCCGACGGAAAAAGAACCCGCATAGAAGGTAGTATTTCGCTACTCGACATGAAAAAATGCAGCATGGATAGTTATTACGGATATTATGGCGACGAATGGGTGAAATTGACTTTACCCAACTATTTGTAAACGAATAGATATAAAAAAGCTGAAGTCAGGAACCATCACAAAACGGTTCGATGACCTCAGCTCTTTTATTTTCTGTTCATTGCGGTTTGATGCGTTCGTTCGTTTTAAGTTCAATTACTTCCAGGTTCTGGATTTTGTCGCCATCAATTTCAAACCGAATCAGTGTTTGTACTCTATGGAAACCATATTTCCCCGCAGCACCGGGATTGATATGCAACAGATCAAGCATGCGATCGTACTGCACTTTCAGGATGTGAGAATGTCCGCAAACAAAGAGTTTGGGCGGTTGCTGAAAAATCCCCGGACGAACGAGCGGATCGTACTTTCCGGGATAACCACCAATGTGGGTCATCCACACCTTTACGCCCTCACACATAAAGCGATTGTGTTGTGGAAACATATGGCGAATCTCGTGACCATCAATATTGCCCCACACACCGCGCAGGGGTTTAAACTTGCTCAGTTTATTGGCTACTTCCAACGATCCCCAATCGCCACAGTGCCACACTTCGTCGCAATCGGCAAAATGTTCGAACACCCGCTCATCCAGCATGCCGTGCGTATCCGACAGCATTCCTATTCTCGTCATTTATTTCTTCTGATTTTAAATGAAGGACAAAAATACAAAAAACAAAACACTACAGGCTCCATTACATCGCCGGTATTTGCAGAGCAAGCAGGGTTAATAAAACAAAATGAATCCCATTAACTGTCAATACCTGATAAAACCGGTAGTCCACCCGACAATTGAGGTTTTGAAAATAAGCCGAATTTCCTTACTTTTGTGACACTTTGGACAAAAACAACCGATGAAAAAGAAAACCAGGAGCTTATCCCCCTTTATACAGAAAATGCGATTCAAATACCGTGTTTCCATTATGAATGAAAACACATTGGAAGAATCCTGGCACATTCGGTTGTCAAGATTCAGCGTATTTATGTATGGATCGGCACTGGTGTTTGCAACTTTTATTTTACTGACCATCCTGATCTTTACCACCCCTATCAGTCGCTATCTGCCGGGGTATGGCGAATCAGGCAATCGCACCAAAATTCTTCAGGAATCGATGCGCGCCGACTCGCTTCTGCAACAAATGGAATTGCAAAAGGGCTATCTGGCCATTATCCAACACATTATTGATGGAAAAATAAAACCCGACTCGATCAAATCGCTCGATCAAAACCAATTGAAGGAAGAAGCGCATAAGTTGATCGAAAAATCAGAAAGCGAGAAAGAATTCACCGAAAAATTCGAAGCCGAAGAAAAATACAACCTGCAAAGTATCGACGATTCGAAACCTGCAGAAAGTAAATACGTTTTCTTTAAGCCTACCAGCGGCGTGATTTCGTCCTCTTTCAGCCTTACCGACAAACAATACGGGATCTTCATGATCACTCCACCCAACGAAAGCGTGATGAGCGTATTGGCTGGTACAGTGGTGTATGCTGCATTTACCTTTGATTATGGATGGGTGGTGGAAGTTCAACACGAAAACAACTATTTATCGGTATACAAAAACAACACACGGGTGCTCAAAAAAGTGGGCGACGATGTAAAAGCTGGCGAATGCATTGCCATAACCGGAATAGCAAAAGACAAAAAACCAGGTACGCAGTTCTATTTTGAATTGTGGAAACAAGGCAAGCCGGTGAATCCGGAAGATCTGATCATTTTCTGACCGGCCTCCTAAAGACAACGAAAAAAGAAGAGAAAAAATCATCATGATAAATTCCGACCAAAAGAAACAAATTGCCATACTAGGATCTACCGGTTCAATTGGTACGCAGGCCCTGGAGGTAATTGCAGATAACAGTGAACTGTTTGAAGTATACGCAATAACAGCTCACAACAACGTAGATTTGCTTATCGAACAAGCCCGTAAATTTCGCCCCGAAATGGTAGCTATTGCCAATGAGCAACATTATTCTAAACTAAAAGAATCGCTGGCCGATTTACCCATCAAGGTATTTGCCGGCGACGATGCCATTGCTCAGGTGGCCGAAGCTGAACCTGTTGACATGGTACTTACGGCAATGGTAGGCTATTCGGGACTAAAACCCACCATTAGCGCCATCAAAGCCGGTAAGAAAATAGCATTGGCCAACAAAGAAACACTGGTCGTAGCCGGTGAACTAATTTGCGAACTGGCGGCGAAACATCGCTCGGCCATCCTTCCGGTTGATTCGGAACATTCAGCCATTTTCCAATGCCTTGCAGGGGAAGGCAATAATGAAATTGAAAAACTGATCCTGACAGCTTCAGGAGGACCCTTTCGCACCAAATCGATGCACGAGCTGGAACATGTGACCAGTGCGCAGGCTCTCAAACATCCCAACTGGGACATGGGTGCCAAAATCACCATCGATTCGGCCAGCCTGATGAACAAAGGCTTTGAAATTATCGAAGCAAAATGGTTGTTTGGCGTTTCGCCCGAACAAATTGAAGTAGTGGTGCATCCGCAATCCATCATCCACTCGCTGGTACAGTTTACCGACGGTTCTATCAAAGCGCAACTCGGGCTGCCCGACATGAAACTGCCCATACAATATGCCTTTACCTATCCCGATCGGCTAAAAACCAACTTCCCGCGTTTCGATTTCAACCTGTGCACGCAATTTAGCTTTGAGCGCCCGGATCTTGAACGCTTCCGCAACCTAGCTTTTGCTTACCACGCTATGGAAAAAGGCGGCAACATGCCCTGCATCATTAATGCAGCCAACGAAGTGGTGGTCGCTGAGTTCCTGAAAGACCGGATCGGATTCATTCAAATGAGCGACATCATTGAAAATGTGATGGCCAAAGCACATTTCATCGAAAAACCGGGCTATGAGGATTATGTACAAACAGATGCGGCCGTACGAATTCTCACAAAAGAACTGATCAGCCGGAGCTAATGGAGTTATGATCCGTTTTTCAGACAAAAAGGCGCCAGCAGAAGTATGGCTCGGTTTTTGACGAATTCCGGCTCAATCAGCGGGTAGTTTTTTGGATCACACAGTCAATCCAACAACAAATAAATCAAACAAATACACATTATCGGTTGTTGACGTACCAATCAGGACACGAAACAACCAAACAACGACAGGCAAACATCCTTGCTTAACATCAACAAACTCAGAAGGCAATATCCAACACCTTCTTATTACTGATAAATAAAAAAGAGATAAAAACAGAGACACATTTTATATGGAAACATTCTTTATCAGAGCTGCACAGCTCATCCTGAGTCTTTCAATCCTGGTAGTTCTGCATGAGCTAGGGCACTTTGGTTTTGCCAGACTTTTCAAAGTACGTGTTGAGAAATTCTACATGTTCTTCAATCCGAACTTTTCAATTGTGCGGGCAAAAAAGATCAACGGAAAATGGGTGGTGAAATTCTTCGCCCCAAATGTACCGTCCAAATTTCAACCTAAACTGGATGCGAACGGCAACGAAATACTCGACGCAAAAGGAAAGGCAGTTTACGAATCGGTGGATATCTCTCAACTAAGCGACGACGATTGGCGCAAATATCCCGAAACAACCGAATGGGGAATTGGATGGGTACCTTTTGGTGGATATTGCTCTATTGCCGGCATGGTAGACGAAACAAAATCTATCAACGAACTGGAATCAGAACCTCAGGAATGGGAATACCGTTCGCGGTCTGTATGGCAACGTTTACCGATCATCATTGGTGGCGTTTTGGTCAACTTTCTGCTCGCACTTGTTATCTACTCAGCCGTATTATTCACCTGGGGAACAGATTATTTGCCGTTGAAAAATGCAAAATACGGTCTTCACTTCACTCAACTGATGTTGGACAACGGATTTAAGAACGGAGACAAAATTCTGAAAATTGATGGTGAACCGGTAGAACAACGCTCAGAAATAATTGAAAAAATTCTGATTGATGGCAAACAAAAAGTAACCGTAGATCGCAACGGTCAGGTAGTTGACATTGAACTTCCAGCTGAATTTGGCCAAAAAATTCTGGCAGCCGAAGATAAGATTTTCGTGATAGAGCGCATTCCATTTGTATTTCAGGAAGTAACCAAAGATTCACCTGCGGCAAAAGCAGGACTAATGGCTGGCGACAGTATCACAGGCATCAATGGCAAGCCCTATTTTATTTATCAGGATGTAGTTGAGGAACTCGAGGCCTCCCGTAACACTACCATCAGCCTGAACTACAGCCGTGCCGGCAAGGCGATGCAATCAAATATTCAACTCAATGAAACTGGCAAACTGGGTGTGATGCCAAAAGCTATCTTTGCTGATATGCCCTTGCAACACACCAGCTATGGCTTCCTGGCCTCCATTCCGGCAGGAATCAACATGGGATTTGAAACATTGGGAAGCTACGTAAAACAATTTAAACTGGTATTTACCAAAGAAGGTTCAAAACAACTAGGCGGTTTTGGCTCTATTGGCAAGCTATTTCCACAAACCTGGGACTGGCAAATCTTCTGGTCGATGACAGCATTTCTATCCATTATACTGGCCTTTATGAACCTGCTTCCTATCCCGGCGTTGGACGGTGGTTATGTGCTATTTATCCTCTACGAAATGATCACCAGACGCAAACCCAACGATAAGTTTCTGGAATATGCACAAACAGTTGGTTTCTTCCTGCTGATGGGACTATTGATCTACGTAAACGGGAATGACCTTTTCCGTGCTATTTTCAAATAAAAAGAAAGCAGACTGTCAAACACTAACACTTGTACGAAAATGAGCAAACCAATCGCCATCTGCTACAGCAAATGTGGCACCTGCCAAAAAGCTGAGAAATGGATGAAAGCCAATGGCATTGAATATGATTATCGGCCGATTAAAGAAGAAAATCCGACCCGCGAGGAGCTAAAAAACTGGCTTACTCAAAGCGGACTGCCTATTGCAAAGTTCTTCAACACCAGCGGGCTTCTTTATAAAGAAAACAACATGAAAGAGAAAGTCAAAACACTGTCGGAAGACGAATTGCTGGATATTCTCGCCTCCAACGGCATGATGGTAAAGCGCCCAATTCTTATTTCCAACGACAAAGTCTTAGTCGGTTTTAAGGAAGAAGAATGGGTAAAAACGCTGCTAAAATAACAACTTAGTACCTGCATACTAAAAATGGCTTTAGGAGAAATTTCTCCTAAAGCCATTTTTTCTGTTATTTACCGGTACAATTCCTACACATTTCATACTGTTTACGGTTCGCCAGCACCGAATCACGAAAACTTCGCCCACTACTCCCCTGCCATGCCGACAGAAACGGCTGTTTTTCTACATTTCCGTAGCTATAATCCGACGCTTTGTCGTAACAACAAGGCAGGACTTCACCAAATGCATTCACCACCGCACCGTTCCACAACCGCCAGCAATGATTGGGCAACTGATTTTTTATTTGTAAGCTACCATCCGGCAAGTATTTATAGCGTGCATACTTATCTTTGGTCGTAAGCAATGGATGACCTTTCTCAAAATCATATAGCTGAGCCGTTTTAAAAACCAGTCGATCTACCTGCAACTTCCTTGCGAGCCTTTTCATATCATCCATCTGATTTTCATTCGTTTTCAGTACGATAAACTGCATCTCCACCATAGGTGTAGGCGAGTTCAATTCCCGCTTCAGCTCATTCAAAGCCTCCACCCCTTCAATAACCTTCTGCAACTTCCCTCCTACCCTGTATTGCTCATACACCTCCTGGGTAGCACCATCTACCGACACAATTATCTTATCAAGACCCGCAAGAATCAGTTCTTTGGCATTTTTTTTGTTGAGTAACTGTGCATTTGTCGAAATGGAGGTATAAATCCGGGCTTTATGAGCATAGCTAATAAAGTCAGGTAGTTTTTTATTGATAAGCGGTTCACCCTGAAAATACAGGATAACATGAAACAGAGTACGCTTTTGTTCGTCTATTAGTTTTTGGAAAAGTTCGAATTGAAACAACCGGGCATCTTCTCGCACAGTCGTTCGCTGCCCCACGGGACATTCAGGACAATGCAGGTTGCAATAATTAGCAGTTTCAACAGAAAGAAAAAAAGGCGAAAGAAAACGAAGTTTCTGAAAACCAAATCGGGAGAGGAAATAAGAAATTTGTAACCCAACTAAGTTCATCATCCGAAAAAGGGTGACATATTGTAATAACTGAAAGAATAATCGCAATTTATTGTATAAAAGTCGCATATAGTCTGTATAAAGGTTTAAGCAATGGCGGAAAATCTAAACAGATCACAATCCGCATTTTAGCAACGCAGAGAGCGTATTTTCGCTTACAAAGTAACGATAAATTCGCTGAAACATTGTATATTTGTAATCCAATTCGCACAATTTTAGGAATTTCAAAAATAATTATTTATAACAAAAACACAATTTTTATGAGAAAGCAATTATTTTATGCGGTTTCATTGGTACTTGCTATCATTGTGAGCTCATGTTCGAAAGACATGACTGCACTTGATCCAAGCATGTTCAAATGTAATCCAAATCCATTGGAAGTAAAAGGTGGCAAGATTGAAGCTACTATTACAGGAACATTCCCTGTGAAATATTTCACTAAGAATGCCACCGTTACAGTAACTCCGGTATTGAAGTACGAAGGCAAAGAAGCTAAAAGTGCTGCATCTATTTTCCAAGGAGAAAAAGTAGTAGGAAACGATCAGGTTATTTCTTACAAAACAGGTGGAACTTACACTATGAAAGCATCTTTTGATTATGTACCAGAAATGGCTAAATCAGAACTTTACCTTACTTTCAGTGTAACTACCAAGAAAAAAACGTATCAAATCCCAAGCGTAAAAGTTGCAGACGGAGTTATCGCTACTTCTCAACTGGTTTCTACCAACGGACAGGAAATTGCTCCGGTAATTGTTGCAGACAAGTTCCAACGTGTTATCCAGGAAATGCAGGAAGCTGACATCAAATTCCTTATCCAACAATCGTCATTGCGCAACTCTGAAGTAAAATCAGAAGATATCGTTGCTTTGACTAAAAAAATCAAAGAAGTAAAAGGTACAGCCAACAAACAAGTTTCTAACTTCGAAATTTCAGGTTATGCTTCACCAGACGGTGGCATGGATTTGAATACCAATTTAGCTGAAAAACGAGAAGATGTAACAGTAAAATTCGTAAACAAAGAATTGAAAAAACTGAAAACATCATTGAAACTTGACACAAAATTCACCGCTGAAGACTGGGCAGGATTCCAGGATTTGATGGAAAAATCAAACATCCAGGATAAACAATTGATCTTACGTGTACTTTCAATGTACACTGATCCTGAGCAACGCGAACGTGAAATCAAGAATATTTCTACAGCATTCAAAGCAATTGCTGACGAAATTCTTCCACAACTTCGTCGTTCCCGTTTGAAACTGACTGTTGATGTAACAGGTAAATCAGATGCAGAAATTGCAAAACTTGCAAAAGAAGATGTAGCTAAACTGAACGTTGAAGAATTGCTGTACGCAGCTACTTTGACAAACAATTTGAATGAAAAAGCAACTATCTACCAAAAAGCAATCGATACTTACCCTGCTGACGCTCGTGGTTTCAACAACTTGGGTGCTGTACAATTGCAACAAGGTAATGTAAATGATGCAGCTCGCAACATTGCTAAAGCACTTCAAATCGACAGCAAAAATGCTGACATCAACTTCAACTCAGGAGTTGCTGCTTTCGCCAAAGGTGATGTAGCCAAAGCAGAAGAATTCTTCGGTAAAGCTGCCGGTACAAAAGCTAATCTCGGCCAGGCTCTTGGTAGTGTAAGCATTGTAAAAGGCGACTACGCTAAAGCATCTTCTTTCTTCGGAAATACAGCATCAAATAATGCTGCTTTGGTTCAGATTCTCAATGCAGATTACAACGGAGCCCGCAAAACTTTAGGTGCAGTAGCTCAACCCAATGCAACTACTTCTTATTTAGCTGCGATCATTGGCGCCCGCACCAACGATCGCGATGCTATATTCAGCAACCTGAAATCGGCTGTAAAACAAGATGCAAGTTATGCTGCTAAAGCAGTAAAAGACATCGAATTCTCGAAATTTGCAACTGACGAGGCCTTTCTGAGCATCGTAAAATAAGAACTTATCTTAGTTTTAAATAGAAAATCCGACATGAAATTTCATGTCGGATTTTTTTATTATATACAATTTCACGACAAAATGTCCGTTATATTTCCAAACTGTCAGGATATCAGCCAATAAGATTTTTTTTATTGTTTTTATAGAACATTAAAGGATAATAAAATCAACAACATTTTCATTTTCGGGCATTTAAGTGTATCTTTGTATCCTTTTCAAAAAAAATAATTATTATCTCTTAACAGAATGATTGAAAACGAACAAATTGTAAGTAAGATTGTTGAAGGAATACAAGAACGCAAAGGAAAAAACATTGTAGTAGTGAATCTCAATAAGTTACAAGAAGCCCCATGCAGCTATTTTGTAATTTGCGAAGGCGATTCAAGTGTACACGTTAATTCTGTAGCCAACTCCATTAAAGACTGGGTTCGCGACGAAATCAAAGTAAAACCTTATGCTGTAGACGGCTTCGAAAACTGCGAATGGATTGCAATGGACTATGGCCAGATTATTGTACATGTTTTTCAACGCCACATCAGAGCGTTTTATGACATCGAACATTTATGGGCTGACGCCGACCTGGAAAGAATAGAGGATTTGCTTTAAAAAGTGAACCTTTCAGAATGATGAAGTCGATGCGTGTTCGTATAAATTAAAAATTAAATGTATTGCTAATGGATAACAAAACACCAAATCCAATGAAACCATCCGGTAAAGGTCCAAAGTTCAACGTATCATGGATCTACGGAATTATAATTTTTACGCTGATTGGACTTATGTTTTTCGGCCAGAATTCCCCATCACAAGAAGTAGATCTTACTACTTTTAAGGAATATGTAAAAGAAGGTCTGGTTGAAAAAATTGAGGTATACAGATCCAAGGATGCTATTGAAGCAAAATTGATCAACTACAGCAAAGTCAATCCAGATACATCATTTTTATTACGCACATTTGGACACGACTATAAATCATTTGCATATAACAAAAAAGCCCTGAAAGACTCTCTGGTTAAGAAAGACAATCAGATGCTGAAAAAAGTCTTCGGTCCAAAATATGAATCATTTGCAAAAGACCGAATCATCACCGCTACAGTTCCTTCTGAGGAATTATCAAAATTCCTGCTTTCCGCCGAAGAGAAATATGGTGTTATCCCTGATGTTGAGTACAAAGACACTCATTACATGGATTTATTTTTATACAGCATACTTCCTATTTTAGTATTGGTATTCTTCTTCGTATTTATGAACAGAAGAATGTCCGGAATGGGAGGCGGTGCCGGAGGTGGAGGCATTTTCAATGTTGGCAAATCAAAAGCTCAACTTTTCGACAAAGGCGATATGGCAAACAAAGTTACATTCAAAGATGTAGCTGGTTTAGCGGGTGCCAAACAGGAAATTGAAGAGATTGTAGCCTTCCTTAAAAACCCCACAAAATATACAGAATTGGGAGGAAAAATTCCTAAAGGTGCATTACTTGTAGGCCCTCCGGGAACAGGAAAAACCTTATTGGCTAAAGCCGTTGCCGGTGAAGCCGATGTACCATTCTTCTCTATGTCGGGATCAGACTTTGTGGAAATGTTTGTTGGTGTGGGTGCATCACGTGTTCGCGATTTATTCCGTCAGGCAAAAGAGAAATCACCCTGTATTATCTTCATCGATGAGATTGACGCTGTAGGTCGTGCTCGTGGTAAAAACCCAAACATGGGAAGTAATGATGAGCGGGAAAACACCCTCAACCAATTATTGACTGAGATGGACGGTTTCGGTACCAATAGCGGTGTCATCATTTTAGCAGCCACCAACCGTGCTGACATTCTTGACAAAGCATTGTTGCGCGCAGGACGCTTCGACCGACAGATTCACGTGGATCTTCCGGATGTACACGAACGCAAACAGATTTTCAACGTACACTTGCGCCCTATAAAAATCAACGACAGTGTAGATGTAAACTTCCTTGCTCGTCAAACTCCGGGATTCTCGGGAGCAGACATTGCAAATGTTTGTAACGAAGCGGCTCTGATTGCTGCCCGTAAAAACAAGACATTTGTTGAAAAGCAGGATTTTCTGGATGCGGTAGATCGTATCATCGGTGGTTTGGAGAAGAAAACCAAAATCATCACACAATCCGAGAAGAAATCAATTGCGTTTCACGAAGCGGGACATGCCACCATCAGTTGGGTAACCGAACACGCTAACCCATTGATCAAAGTAACGATTGTACCTCGTGGCGAAGCATTAGGAGCGGCTTGGTATCTACCGGAAGAACGTCAGCTGACTGCCCGCGAACACATTCTGGATGAAATGTGTGCCACTCTTGGTGGTAGAGCTGCAGAGGAAGTATTCCTGAATCAGATTTCAACTGGTGCGATCAATGACCTTGAAAGAGTCACTAAACGTGCCTATGCCATGGTAGCTTACTTTGGGATGAGCGAAAAAATGCCCAACATGAGTTATTACGATTCCAGCGGTGCATCCGACTATGGTTTCACAAAACCATACAGCGAAAAAACGGCTGAATTAATTGATACTGAAGCAAAAGACATTGTTGCTAAACAATACGAAAGAGCGAAACAGATACTGAAAGATAATGCCGAAGGACACAACAAGCTGGCTGAACTTCTAATTGAGAAAGAAGTAATCTTTGCAGAAGACCTGGAAAAGATATTCGGCAAACGTCCATGGACATCCAGAAATGAAGAATTGATGTCGCTCAATGGAGAAGACGAAAAAGCAGAATTAGCAGAATCTACTTCTGAAAACTCAACAGAGACAGAAACTACAGAAGCATAATATGTCTGAAAATTCCCGTCAAAACATACTAAATAAGATAGCAGCCGCCCAACAAAGGCGGCTTGCTGTCATTAACGCCCCTACTGTAAAAGCAGAAGATATTTACAAACAAGTGGCACCCGACAGTATCACCTGCTTTAAAACAGAACTGGAAACAATTAATGGCAAATGCATTCTTTGCAAAGATGAAGAAAGCATCTACTCGCAGTTGTCCGATTTTTTAAAAGCAAACCAGCTTCAGGAGGTATTCTGTAAAGACTCCTACATTTCGGGACAACTAAAAAAGTACAACATCAGCGCGACAAATAATTCTGACAAGTTTGAATCAATGATTGCCGGCATTACCACCTGCGAGTTTTTGGTAGCGCGCACAGGTAGTGTAATCGTTTCATCAGCATCCGAATCAGGCCGCCAGATGAATGTATTTCCTCCTATACACATAGTAATTGCACATGCATCACAAATTGTCAACTATCCTGAAGATGCTTTGAATGCGATGCAAGAAAAATATGGGGAACACTTACCATCATGCATATCCACTATCACAGGCCCAAGCAGAACAGCAGATATTGAAAAAACACTTGTTTTGGGAGCTCACGGACCGAAAGAATTTGTTGTTTTTCTAGCTGAGCTTTAAACTTTTCTTATCTTTGTAATATCTTAACTAACAATCCGATTCAATTTCCGGTTTGATTGGTTAATCATATAGTTATCACACATTAAATCTACCATCATGAATAGCAAGGGAATTATTGTAGCATTGGTATTGCTCACAAGTTTATACTCATGCAAACCAATTTACAAATGCGGCGAAGGAAAACCGGTTAAAAAGTCTTTCTTCATGCCTAAAGTAGTACAACGTGTCATTGACGAACGCGACTCACTGTGCACTCAATTGTCTGAAAAGAAAGGTGATATCATTGACCTTCAAAAAGACACTTTAGCGCTGCAAGCTGAGGTACGCAGGTTAAACCAGAAATACAATCAGCTTTCGAACGAAAGCCTCTCACAGACAGAACTTCTGAATCTGAGCCTCAAACAAAAGTCAGAAGACCTTAAGGCTAAATCAGCCGAACTGAATGCCAAAGAAAAAATGCTGGCCGAGCGCGAAGCTTCGCTCAACGAAATGAAGAAAGTAATTGCCCGTCAGGATTCTATCACCAAGCGATTGAATAACATTTTGCGCGATGCTTTGCTAAGCTTCAAATCAGATGAACTTTCGGTGGAAGTGAAAAATGGCAAAGTATACGTTTCCTTGTCGGATAAGTTATTGTTCAAGTCGGGAAGCGCAGCCGTAGAAGACAAAGGAAAAGATGCCATAAAAGCGCTGGCCGATGTACTGGCTAAAAACCAGGACATAGACATACTTATAGAAGGCCATACCGACAGCAACCCGATCAAAACTCCGATATACAACGACAACTGGGATTTGAGTGCAGCACGTGCTATTTCCATCGTCAGAATCTTGACAAATGATTACAAAATAGCCCCTACCCGTCTTATTGCTTCGGGACGAGGTGAATTTTCACCCAAAGCTACCAATGCTACTGCTGAAGGTCGCGCCAAAAACCGAAGAACAGAGATCATCTTATCACCCAAGTTAGATGAGCTCATGAAACTTTTAAACAATAAATAAGACGAAAGAGGCATCATTAATCAACGTTTTCATGCTAAAAAATCTAATCACCAGAACACTCAGCGGTTTTTTATTCGTTGCTGTGATTATAAGTTCTGTTCTTTTCAATCAATATGGCTTTGCATCGATATTTGCATTGATAGCAGGCTGGGCTGTGTATGAATTTCACACCATGACCAACCAACAGGAAATTCAGGTGTCAAAATTTATATCGGTAATAGCTGCTGTTTTACTTTTCAGTTGCTCATTTATTTCGGCTTCGGGTATTACGACATTTCCGGTATTTTCCATATACGGCTTTTTCGTAGTGCTCACACTGATATTTGAATTGTATAAGCAAAAAGGAAACCCGCTTCACAACTGGACCTATTTTATTTTCGGTCAAATGTTTGTGGCGTTACCATTCTCCCTGCTCAATTATATATTATTCATTGACGGTTGGCAACCGATTGTTCTACTCTCAGTTTTCGTGACTATCTGGGTGAATGATTCCGGAGCCTATTTATTTGGCATCAGCCTGGGGAAACATCGGTTGTTTGAACGCATTTCTCCAAAAAAATCTTGGGAAGGATTCATTGGTGGCGCATTGGCTGCTCTTGGATCGGGTTACGTTTTTTCGCTGTATATTCCTCAACTGAATTTGCTGGAGTGGCTTATTTTTTCAGAAATAATAGTCGTATTCGGAACATTTGGCGATTTGATAGAATCATTAATGAAAAGAACAGTAAATATCAAAGATTCGGGCAACGTCCTACCTGGACACGGCGGCTTGCTCGATCGTTTCGACAGCATGATTCTTGCTGCTCCGGTCATTTATATCTACCTGAGCTTATTGTTCCACCACGTATAAAAATATTCATCCATCTCATCATTTTATTTAATCACACAAATTTATGGAATTCAATTTTGATGAAATACGTTGTTACAACAACGAGGAAGTGCATGCCACACTATCTAGGCTGATAGAAGAAAAGCAATTTATGAAAGTATTGAGCACCGTTTATCCACTCACTCCTAAAGATGTGATTAAACAAAAGCTGATGACTTTCACAACCAACCTCGACTTTCAGCGGGAAATGGTAGTGCCTTTTCTCCAATACCTGGAAGCCAACAAGACAAAAGGTATTTCGTTGGAAGGACTGGATAAAACAGATACCAACAAAGCGTATGTATACATCAGCAATCACCGTGACATTATCCTTGACTCGGCTTTTCTGTGCGGAAAACTGATTGAAAAAGGGCTTAACAGCGTGGAAATAGCCATTGGCGACAACTTGCTGATATTTCCATGGATCAAAGAACTCGTTCGGGTAAACAAAAGTTTTATCGTGCAACGAGGATTAAGCGCCCGGCAGATTCTGGAAAGTTCACAACGTCTGGCTGCTTATATAAAATACACTATCAATGAGAAAAATCAATCGATTTGGATAGCCCAGCGTGAAGGCCGCGCTAAAGACTCCAACGACCGCACACAGGAAAGTCTTTTAAAGATGTTCAACATGTCGGGGAAAGCTGGTTTCACTGAAAATATATCAGCTCTTAACTTGTGCCCGCTCAGTATCTCGTACGAGTACGACCCATGCGACTATCTCAAAGCAAAAGAAATGCAGCAAAAGAGAGATAATCCCGATTACAAAAAACAAGCGATGGATGACCTGGTAAACATGCAAACGGGTGTGATGGGCTACAAAGGTCGTGTGGTTTATACCATCACTGGCGACATTAATGATGAATTGGCACAAATTGCATCACAAACATCCAACAAAAACGAGCAGATAGAGCTCACTGCGAAGCTGATTGACAAACGCATCCACGCAAATTATCACATATACACCATCAACAAAATTGCCTACGATCTGTTGAAAGGTGAACAAAGATTTGAAAGCGAATATAGCACAATGGAAAAACTCGATTTTGAGAAGTATCTAAACCTGCAAATTGCAAAAATTGAGCTGGAAGACAAAGATGATAGCTATCTGATGAAACGGATGCTGGAAATGTATGCAAATCCGCTCATAAATCATTTAGAAGCTATAAAATAGCCCAACCACACATCTAATCATCACACAAAGCTTTTGCCGATTTTCCGGCAAAAGCTTTTTTATTTTACTTTGAGTTTCACTACCTCTTGTACCTAAAATTAAGTTCCGCACTAACTTCTATGATAAAATTTACGCCTATTAGTAAACATTTGAAAGACTAATAACAAATGTAAATATTTATTTTTATACATTTGCAGGACATTTATTGCAAAATCAAGATATAAAACGACAACGTATAAAAAACAGCAACTCAAAATGAAAAAACTTATTCTGAATTCATTTTTGTTAGGTACGCTCGTTTGTGGGTACACTTCCTGCAAACACAACAATTTCAGCCAGCCGGATGCTCTGGCGATGCATATTGACTCCACCCAAAAAGCCAGTGACAATTTCTTTCTGTATGCCAATGGCAAATGGTTTAAACAAAACCCGATCAAGGCTAGCGAACAGAGCAATGGCATCTGGCAATTAATACAGGACACTATCAACGAGCAAGTAAAAACCATCTGCACAAGCTCTGCAACAAGTGCCGATAATGAAAAAGGCAGTAACAAACAGAAAATCGGAGATTTCTACAGCTCGGGAATGGACAGTGCTGCTATCAACAAAAAAGGAATTGCAGATCTAAAACCAGAACTCTCAACTATCGACCGTGTAAAAACAGAACAGGAGTTAATCTTGCAAACAGCTAAAGTGCAAAAGTTGGCTTCATCAGCTTTTTTTGGATTCTATGTGGCGCAAGATGAGAAAATGAGCAGCAAGAATGCCCTCCACATCTGCCAAAGTGGTTTAAGCCTACCTGATCGCTCCTATTATCTTGATACAGATGCAAAATCAAAAGAAATAAGAGCTAAATTCCTCAGATATGTGACTACGATATTCCAAATCATAGGATATGATGGCGCTAAAGCCCAGCAGACGGCACAAACATTGATGCAATTGGAAACAGATTTAGCGAAAGCATCCCGCAAGAAAGAAGACACCCGTGACCCATTATCCAACTACACGAAGGTGACTCCTGATCAGTTAAAGTCTATGACTCCAGCCATTAATTGGGAGGTATTTACTCACGAAAGCGGTCTTAGCAAAATAGACAGCATCATCGTTGGCCAGCCTGAGTTCCTGACATCACTAAACGGTATCATGAAAACGTACAGCCTTGAAAGCAGAAAAGACTATCTGAAATTTCACCTGGTAAATGGATTGACTGATTATCTTGACGACAAAACATTTAAAGCCGGTTTTGATTTCTACGATGTGGTACTCAGAGGTGTTGAGCAGCCAAAACCTAGATGGAAACGTGTGGTAGAACAAACAAATGGTAGTTTAGGCGAATTGATTGGCGAAGTGTATGTAAAAGAATACTTACCAGAAGGTACCAAAGAAAAATTGCTTGAAATAGGCAAAGCTATCAAAGAAGTATTTGCTGAACGTATTCAGAAACTTGACTGGATGAGTCCGGAAACGAAACAGAAGGCTTTAAAAAAGCTAAATGCAGTAATTATGAAAGTAGGATATCCCGACAAATGGAAAGATATGAGCAAGTTACAAATTGACAAAAATTCGTATGTCCGCAATGTAATGAATGCCAATGTATGGGGATACAATTATATGATAAGTCAGTATGGGAAACCTGTAGATCGTACCGAATGGTCGATGTATCCGCAAACCTACAATGCATATTACAATCCATCCAACAACGAAATTGTAATTCCGGGCTGCAACATCATCGTTCCGGGCTACGAAGGAAGAATGGCTGATGATGCGATCCTGTATGCAGTAATTGGAGGCAGTACTTTTGGGCATGAGCTGACACATGGATTTGATGATCAGGGATGTAAGTTCGACGAAAAAGGGAATCTTCAAAACTGGTGGACAGCCGAGGATAGCAAACGCTTTGGTGCAAAAACCAAAATGATTGTAAAGCAATTCAATGACTTTGTAACGGTTGATAATCTGCACATCAATGGAGAACTTACTCAGGGCGAAAACATAGCCGATCTTGGTGGCGTAATGATGGGACTGGAAGCATTCAAAAAGACTGAACAATATAAAAAGAACGAAAAAATAGCCGGCCTTACGCCTACTCAGCGCTATTTTCTTGGATATGCGCTCGCATGGATGGTAAATATGCGCCCCGAAGGTATCAGCACTCAGGTAAAAACGGACGAACATTCGCCGGCCCAATGGCGTGTTTTAGGTCCGTTGGCCAACCTGCCTGAATTTTACGAAGCATTTGGAGTGAAGAAGGGTGACAAAATGTGGCGGGCAGACAACGAACGCGTACAAATCTGGTAATCCGACATATTTATGTATTAAAAATCCTCTGCTGACAATGACCATCAGCAGAGGATTTTTTTATAAGAAACATCCGACAACTTCAGTTCGAAGTATCGCTATAAGATTATTATATAAACGGAGTGACATTTATATCGTTTGTAGCTGAACCTGCTTCCGGAAGTAAACGCTCAGTTACCTACCAATGTCCGGGTCAGGGTGGAAGCCCGTTGTTGGCATGTAAAACGTCATCTAAAACCGAAATGAATGTACGCCGCGCCGGCATAATAATCTCGTATCGACCCTCAGCCCATCGGCTGCCAGATGTTATTCCCTATATTCAGATTAAACCAGATTGTTCCGCCGTTGCAACGTTTTTGTTTCGGAGTTCTGTGATTTTCTCTTGTATCTGATTGTATAAAATTAACGCCACAGTTTTTTATATATTGTATTTCGTCTAAAAAAAACATAAAAAAATCCGTATCCGAATGAACGGATACGGACGCTACAACTTTATGAAACCCATTATTCAATTTTAGGTCCTCTTTCAGGACGCTCCTGTCTGGGTTCAATTTTTAATGGATTGGCCGAAATCTCTTTATTCCACTCCCGGCTTTTGTAAATATCATAGGCCATATACAAGGCCTGACGGAACGACTCCTCCGAGGCGATGTTTTTACCAGCAATGTCATAAGCAGTGCCATGATCGGGAGATGTTCTTACGATGGACAAACCGGCTGTAAAATTCACACCTGTATCCATCGAAACAGTTTTGAAGGGTATCAAACCCTGATCGTGGTACATTGCCAACACGGCATCAAACTTATTGAAATTGCCCGAACCGAAAAAGCCATCTGCCGGATAAGGCCCCACAGCTACAATACCAGCCTTTGAAGCCGCTTTTATCGCTGGAGTGATCACATCAGCCTCCTGGCTTCCCAAAACCCCGTCATCGCCCGCATGTGGATTCAATCCTAACACTGCAATGCGTGGACGTACAATTGAAAAATCCTTTTTCAAAGACTGATTTAGCACTGTCAGCTTATCAAGAATCAGCTTTTCAGACAATGCCGATGCCACTTTATCCACCGGAATATGACCTGTAACCACCGCCACTCTCATCACATCATTTACCAGCATCATCAAAGCAGGTGAGTTTTGGTCGCCAAAATTCTGTTCAAAATACTCTGTATGACCGGGAAATTTAAAATCCGGCGATTGGATGTTTTTCTTATTAATCGGCGCTGTTACCACTGCTTGCAATGCACCGCTTTTCAAATCAGCAGTTGCTCTTTGCAATGCAATCAAGGCAGCTTTACCTGCTTCTTCGGTGGAGGTACCCACTTCTACCTTCAAATCGTCATCAACGCAATTAATAATATTGATGCGTTTCGTATTTATCTCTTCAATTGAA
The DNA here is from genome assembly GCA_046051105.1 of Bacteroidota bacterium. Taxonomy (GTDB): domain Bacteria; phylum Bacteroidota; class Bacteroidia; order Bacteroidales; family Paludibacteraceae; genus Paludibacter. The sequence continues at coordinate 29,646 of JBJOOU010000252.1, forward strand.
TTGATTGCATTCAAATTCAGTCCCTGAATATCGAGGTTTTTACGATGATAACCAGCCACTTTCGAAGATCCATATATCACCGGAACAATACTATCCAACACACGTGGCTCAGCAAGGGTTTTGAGAATTACTTCGTATCCAATGCCATTGATGTCACCATGAGTGATACCTATAATAATCTTTTCGTTTTCCATACTATCTATACTTGTATTATATTCAATTTTACTGTTTCGGTGCTAAGATAACAACTTATTTCGTGATACTAAAGAATTGCAGGACATCATGTATTATAGCGGACAAATCCTTTTCATTCTGTATTGTTTCTAACGGGAAGCCAAATGAACATACTTTATACTTACCATTGTATGCCACCCCCGCACTCATTTTGCTCGATGCATATCTGCAAATGCTGCTACTTTGTTTATTAATGGGTTCCAATACATCTACCGACTCCAAATAGTATCGCTCCGAGTTGGGTTGATTATAAAAACTCATATCCAGTTGTCGAAACAGTTTCAAAGATGTATCCACCACTTCAAGATCAGCAGCAGGCGTATAAACTACACCAGGGCATTTAAAATGAAGCACGTTTTCAGCAAACCTTTTATTCTTACCGGAAACATCGTTAATCAACGCATCAGAACCAACAAAAGCACCACTTAGCAGGACATTACCACCCTTGCTACAAAAGCTCTCGATGACACGCTGCAAATCTAGTGGAAAAGTTTTAAATTCAGCTGCCTTTTTAGCATTTCCAATGAATGTTTGCTTTTGTTTACCCAATATAAGATCAATATTCTTAACCGAAGTTAAATCCACATATCCACTTGTGAGCGCCTTGGCACTCACTGAAGCAAAAGAATAGCCCGCAGCCTTTATAGCTTTTCCATGTACATAAGGATAATCAAAGGTATTCCCGGCAATCTGCATCGTTTCTGTATCGATAATGGTATCAGCTATTTGGTCTGCATTCCTAATCGATGGCACTTTCAGCTTAAACTCCTTAGGTTTTCCTACATAGGAAATGTCTGCCTGATAAGCAACTCCCGGATCACGTTTTGCATAAGCTGCATCAGTAGTATCTCTTTCAAAACCAACAGGAGCACTTAGCCGATCAAAAGCATTCACAATCAGAACCTGCCCCTTTTCAACCGGAGCTTTGTAGGCCGATAGCACTTCCGACGGAAAACTTTGCCCACCTTTATTGACAGCCACAACTTTGAAACTATAAATTTTACCTGTTTCCAATGTAGCGATGGCGGTGTTTGAATGCAACATCATACCATTATCAAAATCTCCGTCATCCACTTTAGTATACAGTCGGTATTGCTCTGGCTCCGCTGTTGGTTCGAGCGAATCAACCACAGCCTCCCAGTGCAGTTGCACTTTATTCTTAGCAACAAAATGACAGCTAAACTGCTCCACTGGCAATGGTTGAACGATATAGGGCTGTTGCGAAGCTGTAGAAAGATAACGTAACATTCCCTTATAAATGGCACGACTCACTGCAAAACGGAATCGAGGATCCAGTCCATAGCGCATATCGGCAAAATTTTGATGAGACAATAGCTCCAACAACATTGTAGGCACTTCAGGCACTCGCGCTTCGCTGTATGATTTATCCCACATCCCACGGCGCGTCCATTCGGGTGCAAATTTCTTTTGAACATCCGTCACTATTTGAGTTTGAACGATATCTGCCAGGTCGCGTGATGCCCATCTGGAGGTTCCGTTCTGAAACTGCATACTTCCCCAGGTATTTGGGATCGTATTTATCGCTAATGTGCCGATTATAGAGTCACTATTTGTTAGCCCGGCATCGCTATGAAATGCAAAAGCAAGGTCAATTGGAATTTTTAAACCTGCGGCCGATGGATTAACAACAGAACCACCAGCTATATAATTCACCCAAAAACCACGTGACTGGAAATCATCCGAGTAATCATCTTTTCCTCGTGTTCGGCTGTACACACTATCAGGCACTCCCGCCCATTGCAACCAGTATCTGGCACCTTCCACATATCGGGGATAACTACTCACTGCCGGCGTATACACAACTGTCGGCTTGGTTTCTGTAACAACTTGCACTACTGAGGATGAATCCGTTGGCAATGCAGGGACTACAATCGCAGGCTCAACAAAACGTGCTCTGGCCATATTGCCCATACCTCCACCAATTTTCACGGCATCAGCAGTAATCACTTTCCCATCTTCGGCACTCAGATTTGACAGCACTATGCGGTTTTTATTGTTCCGCCCTTTGTCGAAATAGAAATGTCCCAAATAAATCCAGGTACCTCCACCCATGCTTTGATTCACCAGAAATTCATTTTTCTGACCCTTATGATAGACTGTGTAATGAACGTCGGTAGCACTATTTGGCAATGATTTATAAGAAATATAAACAGCATATTTACCATCTGCAGGGATGTCGGGCACCCACTCAATGGTACTTAGCTCAGATTTTTCACTGACAGCTTCTATCCCTTTGTAGGTACCCAGCAAAAAAGGGTTTTCGCCATGCAGATATAAGCGTTGCAAATTAGCAAATCCCATGGGCAAAGTCGTCCATGCCTTTCGATTATTTTTCTCTCTGAATTTCGACTCTTTACTTGCCGTAGCATTTGAATCATTATCAACAATCACTTCGTGTAGTTGAGTATCCCGCTCGCGGGGCAATAATACATTGGCACCAGCATTCTCCAACATTGGTACCAAAAAAGGCAACACAAAGGATTGCGTATACAAATCCTCAACCGTTTGAAACAAATGCGACCGTTGCCAGGTCCAGCGCGATCTTTTCTGATCATAATATTTACCATGACTTTGCCAGAGCGCTATGTGCCGATTCAGCAATCCGCTGCTTATATCGTAAGGCCTTGAAAGATCAGTTACCAGAGGATGAGGGAGTCGGGGACTGGAAAAAATACGCGATGTATCCAGCGGTCCTGAACGATAATAATTTGGGACGAGGTCTTCGATTGGTTTTCCATCTGAAAGACAACTAATGCTATAGCCCGGATATTTATCAGCCGTAATTTGCCGTATTGCTTTGTAAATTCGATCCACATTATCAGCCCGGAAAGGCATGTAAGCCAAAAAAGGCGACGCTGTTACAACAATGCTTGAATTCTTTGGATTAATGACAACGTTCTGCAATTTCATTTTTCCAACAAATGTATATTTATTGGCTATAGCAGTCAATGAATCTGCAATTTGCGACTCCAAAGTTCGTTGTGCCCATATCCCTTGCGCGAAGCAAATTAAAAAGAAGAAAAGATATTTAGTTCTATTCAGAAAACAACCGGAATTCATCAGTAATAAAGAGTGGAAAATGTATTTTTTTACTTTAATTTAATACTTACAAAGGTACTCAAACTTGTGATAAAAAGAAAACGGAATGATGTGAATCATTCCGTTTTCCTATATCTGTATTACCTTAGGTTCAATTAGAAGAAGTTCAAACGATTATCAACAAGATCTGACTTATCACGCATATCCTGAACAATCATGTAAGGCAAAGAATAACCCATTCTTCCATTCAACTGCATTTTTTCCATTTTCACGTCGAAAGGTTGCGGATTCACCATTTTGTTAGAGGTACGAATTACATACACACCATTATTTCCTTTGATTGGAGCTGAAACTTTGTTCAATTCCACAACACTTGATTTTCCGATAACAGAAGGTTCAAAGCCAGCAACTCCAAATTGATAAGAAGCAAAGTTGACAGCCTTAGCCACTTTTACAGAATCTTTCAATGAGGCTGCCAAAGCTTCCAAAGAAGGATTTGAACCCAATTTGCCAGCAAACTCTTTAATAATCAATTCTGCTTTTTTGTCGCGGATAATTTCTTGTTTCAGAACATCTGT